>NZ_CACXTS010000006.1 GCF_902770715.1 uncultured Methanobrevibacter sp. | reverse complement strand
ATCAATGGTGAAATAAAGGGTTTTGAATTATTCTTAAATCCTGAGATATACAGTCATTTTCATGAAAAGATAATCAAAAGCTATTTGATAAATTCAAAAGTCGAAAACACCACATTTCCAGTTAATGTAGATGAAGCAGAACAAATTATCAAAAATGCAAAGGGTTCAACATTTGAAGACAAACCAAGCAGCGGTTTGGAAAAAGTTTTCGAATTTGAAAATCAAGTGAACTTTGGAAGTCTTTACGTTTATGAAAATGAAATTCTTCATTGGTCCTGCTTTGAAAAAAGCGATACAAAAGTAAGTGAAGATGCTGTTGAAGATATACAGCTAAGAACTAATATTTAAAGGTTTAAACCTTCTTTCTTTTTTTATTTATTTTCAGATTTAATTAATCTAGTTAATGATATCAATCCTATTAAAGCTGTGACGCTTTCTATTGTAGCGGATGAGAAATCATAAATCGCCAGGAAATAAACAATATAAATGGCACTATTAACGATGAAACTTGTTTTTATAGTCTTAATTGATTTTAAATAGTAATTGCATAATGTAATCTGGACTATCGCAACAATAGGCAATACGCCAACAAAACCCATTGTATTCACCCATAAACCCAACACCACTGAAATGACAATGAAAAATACTGTCCAATAATTAGTCAATCTATCATAGTATACCATTGCATTTCTAGAAGCCGCAATGGCCATAGTAGTGACTCCTGTCCATGAAAAGAAGAATACTGAAGATATAATTAATATGAATGCATTCCAAAACTGGTATTTGTAGGCCTGTTTTTCATCGTTTACCCACATGCTCAAAATTATAAAAATACCTGCAATCAATGAAATTACATTACCTATTATGATGTTTATCGGCAAATCCATACTAATCTAATCCAATTATTACTTCCTCAAAGCATATAAACAAATCGGTAATGCAAGCAGTGTTATGAGAGAGGATATATAATACACCGGAGCATATCCGTTAGACGCAAATACTCCAAGCAAAGCAGGGCCAAAACCCATAGTTGCATCACAGAAGATGAAAAAAGTTGAAACCGCATATGAACGGCGCTGTTCGGAGATATTTCTTGTAACGATTGTAGTGCAGGCAGAGTTTAAAGTACCAAAACCCAATGCGGCGCATATTGCACAAATAACCACAGTCAATGTTGATGGACAAAATGCAATTAAAAACAATCCAACGGCCTGTGCAATTATCCCCACTACACAAACAATCAGGTCTCCGCCGTTATCCTGGATTTTTCCTGCAATCGGTCTTGACAATATTAAAACGACAGAATATATTATGAAGAACCATGAAAAAGCAGCGGTCAAATTTACTTCACTGGCATAAAGTCTATTGAATGACAATATTGATATATAACCAAGAGCCGTAAGTCCTGTGAAAAAAGAAACGGGAACCGCACTAAGTTCAATGATTTTTTCAATGCCTGAAAATGAATTTTCACTTTTGGTTTCATGGTTTACCGGATCTTGAGCTGATACGTCAACGAAGTAAATTGATATCAATGCAATTGCTGAAAAGATGCTGGCCGCCAAAAAGCAACCGTAAGAACCCACAGTATCATATAAAAATCCACCTATAAATGGGCCTAAACCCACTGCAAGTGTAGTTCCCAACATAAAGTAACCGAACGCTTCTCCAAAGCGTTTTTTAGGGAGAACAGCCGAAGCTATTGTTACAATTGCATTGGCGGATGCTCCAAAACCCACTCCATGAATAAATCTGACGATTATAAGCAATGTCACGTCACTGACTAAAAAATAGAACAGACAGGAGATGAAATGAATGCTCATGAAAATCAGCGCAGTTCTCTTCCAACCTATTCTTTCAAGGGCATTTCCCGAATAAACTCTAGAACAAAGCCCACCAAAGATATATATTCCTGAAACAAGACCTGCAATCATTGCAGAAGATCCCATCGAAGTGGCATACTCAGTAACTGTTGACATCAGCACATACATTACAAGTGCCGTAAAGAGCAGCGCTCCAAAAACAAGGAAAAAGTCTTTTGTAAAAATCTTATCTTCTGCAGTTGACATTAATTAAAATTAGTTAAATGGAATTTAAAATATTTTCTATTTTCAATAATTCTATCTTTTTATCAATTCCGCCGGCATACCCTGTTAGTTTGCCGTTTGCACCTAAAACCCTATGGCAAGGAATCAGAATAGAAATGGGATTATGGCCAACAGCCCCTCCGACAGCCTGAGCAGACATTGTCGGAGATATCTTTTGTGCAATCTCACCATATGTCAATGTTTCCCCATATGGAATTTCAGACAGTATTTTCCAAACATTCAATCTGAATTGCGTTCCCTCCGGCTTAAGTTTGAAGTTGATTTTAGGATTCAACCCATTGAAATAATCATCAAGCCATTTTTTTACATCGCTAAAAACAGGCAAGTCATCATTTTGTGTGAAATCATCCAATGATGGAAAGTGCTTTTGGCCATAGAACCAAACGCCGCAAATGGCTTCACCATCACTTGCAATAATCATTTCACCTAATGGAGATATGTAATCGGTTGAATAATACATCTTAATCTAAATATGATTTGAAAAATTCCTCAAATTCTTCATCACTCATAGGTTCTGGAGTTGATATGTTTTCATTAGTCATAATGCTTGAAGCAAGCTTTGCGTATTCTTGTGCTTCTGCACTTTCAGGGTATTTTTCTACAACGGTTTTTGCATCTAATTCGGCATCCTGAATCAAATTGCTTCTATGAATTGTACCAATAACATGCGTGCCTATCTTTTCGGCAAAGTCATTGACAATCTGTTCTTCATTATCGACATTTCTGCAATTGCAGACAATACCGCTTAAGTTACCTTTAAGCTTTTTAACACCTCGAACTATATTGTTTGCAGCATAAAGTGACATATATTCACCAGAAGTAACAATCAACACTTCATCAGCATATTTTTCCCTCAAAGGCACCGAAAAACCGCCGCAGACAACATCACCTAATACATCATAAACAACAACATCCAAATCATCGTCAAAAATTCCTAACTGTTCAAGGCGTTTCATTGCAACAATGACACCACGTCCAGCGCAACCCACACCAGGTTCCGGACCTCCGCTTTCAACACATTGAATGCCCTTAAAACCTGTGAAAACCAAATCCTCCTTTTCAGGTTTTCTATTTTCCTTTAAAGTATGGACAACAGTTGGAATTCTTTTCCCATATAAAGTACGTGTAGTATCCGCTTTTGGATCGCAACCAATTACCAGACAATTTAAATCTTCACTAGCCCAAACTGCAGACAGATTAGCTACCGTAGTACTCTTTCCAATTCCACCTTTTCCATAAATAGCTATCTTCTTAATCATCAACATTCCTCTCAACCAATTTATAAACAAAATCGTTTTCTCTCACTTTCTGCGCAATAGCTATCGCTACGTTACATCCTTTATTAACTTCATCAACACTTACGCCTTCAATCTGCATGGAATCAATAGTGTGGGTAATGGAACCTGTGGTCTGTCCTTGAATAATAATCTTATCGCCAAGTTTCAAATCATCCCATATCCTTAATTCCGCTGCCTTTACTTTATTGTAGTAATTTACAACCTGACCAATGTCCTTTTTAATATATTTTGATTGGTTGTCCTCGCTGGTCTCAAAAGGAGTGTTGAAATAAAAATTAGTGTCAAAACCTCTGTTAAATACACTGGTAAGTTCATCCATCCATTCATCTTTGACCGTGTAATTTAATGGATCTTTCACATAATCATCAATGGCCTGCCTATATATTCCAGTTACCATTGCACCATAATCAGGACTGCGAGCTCTGCCCTCAATTTTAAAAGATGCTACACCGCTTTTCATAAGCTCAGGAATATATTCAATCATGCACATGTCCTTTGGAGAAAAGAAGTTAGTCCTATAACTTCCATCATCACTTCCAGCTACCACAAATGTCTCATCTTCAACATCAGAGAAGTTAATAACATTATCGTCACCCTCCTCATAAGTCAATGTCCAGTTTTTGCGGCAAGGCTGCAGGCAATCTCCACAATTTGCACTTCTTCCATACAACCCGTAACTCAAGAAGCATCTTCCTGAAATAGCCATGCAAATTGCACCATGAATAAATATTTCAGTTTCTATAGGTGATTTTTGAGCAATGTCTGTGATTTCCTTTAATGAAAGTTCACGGGAAAGAATTGCCCTTTTGGCTCCAAGCTTCGCAAGAGTTTTCAACGTATAAGAATTAGTGACATTTTCCTGAACGCTGACATGAGCTTCAAGACCATGTGAAACGGTGTCTTCAATCAACCCGATATCTGATAAAATAAGCCCATCAATTTCAGATTCGGAAATCTTTTCCAAATTAGATTCAAGCTCTGAGGCTAAGCGTTCGTTTAAAATAATATTTGTACATAAATAAGTTTTAGCTCCATACTCACTAGCGATTTTAGAAACTTCACTTAAATCATTTAAAGAGAAATTTTTTGCATTGGCCCTCATATTATAATCATCAAGGCCAAAGTAGACCGCATCAGCACCATTTTCCAAAACGGCGCGTAGCGATATGAAATTTCCAGCAGGAGCTAATAATTCAACCATAATATCTAAGGTTTATAATAAGTTTCAGCTTCAAGACCTTCAGGAATTTCAGTAGGATATTTCTCATTAACACAACCTAAACATAAATTCTCTTCAGGCATTCCGATTGCTTCAACCAAAGCTTCAAGAGTAATATAACCTAATGAATCAACTTTTAATTGATTCTTAATTTCCTCAACACTGTAGTTTGCTGCAATCAACTCTTTTTTGGTTGCCATTGCTACACCATAATAACAAGGAGAAATTACAGGAGGACAACCTACCAAAAAGTGAATTTCAGCCGGTTCTGCTTCCTTAACAAGGTCCAATAATTTTTTGGATGTTGTTCCTCTTACAATACTGTCATCAATTAAAATAATCTTTTTACCTTTAATCGCTGATTTAATAGGATTTAATTTGAGTCTGACTGCTAACTCACGTTCTTCTTGGGTTGGCATGATAAATGTTCTTCCAACGTACCTGTTTTTAATTAGTCCTTCACCGTATGGAATTCCAGAAGCTCTTGCGTATCCGATAGCTGCAGGAATTGATGAGTCAGGTACGGGAATTACGAAATCAGCATCAATAGGGTATAATTTGTGCAATTGTTCGCCAATATGAACCCTAGTTTCATAAACATTAATGCCATCGATTGTGCTGTCCGGCCTTGCAAAGTAAACATATTCAAACATACAATGTGAAAGTTTGCATTTGCCTGCGCTTTCTAGCATGTGGGAATTGACTTCATCGTTTTCAAAGTGGACAATTTCACCAGGCACAACATCTCTGATATATTCTGCATTAACTACATCAAAAGCAACAGTTTCAGAAGCAAGTATGAAATCTTCACCTCTTTTTGCAATAGCAAGTGGTTTTATGCCCATTGGATCTCTTACACCGTACAAGTCACCGTCGATTAAAATTGTCAATGCATATGAACCAACAAGTTTCTTACATACAGCCTCAATAGCATCCAAAACATCCTTTTTATTGTCATAATGCTCCCTTTTAAGCATGTAACAGATGACTTCAGAATCGGAATCTGATCTGAAATAGAATCCTTCATTGATAAGTTCATTTCTTAACTCTTCAGAGTTAACAATGTCTCCATTATGAGCCATTGCAATAAAACCGTCACCAAAATCAATGACAAAAGGCTGTGAATTTTCTAATTTTGATTGACCAGTAGTGGAATATCTTACATGACCTACAGCCATGCTGCCTTCTAAATTTTGAATTTCATAATCTCTAAAGACATCAGTTATCAAACCCATGCCGCAATAGTATTTCAAACCTTCTTTTGAATTAAAACTAGCTATTCCTGCTGATTCCTGACCTCTGTGCTGTAAAGCATACAAACAATAATAAACAAAAGGTGCTACATTTTTAGAATCATCACTTGAGTGAATTCCAACAATACCACACTTATCTTCCATTTCACCGTGCATTTGCTAACTCCTATTAAATAGTATAATTATAATTATCTTAAAACTAGTATAAAATAATAATTGTTTTATGCATTAATCCCAAAAATTCTCAAAGGCATTGGAAATATCATCATAGTCCTCTTTTACCTCTGGAATTTTTTCTTCTTCTTTTTCATTTAATTCTTTTTTTAAGTCATCTGAATTATCATCTACAAATATCAAAGCAGTTCTAATAATTTTTAACCATTCAATAGCTTTAGATTTGGATTCTGCAGCTATAAAACCTTGACCAACAATAATATTATCCGGCTTGAACTTATTTGTGGCAATTACAACCCTTTCCTCATCATTTAAATCTTGTCTAAATGTTTCCTGCCACAAATCGTTCAGATTAAAAATTTCAAGAATATCTCTGGAATAAATGTCATCATAGCGTAATTTAAAAGCTGAAAAGTCAGATTTTACTTCATCGATATCTTCCCTTAGCTCATTATTTTCCTGTGATAAAACTTCATTTTCTTTTAAAACTTGATTATAATCATCTAATAAATTATTATAATTATGAGTTACTTTCATTAGCTTATTTTCTAATGTATGTATATTTATTAGATTTAAAGAATAAGACAGAGTGGATTTTATTATTGAATTTAGGATTTCCTTTTCAGCCAATTTAAAGTCAATTGACTCATCTTCAATAATGATATTGTTATAATCAAATAATCCGATATGATTAAAATCAGTTTTCAGTTCATTGAAAAGTATATTAAATGTTTCATCATGACCGTAACCGCCAATTAATAAAATGTCTGCTCCGCTAGCCACTTTCTTAACCATGTCCAGCTCAACGGTAGGAATTATTGATGAAACAATTATGTTATAATCATTTTCGAGTTGAATATTATTGACAGCTTTAGAAACAAGCTGTGCAATATCCAAACCTTCAACAATTATGCGAACATCAATCTTTGATTCATGATTTTCATTTTGCATGAACATTACCTAACTCATATTCACTTTTTCATGCCACTTCCAAGCAGATTCAACAATTTGTTCAAGATTATATTGTGGAATCCATCCCAATTCCTCTTTAATTTTAGTTGAATCAGCTATCAAAATAGCAGGATCGCCTTCACGGCGTTCATCAATTTTAACTTCAAAATCACGACCAGTGACCTTTTTACACATTTCAATTACTTCACGAACAGAATATCCTTCACCATTTCCTAAGTTAAATATATTTGATTCGTTTTTATCGCATAAATATTCATATGCCTTAACATGTGCATCAGCCAAGTCATTGACGTGAATGTAATCACGGACACAAGTTCCATCAGGAGTATCATAATCGTCACCAAAAATGGAAATACTATCACGTTTTCCAATAGCCGCATCCAATATCAATGGAATCAAGTGAGTTTCAGGGTCATGCAATTCCCCTATCTCACAATCAAAATCCGCTCCTGCTGCATTGAAATATCTAAGAGATACAAAATTGAAATCACCTTTTTCAGCTTCTCTTTCAAGAGCCTTTTCAGTGATAAATTTGGAGTGTCCATAAGGATTGATTGGTTTTAAATCTTGATCTTCTGTAATTGGAACCTTTTCAGGATTTCCATACACTGCAGCAGTTGAAGATAAAATAAATTTATCTACACCAAATTCTCTCATGACTTGCAAGAGATTTAATGTATTCTTATAATTGTTCTTAAAATATTTTTGAGGTAATTCAACTGATTCAGCTACAGATGAGAAAGCTGCGAAGTGAATGACACCATCAATATCATAGTTTTCAAAAACTTCCCTTATATTTTTGCTTCCAAAATCATAGTTTTCAAAATTCCCCCATTTTACAAAGTTTTCATAACCTTTACAAAGATTATCTAAAACAACAGTTTCATATCCTGCATTATTTAATGCCTTATTAGTATGGGAACCTATATAACCTGCTCCACCCGTAACTAAAATCAAATTAAACACCTATACGAATTTACCTAATTTAAGTAATGCTTTTGGAGATACTTTAATTAATTTTTTAACAATTTCAGTTGTTGATATTTTGTCAAAGCTTTCGCCTTGGAATGCATGAGCGATGCTGTCAAGCTCTTCGTCAGATAAGGTAAGTAAATATTCTTGGACTTTTTTATACCTCTTGATTTCATGGTCAAGTTCTTCATGAGCCATTTCATCATATTGTTTCAAGAATTTTTTGGAACAGTCTTCCTTAATAGCTTGAGCCGCAACTTGGCCTGCGCACATTCCACCGGTCATACCACTAATGATACCTCCACCGGTTAATGGGTTTACTTGACCTGCAGCATCTCCACAGACTAAAATATTATCATCATAAAGTTTTTTGGTCATTCCGCCAACAGGGTCTCCACCTACATTCAACTCAACTGCTTGAGCATTTTTTAAGTAAGGGCATGTTGCAACAAAATCATCCAAGTATTCAATAGCTGTTTTTTCAGCCTTATGAGGTAAAATTGCTAAACCTACATTAGCTATGTCATCTCCTTTAGGGAAAATCCAGACATATCCTCCAGGAGCACAGGATCCTAAGTAGAATTCAATGACACCTGGTCTTTCGAATTCAACATTACACATTTCATATTGCACACCGGATTCCATTTCTTTAGGTTTTGCAGCCGGTCTTAAACCTGCCCATCTTGCAATGTGACCTTCAGGACCATCGGCAGCAATTAATATTTTACATTTGAATACTTCTTCTTTTCCCATGGATTCGGTGAAAACCATATAACCATCATCGATTTTTTCAATGCCTGTTACTAAAGTTTTGATTCTGATTTCTGCACCAGCTCTTGCAGCATCCATTGCCATATGTTTATCGAATACTTTTCTCTCTAAGATGTATCCTGCTTCAGGCAATTTAACTTCATCTTTAGTTAACCAAACATCGGTCCCGTCAGGAGTTTGGATTCTAACACCTTGAATTTCTTGGGTAACCCAACGAGGTGATGGTTCAATGCCTAACTTTTCAAGTCCTTGAATTGAAACACCTTCCGCACATCTTTTTGGTGCACCAATTTCAGATTTCTTATCCATTAAAATTACTTTAGCTCCACCTAATGCAGCGTGTTTAGCTGCACTGGAACCTGCAGGTCCAGAACCTACTACAATTACATCAGTTTCAATCATATAATCAATCCTCTTTTTCTAATGCATTAATAGGACATGCTTTAATACATGTATCACAATCTTTACAGTCATCTTCATTAAATACTAATGAATACTCTCTTACTTGAATTAAATTTCTCGGACAAACTCCGGCACACTCACCACAAAATGAGCACCAATCTTTAACTATCATAAAATATCTCCTAAATTTAACAATTTATGTTATATTTAACTATCTTTATTATTATATAAAAAGTTTAGTAAAAAAAAGAGGGCTAGAAGGATTAATAAAGGAAAAAAAAATTTTAAAGTATTATTTAACTAATAATACAGGAACCACAGATGTTCTAAGAAGCCTTTCTGCAACTGAACCTATTTGAGTATCAGAGACATTATTCTCATCAAATGAGACAAACCTGTTATTATTTGAACCGTGTGCATGAATAACCACTAAATCTGCACGAGTTTGGTCAACGATGAATTTCATATCCCTTAATGGGTCTGCTGTAAGCAAATGTTCTGTAACTTCAATTCCTAACTTATTGGCTTTTTGAGTTATCTTTGCCAAAATTGCATCACCGGAATCTTCTTCTGAATCATAACTATTGAATGAAAATTCCTCTAAAACATGAACGGCTGCAATTTTAGAGTTGAATTTTTGAGCAATCTCAATAGCCACATCCGCCGCCTTGTAACCATATTCAGACCCGTCAACAGGAACAGCTATAACATCAAACATTCTCATTCCCCTTTCAAGTAATCAGCATGACAGAAATCAATGAAGTTATCAACAATCTGGTCGATATTTTCACTATCATCAATGAGCTTACCGTCATCCATGAATATGGCCCTGTTACTTAACTCCTTAATGAAGTCAGTATTATGTGAAATCATCACAATGGTAATTCCATAATCCTTGGAAATTGTTTTTAAAGCATTGGTGACATCCCTTAAAGTAACTGGATCCAAATCACCGAATGGCTCATCCAAAAGCAGGAATTTAGGTCTTGACACTAAAATCAATGCAAGCATTACACGTACTTTTTGACCGCCTGATAATTCATAGGATTTCCTATGCAGGATATCCATGTCCAAATCAAGACTTTCAAATATATCTGCGACAGCTTCTTTTGTTGCAGTTTCAGGGAACCTTGGGAATAAATCATCCAAAATATCTGCATCAAGCCCGATTTTTTTCAATCTGTCTCTTGCTTCAACTTCAGGCAAATCAGTCAGCAAATAAAATGAATCCAATAATTCTTCACTAAGACCAATTCTTCTAGCTCTTTCTTGAGCTTCCTTAACAATGTTCTGATTTTTATAACCTAATCTGGTAGCTAACTGATTTAATACAGTAGCATAATGGCTTAAAGCGAACTCCTGGTGCATGAAACCTAACTGGGACCTGATTTTCATACGGCCCATACCTGGAATATCCACATCATTCCACTCGCCTTCGACATTATACAACACTTCACCCTTATCAGGATCCTCAAGTCCTCCAAGCATTCTTAAAAGGACTGTTTTTCCAGCACCACTAGGCCCGATAATGCTTAATATATTCTCTCTTTGAACAGTGAAGTTTATATCTTCAATTTGTAAAACTTCACCACCGGTCAACAGATAGAATCGTTTGTAGATATCATTTACCTGTATAACATCCTCATCGGTTGCAATATTTTCAATATCAACAATATCATCCATTCCTTCCATGAATTTATCGCAGATGTCCTCAGCAGAACCTTCATCAACAATTTCACCGTCTTCAAGTAAAATAACCCTATCAGCCAAATATTTTTGGATATCCGGCAGGTGTGATACAATAATGACAGTAATATTCAATTCCTTGTTAATTTTTTTAACTGCATCCAATATTTCTTGTTTTGTTTTAGGGCATGCCATGGTTGCAGGTTCATCAAGAAGTAAAGCTGTAGGTTGTTTTGCAAGTTGTCTTGCCATAATAAGCCTTTGTTTTTCACCACCACTCAATACGGATGCATAGTGGTCTTTTTTATGGGTTAGGGAAACTAGCTCCAAAAGCTCGTCTGCTTCATCACCGAATTCTGATTCAGCGACTTCAAAATTAGTATCTCCCTCATCAAAATATCTTCTGGCATACAATTTTCTCAATACGTTTTCACGAACGGTATCAGGCCAGATACCAAAAGACCTTTGAAGGTGGATAGCAGTCTCCTTTTTGAGTTTGTTGTAATAATATTGGGATGAATCTTGATTGATGCTAACTTCACCAACAGTTATGCTTCCTTCATCAATATGTTCAACACCCCTTAAAGCTCTCAAAAGTGTAGTCTTGCCGGAACCGCTTTTACCCATGATTCCTAATATTTCACCTTCCTTAACTTCAAAACTAACATTTTTAAGTGCTGTAACCTTTGTTCCATCGGCTAATTCATAATCTTTACTTACATTTTCAACTTTTATCATTCTTTATGCCCCATTTATTATAATACAAATTTATATTAATGAAAGTATTTATATTTTATATTAATTAAAAAATAAGTGATTAAAATGGCAACTGAAAATAAAATTCAAGAATATCAAAACATATTGGAAGAAGAAAAACTTATGATTGAAACTCACTTTGTAAACATTGAAAGAATTTTAAGAGAACCTGAAGTAATCGAACAAGAAAAACTAGTTGCTCTAATGAATAACTTCAACACACTAAATATTCAATACGACCAACTATGCAATGACCTTATCGAATTTATCAAAGTATTCAAAGACAAAGACGAACAGGAAATCAGATTATATAAAACTGATGAATTAGTCGAGTTATTACAAGCGAAAATTGATCAATTAGAAAAAACTCAGTAATTATAATTAATTACTATCCTACCGGTTACATTTGTAGTTGAATTTTCAGCTACAACTTCACCATTTCTTAATAATTGAACTTTAAATTCCCCTTCACCATAATCATATTTTTGAGCATCAATAGCTACCCTATCCCATGCGGCGCAATCTAATGTAAATGTTTCAGGACCGTATCCAGATTCTTTTACAAGGTAATTCGGATTTCCCATTTCAGCATACCAACTACCTTCGTATAAAATTACAGCTTCATATGGATAGGAAGCAGTTTTATGAACACTTCCATCATCAGTAATGACATTTAAAGTCTCATTATCCGATGGTTGAGTATTATTATAAATAAAAGAGAAGAGTAACAGCGCTATAATAATAATTCCCAATACAATAACAATTTTCCTAGCAATACCAATGTCCCACTTATTAACTCGTTTTGTATTTTTAATATATCTCCCTTTATGGTCTGTGAGACGATAGGCACAATTATCACAATATACGGCGTTGATTGAGTTATCATATCCACACCGTGGACATTTTACCATAAATAATAATTCCTTTAATTTCTTATAAAAACATTATAAAAATACTTATATTTAAACTTAATGGAAAATAAGCCATTTTTCTTAAAAAATAATATAACACTAGTGATAATAATTATAGACATTTTCAGCCGTTTTTTGATTCATGCCGTTTATTTTAGCCAAATCTTCGATAGATGCTTTTTTAATATTATCAATGGTTCCAAATTCTTTTAAAAGAGCAATTTTTCTTTTTTTGCCGATTCCAACGATATCATCAAGTGAAGAGGCTGAAATATTCTTGCTGCGAAGTTTTCTGTGATAAGTTATCGCAAAGCGATGAGATTCATCCCTTACTTGCTGAAGCAAGTGCAATGCCTTATTATTTTTAGGAATGATAATTGGTCGTTTTGTATTAGGAAGATATATCTCTTCAAATTCCTTTGCAAGACCAATGATTGGAATATGAGTTAGATTTAATTCCTCCAAAACCCCACATGCCATTCCGAGCTGTCCCTTACCACCATCAATGACTATCAAGTCTGGTTCAGGGTCTGATTCGACCATTTTTAATCTGCGAGTCAATAGCTCCTCCATCATAGCAAAATCGTTCGGTCCAGGAGTTTCCATCCTGAAATGTTTATACCTTTTTTTGTTAGGTTTCCCATCTTTAAATGATACTTTTGAACCTACTGCAAACTGTCCCGAAATGTTACTGATATCATATCCTTCGATTACACGAGGCAATTTTTCAAGCTTAAGGTATTTCTTAAGCTCTATCAATGCATCCTCCATCTTTTTCTTTTGATGCTTAATGATTTCGGCATTTTTCTTCGCCATTTTAACAAGCCTTAATTTAACACCTTTTTGAGGAACTTTAATTTTGACTTTATTTCCTCTTAAATCACTTAACCATTCCTCAAGCAATTCCTTATCATCAATATCTTCATCTAAAAGGATTTGCTTTGGAATATGTCTATTATAACCATAATACTGTTGAATAAATGAAAACATTATTTCAGATGATGAGTCATATTGTGAAGCACTCATTAAAAAGTCATCCCGCCCAACTATCTTTCCATTTCTGATTGGCATTATGATGACCACAACCTCATTTTCACCCGGAGCAATGGCTATTACATCCTGATCCAAGTCATCATCAACAAGGTCAACAAACTGCTTCTCCATAATCTCCTCAATTGAAGAAATCTGGTCCCTTATCACTGCCGCTTTTTCGAATTCCTCATTTTGAGCCGCTTCCATCATCTCATTTTTAAGATTCTTAACAATAGTTGAGTATTTTCCCTGGAAAAACAAATCAATCTTATTAATGATTTCAGAGTATTCCTCTTTAGTAATCCTGCCATCACATGGAGCATAACACAAATCAATTTGAGAATTCAAGCAAGGCCCATTCATATTACGGCAAGTTCTTATTTTAAATAAAGATTTTAAAAATTTAACTGTCTGTTTAACTGAACCCACATCCGTAAACGGACCAAAATACACTCCATTTTTTGTAACGTTCCTTGTGATAACCAAACGGGGAAACTCCTCATCAGTAATCTTTACATAAGGATATCTCTTATCATCCTTTAACTGAACATTATACCTTGGGCGATGCTTTTTAATTAATGTAGCTTCCAAAATCAAAGCTTCTTTTTCAGAATTAGTTACAATGTATTCTAAACTATCAAAATGACTCATTAATATTTGGGTTTTTGGCCTATCAAGCTTCTCTCTAAAATAAGATTTAACCCTTTTAATAAGATTTTTTGCCTTACCTATGTAAATAATGGTGTCTGTAGAATCACGCATTATGTAGACACCAGGCTTATTCGGCAAATTATCAGGGGATTTGACTTTAGTTGACATGAACCACCCTATTTAAGCTCAACAATATCATTTTCAATTTTAACTTTATTGTTGGCAATCATTAAATCCAAAACACTATTAATTCTGGTAGCAGTCTTTTTAGAAGTGGATTTGAATCCGAAGTTACGTGAAGTTTCTTTAGCAATCTGACCAGTTGTGACATTCTGCTTGTGGATTAGAACTGTTTCAATATTTTTAGCTATTTCCTCATCTGAAATTAACTCAATATTCGGCTTGTTTCTTCTTCTAATAACAATATTATTGTTTGAAGCATCATATAGGAAGTCTCCAATTTTAATGATATCTCCTGAATTTTCTGCTTCACTAATCGCCGCATTAACACGTTTCTTCAAATTAGATCCTGCTCTGTTAATATTACAAGCATCCCTAACCCTGTTAGTTACCTCTTTAATATGAATTGGACCTTCAATATCTACAATTTCCTTAATTGATTTTGCTACATTTTCAATTGGCTGTTTGTATAACTCTTCAGATGAATGTAGGCCAATATCATCGATTTGAACATAATTTATGATATTATCTTCCATTTTTCCTTTTCCTGGAAGAATTTGGTCATCAAAGGCCTTTAATTGATTGTCCTTTTGATGTCTCTTTCGTTCAATCTCTTTATAATCTTCATTAGCACTTGAAATAATATCCTCTAAAGCTTGGTCTTTAAGGTCTTCTCTTCTAAATTGCTCATGAACTGGGATAATTACCTCATCTTCATTGGAAATTTCTTTTCTATGATTTTCCATTCCCATTTCTTTTTCAATTCTTTGCTCTTCTTTTTCAGCAAATGTTAATCCTTGTTCCTTTTCAAGAATTTTATCAGAATCATCATCACTTGGCCTGTTCAAATAGTCCATAGGGTCAAATTCTTCAGTTCTATCAACAACGGAAACATAGTCAATTTGAGTAGGATTTTCAATTTCCTTTAAGGATTTGTTGATATATTGCATATCCTTCTTAATTCCCCTAATTGAATCTCTAACAGACTTAGGTTTTTCTTCCTCATAATAGAAATTATTCTTCCTGAGTTTGCTTGTAACATCATTAGAACCTTGATAATATGTTACACCATCACCAATTTCTTCTTGAGGAGTATCTTGAGTATCGTCAATTTTCACATCTTCCTCCTGAGGAATGTCATCCTGTTCAGGGAAAATCTGTACATCATCAACAACATCCCTATCCACATCACGAGAAACAGGCACATCATCAACAACATCCCTATCCACATCACGAGAAACAGGCACATCATCAACAACTTCTTTATTTACATTAGGAACATCTTCTATAATTTCATCCTTATAAACTTCTTTCTGTAATTCAACATTATCAAATACATCATCAAGGAAATCTTCCATAGCTTTTGTTACAATGTCATTAGCTTTTCTACGATTTTCATCGTTTTCTGATTTGGAAAATTTATCAGTGAAAATATTTAATTCTTCACCTTCAGTGTAATCCATTTTAGATGCAGGCCTATCCAATCCATCATCTTCTCCAAAATTATCGGAGAAAATATTTAACTCTTCATCATCATTCACAATTTCCGCCTCTACAACGAAATCATCTTTTGGAGCTGGCTTGTGTAATGGAACTTCGTCCTCTTGGATAACTTCACCCCTAACGGTTTCAACTTCTTCTGGTTCAAGTTGAGATTCACCAGTGACAACATCGGATATCAATGATTTTACAAAATTAGTTTTACGAGCTTTTTTATGAGTATACTGATCTTTATTTGCTTCTTCAAATGATTCTTCTTTTACAGTATCCTTTTCAACAGGTTCTTCATCATCCAAAACACGTTTATCATCATGATCATGATTAACAAAAATATAATCATCATCAGAACCTAAATTGACATTCTCATCAACTGTTTTTTCATCATTTTCCATGAAATCCTCAGGTTTATCTTCATCAAATCCAAACTCTATTTTGTCGTCTTCTTCTAAATAACGTTCATCATCATGACTATGGTCAACATAAATATAATCATCATCAGATCCCAAGTCTACTTTTTCATCTTCATTTATCTTGTTAGTTGACTTTTTCTCTGTTTTGGATTTAACAGGTTCTTCCTTAACCACATCTTCATTCTCGACTACAACATAATCATCAGCGAAATCTGCATCTTCATTTTGAGATGCATTATCATCATACACATCATTAATTACTTTATCTGAATCTAAATCCATTTTATTTGTGAATTTTACACCAGATTGTGAATAACTATCATCAGAAGACTGATGTTCAAAGTCCAAATCATCAGAAATATCTTCCTCATCAACTACATTATTCAGATCATTATCTTCATCTTCAATCATGTCTTCCAGTTTAGTGCTTTCCACATCAGTGATATCATCATCTAAATCTGAATTTTCACCCAAATCCTTATGGAACCTGAGTTTAGATAGAATTGAATCATCCTCTTTATTAGTATCCTCATCATCAGATTTTAAGAGAGATTTGAATTTATCAGAAATTGCTTTTGAAATAGAATCGTTAGTTTCATCGGAATAATCTTTTTCATCTTCCCAAACCTCTGCATTGTCTTCTGGAGAAATTCCTTCATCTGATTCCCAAACTTCAGAATCAAGATCCTCTGTTTCATCTTCATTTTCAACAGTAACAGGTTCTTCCATTGGAGTTGAGATTATGTCCTCTTCTTCTACATTTTCAACAGTAACAGGTTCTTCCATTGGAGTTGAGATTATGTCCTCTTCTTCTACATTTTCAACAGTAACAGGTTCTTCCATTGGAGTTGTTTGAATGTCCTGTTGATCAGCATTTTCATTGATTTCATCATCAAATTTGATTTTTTCACTTTCATCAAATTCAGTAGGAACCTCTTCAATAACAATGTCATCATTAACATCAACATTAACAAACTCAGAAGGAGTTTCTTCAAAGGTTTTCTTTTCATTTACTGTTTTTTCATGACTTTCATCTTCAAAGAACTCTGAAGGGTCAATTTCAGAAACATCAATCGGTTTTTCCAATATGTCATCATCAATTTTTTCAACTTCAACAAAATCGGCAGGACCAATGTCTTCAATATTAATTTCTTCTTCTGATTGGTCTTCTTTCATTTTTTGCTCAGCTTCTTCTCTTTCGCGAGCTATGCGCAATTCTTCAGCTTTCTTTTCAGCTTCCAATCTTCTTTTTTCAGCCAATTTTTTCTCTTCTTCAGATTTGCGTTTTTCTTCGGCACGTGTTCTGCGAATAGATTTTTCAACGTTTTCTAAAAGTTTTTTACGTCCTAAATCTCTATTTCTATACCAATCAGTTGACCATAAGTGGTAAAGTTTCCAACCTAATCCATTCAATACTTGTTCACGGAGCCTGTCTCTGTCACGTGCTACTTTACTTGAGGAATACATTTTTCCATCAGTTGTAATTCCTAAAATATATTTTCCAGGATTTTCATCATCAACAATTGCAAGGTCTACCCGAAATCCGGCACATCCAATCTGTCTATCAACTGTATAACCGTTTTCTTCTAAAAAGCTAGCAATAGCATCCTCAAACGGCTCATGAGAATAAGCTTCGCCAACATGAGTTCCCAAAGTCAAGTTTTCAGCATATTCCAAGAATTCTTTTAATGATTTAACCCCATAAGGAGGGTTTGCTGTCAATTTCATATCATATGCTTTGAAGTTTGAGAATACAACACATTTTTCCCTTGCACGTGTAATTAACACATTTAACCTTCTTTCCCCACCGTCTTGGTTAAGTGGACCGAAGTTAAGAGACATCTTTCTGTCCTGGTCATAACCGTAACCCACACTGATTAAAATAACATCCCTTTCATCCCCTTGAATTGTTTCAAGGTTTTTGACAAAGAATCTTTCTTCCTTGTTATCGGAGAATAACGGTTCGAATTCAGGCCTTTCTTTACGTTTTACTTCCAATGCTTCCAAAATCGCATTTTTTTGAGCAACAGAAAATGTTCCAACACCTAAACTTTTTGTATCGCCATATTTTTCAAAATGATTGAAAATCTCTTCTACAACATCTTCCGCTTCAAGAGGGTTTGCGGATGATGCTCCTCTAAGATAATATGTATTTGGATTATAGTGGAATTTTAAACCAAGTTCAGGGTCATTATGAGAAGGTGAAGGATAAACTAACAAGTCATCATCATAAAATTCTCGGTTTGAAACTGTAATTAAAGATTCATGGCGAGATCTGTAGTGCCATTTGAGCATTTTAACAGGGAATGAAAGTTTGCATAAATGGAGGATACTTTCCATATCAAGGGAGGTTGCTTCCTCTTCATCGCTTTCAGCATCAGACATCTGATCAAAGAATGATGTTGGAGGTAATTGTTGGGTATCTCCCATTACAACTGCAGTTTTACCTCTCATGAATGCACCAAGTGCATCTTCAGGTTTTACCTGACTTGCTTCGTCGAAAATGACTACATCAAACTGCAATTCTTCGTTAGTTGGATCTAAGTATTGAGCAATTGATAATGGGCTCATCATGAAACAAGGCTTAATCTGTTTTATCATTCCGCCTGCTTTTTCCAAGAGTTTTCTAACTGGCATGTGCCCGCTTTTTCTTGTAAACTCGCCTGCAAGTATTTTTGCCTGTGGATTTTCAGTTCCACCAAATATTTTTGGAATATTGCTGTTTAACCTTTGATAGATTCTTTTACGGTTTAAAACCAATATTTTTTTATCCAAATCCTTGAATTCGCGAATCCTATTTTCATGAAGCTCCCCTACAAAGGTAGCCAACTCATGATTTTCAACAAATAATATATTTAATAATGAATCTGCAAAGTTTCCTTCCACCAATGCTTCAATATCTTCTTTTTTAATGTTTCTCTTTTCAATTGAATCTACAAACATTTTTGCATTTGAAGATTTGAGTGCATTTTTGGTATTTAAGTATTGAGACCATAAATGTAAGCTTGATAGCTGTCCTCTCCAATTGTACAGCTGTTCCTGCCATGCTTCAAACGGAACATCACCGGTTTCCCTTTTAAAGATTAATTTGCTTCTAGGGTTTAGCTTATCTTTAAGTTTTGACAGTACCCTAACAAATTCCTCACCAGCATCAATATACTCCGCAAGGTCTCTTTCAGGCTTAATGTCAAATAAATCTTTACTCATCAAGTCAATGGTATTTTCAGAAAATGTTCCTTCACGAACAAGTGCTGTGAATTCATTCATCCATTTTGCAATAGCCTTCAAATCATTTACATTGGCGTTCAAATGCCAATATCCACCATAATACTTTTGACCTAATGCTTCATTGGCTTCAAGATTTTTTCTAATTTTGATTACGGCCTTTGCTTCCTGCAAATCCCTTATTATCTCTTCAATGCTTCCAGGTACAGGTACCGCATAGTATCTTTCAACAAGTTCTATGTGCTGCTTGTTGTTAAAGAACCTGAACTTTTTGGTTGAAATATTTCTTAACTCGTATATCAATCTATCAATATCTGCCTGGAAAATGCTTTGATTGAATTTAGTCAATATTCCGGCGTATTTTTGATACCTTTGAAGCTCTTGGATTAATTTAAATGCATCGTCATTGTTATTATTCCATGCCCCTGATTTGATTATGGATCCGTCAATCAGTTCCGCATTTTGAGATTTTATTATTTCAAAAGCTGATAGGGAATTCTGGAATTCATTTAAAGTATCCGGCTGCTTAATTCCATAAATATCATAGACCCTTCCACGCTCGACCATGAAATTGTCAAGAGCAAATAGCGTGTCATTGATAAGCATTTCAATTTCCCTTAAATCAGCCGGAAGCAAACTTTTTGGAGAGCATTTGCTCCAGGGATTTTCCTTTGAAATTGTCTGATATAATTCAGCCAGGTTTTCCAATGCTATTTTCATATCATCCAAATCTTTTAGTGTGATGGATTCCGGACTTTGAAACCTGACTAACGGCATTAAAGTGCCTTTGGTTGCAAAATGGTCATCAGCAGATTCTTTCATTCCATATAACTGGAATGGAGATAAGTTAACTGCAAATGCCGGTTTATGAATAATTTGAGAATAATCATCAAGTTGGCGACGCAAAGTCTCCAGCTTACGAATTGTCTGATCAAGATTCAATGGCTCTTGAGCCCTTACATTGGTTGCCTTTTGCAACTCTTTCAAGAATTTTTTACGCCTAGTCTTATGGGAATGAAGTTCCAAAACAAACTTGCCCAATCCGACAGCAGTTAATCTGTCTTTTACAACATCAAGCGCAGCCATCTTTTCTGATACGAATAAAACTGATTTGCCCTCCGCCAATAATTCGGCAATCAAATTCACAATAGTCTGTGATTTACCTGTTCCAGGAGGTCCTTCCACAACAAGGTTTCTACCTGCCTTAACGTCCTGGATAGCTGCAATCTGAGAAGAATCGGCATCCAAAACCTGATACATATTCTGATATTCCAAACGTGAGTCAATATCCTCTTCTCTGAATGCTTCCTGGTCATTTTTAGCGGGATTGAAAATAGCTTGGATTAATTCATTTTTAGTCAAATCCACATTTTCAGCCCATGCTTCAGGGTTTAAGTCATTATACATTACGAACTTTGTAAAACTAAAGAAACCTAAAGCTACATTACTGTTAACTTCCCAGCCATCCATTCTGCTAACTGCACGCCTTACGCTTGCAATATAATGGTCTATGACCTCGCCATATCTTTTGAATTCAAAATTTGGAAGTTCAATTCCCGCTTCTAATAATTTAGCCTTAAGTGAAATGTTTGTCTGAATATCCTCACCAGTCCATGAAAGGTTGAATGATTCACCAACCTTCTTACGTTCCATTGAAACTGGTATCAAGACTAAAGGAGCATTGTTTTTCTGTCTTGGCTTTGATTTGTCTTTCCATTCTAAAAAACCAACCGCCAAATATAAAATGTTATAACCTTGCTCCTGAAGCATTGTTTTCGCTTGGTTATTAATGTAATATAATCTTTTTTGGAGTTCCTTTGGGGTCAAATCGGTAGCTAGTTTCTTGTCCCCTTCTGAAAACTTTGAAAAATCAAACGGAATATGGTCCCATACTGAAGACTTGTCTTCCTTTTTATCTTTCTTATTAGCAACAAAATACATCTTATGCTCTTGCAGGACCAATGTTTGAAAAAGGTTTACAGGAGACTGATTTACTATGGTAATGGTTTTTGCTCTTGATTTAAAGTTAAGAAGTTGATTCCTTAAAGTTAAATCCAATAGCTCCTTACGTAGATTTTTAAATTCCCTTTCGATTATATTTGATGATTTGTTTAACATGATGACCCTTTGTAGTGTTTAAAAAATTCAGAAATACATATTTAATTATAATTATATTAATTAATAAAGTTTTCTAAATAAGGAAAATTTAATTAAAAACTATCTAAAATTAAAAATGAAAACAATTTAAAAGGCAAATAAAATAAAATAAAAATTTGATATGTCAATTTGAATTATAGGGTCCAGAATTTTCAATTTTGCGACTAGCAATACTTGATGCAAAGTCACCTGCAATTTTACTATTTTTAAGCAATATTTTTTGTGTAATATATGCTGCCATATAAGTGTCTCCGCAGCCAGTCGTATCCACAACATCTTCACATTTCACGGCATCGATTTTTATTTCCCCATCACCAATTATTCTTGATCCCCTACTTCCATCAGTTACGACTATCTCATCTACATCAAAGTCCAAACCTATGATGTTCAATTCGCCCTCATCTAAAAATATTGAGGTAACACCTTCTAAAATATCACAAAATTCATCAAAGTCCTCTAATTTTATAGTGTAATTTTCATTTACTTCATCAAGAGGCATCCTTAAAAATCCTTGAACTGACATGAAAATCGGAACATTGAAACTTTTCAAATAGTCTATTGTTTCTAGTGGAAAATCATGCCTATTGAGGGGATTAATTACAAAGGCATCTATCTCATCGGGCAAAATATCTTCCAGATCAGATTTCAATATTGGAATATCTGCAAAATTGCTTATCTGTTCACGGATATCCAAATTATCCTCAAAAGGATATCTGTTAATGAAAAAATGAGTATCGTCTTTTAATACTACTTTAACCTTATCTTTTGAAGGAAAATCCCTAATCAAACTTTCATCGCTGCAATTCACAACTGCCAGATAATCCTTGTAAAACTCTTCAAAAACAAAGCTTTGAAAGTAAGTGGCTCCGCCAACTTTACGAGATTTCTCTTCTCCAATTATGATTAGATCTTCCGTTACAGGCCCAATAACAACCAGCGTCATAAAATTCTCCATTCAGTCAAATTCTATAGTAATATCTACAATGTGATATTTAGATGCAATACTATAAATCTCTTTTTTAATAGGGTCCTGATTTGCACTGTCGCCAACAACAACTTTCAGTGTTAAAACAGAATCGATTCCGTCCAAAGACCAAACATGAAAATCGCCTATTCCCTCAACACCTTCAATTTTTAAAACATTGCCCTTAAATTCCTCAACATCAAAATGGTTAGGTGTCTTTTGCAGCAAGACTTCAACGGACTTGTACAGATTTCTTCCAAGATTAACTATTAACCATAATGCAATTCCTATTGAAACAAATGGGTCCAGATATGGAGCACCATCCCAAACCATCAATACAACACTCAAAATCAGAATAGCTACCCATTCAAATACATCACCCAACTGATGAAACAATATGGCCTTTTCATTGAATGTTTCCCCACCATATAATCGGTGAACAGAAATCATCTTAAAAACAATTCCGACAATCGCAACCATCAACATCCCATCAGCATCAACACTTTCAGGAGCAAATAGTCTTGGAATAGCTTCCTGGAGGATTATCAATGCCATTATAATTACAAAAATAGATATTATGACCGCTCCAAGGATTGAAAATCTCTGATAGCCATAAGAATAGTTGTCTGTTGAGTCCCTTTGGGCAATGCGTTCCAAAAACCAGGCAAAGGCTATTGAAATGGTGTCTGACAGGTCATGAATACAATCGGCAAGTATGGCCATACTATTGGTTGCAAGGCCGCCTGCAATGACGATTATGTTGAAAGCAAGATTCATGAAAAAAACAAATGCTAAATTTTCACCGGCTTTCTTGTGATGGTGATGTACATCAATTCTCATAGTCTTAATATTTGAAATTTTAAAGATAAAAAAGTTATTTAACCTTTGAACTACAAATCTTAAAGTATAATTAAGTTATATTTAAATAATTAAAAAATGTAAATTATAGTAGTGATTTAAAATGGCGATAGTTGGAACAACAATATTTTCACATATTCTTCCAGTAATCTGTGGATTCTTCGGATTTGTATTTATTATATCTGGATCATTAGAAAATGATAGAAATAAACTAGGATTAGGTATTGCTTTATTTATAATAGCTTGCGTATTCCCTTATTTGATTTTGAGTGTTCTAGTCTAGAAGTTTTACTTCGCCTGAATGCAGGCTAGTTCCTATCAACACTTTTTTTATACCCAATGACTCTAACTCACCTAAAGAGTCTTTATTTAAACCACCGGCAATGATTAATTTTTCCTTCAACTCTTCAAACTCTTCAAGCAGCATTTTATTGTATCCCTTTTCAGTGCCGACACCAGTAATGTCCAGAAGAATAATTTCATTAGGGTCTAATCTTTTTAAGACATCTTTAAATTCGGATAAGCTCATATCAAAATTCTTGGACAACAATTCATTGTTTTTAACATCGACACTGACAACAATTCTTTCCTTAGGATATTTATCGAATATCTTTTCCATTTCCTCAATGCTTTCAAGAGTTTCGGTTGGAATGATTATTTTAAATGCATAGTCCAGGAAGAATTCAAAGCCTTCACAATTTTTAACGCCACCATCAAACATAACAGGCAAAACTGTATTTGCCATTTTAACATCATTGATGTTGTGGCCTACTGATTCAATCAAATCCAAATCAGCAATATACATTTCATCCGCACCGTTTAATTTTAATCCCTGAGCTATTTCAACGGGATTGGAAGATGTGGCGAAAACTGTCCTTAACGGTTGGTATGTGTCCCTCATTCCTGATTTTCCACTTACGGCCCGGTGTTGTTTTAAATCTATAACTGGAATTTTCTTAATCATAATAATAGTTAGATAAAACAAGTATTTAATAATTTTAAAAAAACGTATAGGAGGTGAGATGAGCTAAATGTTTTTTAGCCTCATCTCGAGAATATAAAAATAATGATCAATTTATGGTAAATAACATGATATCATGTTATGGACCTCTATTACTTAATTAAGTAACATAGTATTTAAATGTTACTATAATTTAGAAAAATTAAAGTAAACTTGAATTTATAATTTTTAAAAATATATAAAAAATTTAAACATAATTTAAAATTAATTCAATATTTTTTAACATAAATGAATAAAATTATAAAAATTATAAAACACCAAATTTTAAAGACTTGAAATGCCATTATTTTTAATAAAATTTGCTTGATAAAGTTAAATTGAATAAATAAATAAAAATAAAGTTTGAAGTAGAAAAAGAGGGAAATTTGAAAGATAGTATTACGTGTTGTCTTAATATTGCTAAGCTATTAGGTTACTTCAAACTCTAAATAATAATTTGTTTTTATTATATAAATACTTTTTTATAAAAAAGTATTACATTAATATTATAAAAATTAAAAAAAGTAATACTTACGAATTTAAAAAAAATAATTAAACTCTGAAATTCTCATCGATATAGGAATCGAACTTCAAATAAGCCGCATCAATAGCATTCATAACTTGATCTTGAGTAATTTCAGAAAGTTCATCAAATAAAACGCCAACATCGACATCGACATCCAATTGTTCGTTTTCGTAATTAAGAACAATGTCCAAGTCCAAATCTTCTAATTCTTTCATTGAAATGCATTTTGAAACTTCACTTTCAAGAATTTCACCAAAATCATCAGAAATAGTAGCTAAATCATCTTGAGATAATAATTTTAATTTTGACATAAAAATCCTAAAAAAAAGAAAAATAAAGTATTAAGCCTATTGGCCCATACCTTGCATTGCAGCTTGGATAGTAGCTTGCATTTCTTCAAGTTTTTTCATTACTCTTTCTTCTTGACGGGACATGGTTTGTTTTCTTAATTCAAGAGTTTCCAATTTGTCAGCCATGTCAGCTAAAGCATCATCATAGTCCACTTTAATGAGTAAAGTACCAGCTTGTTTGAATACTTCAGTAGAGCTATCGGTTTTTTTAAGTTCTTCTAAAGCTTTTTCAGTTTCTTGAATTTGAATTTCAACATTTTGAACTTGCATGCTTACAGCTTGAGCTTGTTGTTGTAATTGTTGAAACTGATTTAATTGTTGTTGAATATTTTCAGGAATCTCCATATTATCACCTTTTTAATTAATAATTATATAAACATTAATTGGTTAAGTTATTTATTTCTAATGCCAGTTTAATCCACTTGATTGCTGAGTTGACAGAAGCTCTAAATGATGTAGAATCTTCCGCATCAATATTAATCACAATATTAGATTCATCCAAATCGATTGTCATGGATGATCTGAAATCAGGAGCAGTGTTGAATTCTAAAAGTATGGAATCATAAATTATCTTGGCTTGACTATTATCTTCAAATTCAATGACTATGTTACTTTTAACTCGCTCAAGAAGGCTGTCATCAATCATTTGAAACCTCTAAAAGCTTTTTGACATTAATTTGGAATTTGAGCTTTTCCCCAAATTTATTAATGAAATTTATCATAGCGACTGAATCATCACTTTTAGAAATCAAGATATAATTTTCCTCTGCGCTTTCCACTAAATCCATGTCTAAGATATCCTTTAAGACATTGAGTTTGTCAACTTCAGATACTATTTTTAATTGTGATGGAGCAATGTTCATCTTTTCGTTTTCTTCAGATGCTCCAATGAGAATTGTAAGCAATAAATCCCCTTTATTAGAATAAAATGAAATCCTACTTGGATTACCCTTAATCTCATTTACAATAGCTAAATTAAATTCATCAACTTCCAATGCCTTTAACAAAAGTTCACGCATGTTCATTTTACCCCTATTTACTGAGGTAGAACCAGTTGCATGCGCTAAATTTTTACAGAATTTTCTAGTTTTTTGAGAAGGTTTTCTAGAAGTTGAGATTAACATTTAAATCAAAAATAGTAAAAAATTTAGTAAAAGCAGATGAAATTATCTTGCTTTTATAATTCTTGTTGTTTCTGGAACATTTTTAAATAAAATCCTATATCTGCATTTAGGACATTTATTTTCCATGTAGCTCTTATGGTCTACTTCTGCTCCACAACGTGGACACCTATACAAGGCCTATTCCTCCACTTTAATGTCTCTTATACTACGTGCTGCAGATTTTGCCATAGGAGTTTGTGGAACGTAAGCCCCACCAGTAAATACTGCACCACATTTTTTGCATTTCCAAATTCCAGCAGCTTGTCTTTTAACATAAGGTCTAGCGCATTTAGGACAAACATGATCTTTTTTCATGTTTTCTTCAATAATCTTTACAGATCTTTTAGCTTTTCTTCCGTATCTTGCACCGAACCTTCCTGTAATACCCACTTTTTTAGTTCTTGCCATTTAAATTCTCTCCATTAATAATAAAATTTAATAAAATGTAAATTTATTGAATTTACATTGATTATCTAAAATAATCATAAAATTATCTAATGTAATAATATTATACTTACTTATATTTAAAGGTTTGGTAAAAATAAGTATTTTAAAGAAAAAACACTTGTTTTAATATAAAATATAATAATTTTGATGAGAATAATCCAATTTCCTATAAATCTATATGCTCCATTATATTTCCCATCAAAAAAAATTGATAATTCCTAATTATTCAAGAGTTGGATAATTAGGACTTTCATTAGTAATTAACAAGTCATGAGGGTGGGATTCTTTAATTCCACTGCTTGTAATTCTAACGAATTTTGCTTTTTCTTTCATTGCAGCAATATTTTCAGCACCACAGTATCCCATGGATGATTTTAATCCACCAACCAATTGGAAAAGAATTTCTTCAATTGTACCTCTGTATGGTACAGCACCTTCAATTCCTTCAGGGACATATTTAGTGTGGTTCATTTTACTTTTTTGACCTTGGAAGTATCTGTCTGCTCCACCGTCAAACTCACTGGTCATTGCACCCATGGATCCCATTCCACGGTATTTCTTATATTGTTTTCCGTTCATAACAACAATATCACCAGGAGCTTCAAGGGAAGCTGCAAGTAAGTTTCCAAGCATTACTGCATCTGCACCGGCACCAATAGCTTTAGCAACATCACCGGAGTATCTGATACCGCCATCTGCAATAACAGGGACACCTGAATCACGAGTTGCATCAGCAACATCTGAAATGGCGGTCAATTGAGGAACACCTACACCAGCTACAATACGGGTGGTACACATTGAACCAGGACCGATTCCAACTTTAAGTGCATCTACACCCATTGAAATCAAGTCTTCAGCAGCTTCTGCAGTTGCAATGTTACCTACACACAATTCAGCATCGATGTTGTCCTTAATGGTTTCGGTGAATTTAACTACATTCATATTGTGAGCATGAGCACAGTCGATTGAAATGATGTCCGCACCCGCTTGGTCAAGTGCCATTGCCCTGTCCAAATCGAATGGACCGCATGCGGCTGCAACCAAAAAGTTTCCGTTTTTATCACGGGCAGCATTCGGATATTGAGTTTGGTTTAAAATATCTTTAATGGTTATGATTCCAACCAATTTGCCGTCCTTAACAACAGGGAGTCTTTCAACCTTATTTTCATAAGCGACGTTTAATGCATCTTCAGCGGAAACCCCTTCCTCAACAGTGACTACATCGGAAGTCATTATTTCTTTGATTGCTGTGGATGGCTCTGAATTTAAAACAGGCCTGATGTCCCTTTTTGAGATGATACCCATAATCTTATCACCGTCAACAACAGGCAAACCGCTGATAAGTTCATTGCGCATTAAAGATTCAGCTTCTCCAACAGTAGAATCAGGAGAAATTGTTATTACATCGCGAATTGTTAAATCTTCAGCATTTTTTACTTTTATAACTTCTTCAACTTGCCTTTCAAGTGAGAGATTTCTGTGAAGTACACCAATACCACCTTGTTGTGCCATGGCGATTGCAAGGTCCGCTTCAGTTACAGTATCCATTGCTGCACTTAATACTGGAATATTCAATTTAATTCCTTTGCCCAATTCAATTGTAGTATCAATGTCTTTAGGCTCAACGTAACTTGCATTTGGAGTTAAAAGAAAATCATCAAAAGTGAAAGACATTCTTGCTTCTTGAACTTTTTTTGAGTATGACATAAATAACACCTAATCAGAATGAATCTAATAATTCTTTAAGCTCTGCTACGGCAGTGTGGTGTATTTTACCTGTATTTCTGTCACCGCCAACACATGCAGCTCCTCTGATACCAACAACATCACATCCAATGTCATGCAATGGTTTCAATTGATCTTTTTTAACGGATCCTGCAAGTGCTGTTAGCAAACCGTAACTGTGAGCTTCTTCAACAAATTCTTTTAATTGGTCAATATCTAAGTAATCAAATAATGTATGACCGTCTTTAACTGCAGTATCAAGCATTGCAAGGTCGCATCCTGCATCTTTAGCAACTTTTGGTATTTCCATAGGGCCGACTGCACCAACACGGTGAGCATCAGCATAACCTGCAGCTACAATAATTGTATCTTCACTAACATCTTTTACAGTTTTTACAACATTTTCCATGACTTCAACAGCTTCATCATGGTCTTTTGTTCCGTATAATCCAACTTTAATATAATCTGCTCCAGAAACGTGAGCACCCATTGCTGCAAGTGAAACTGTACCTGGCTTGTAAGGAACATCACCTAAAGTAGCGCTTACAAGTTTATCTTCGGGAGTTAATTCCCTGATTTCTTTAATTACCCATGGGAAATTAGCACCTAAAGAACCTTCTTTAGGATTTTTCACATCAACAATATCTGCTCCACCTTCAATAGATTCGAGAGCTTCTTCACGATTTATAGGACTTATTAATAGAAGCATATATTTCCTCCAATATAATATTATAATATAATAATATTACTTCCTTATTATTTATAATATTATTGGTTTTTTGAAAAAAAATTAATAAATAAAAATTAATATGGTGAATCGTTTTGAGAAATATTTTCTTTTATTATTCCATGTGCTTTTGGATAAAAACCAGCATCAGTTGATAATTTTCTAAGATTCTCAATAATTTCATTTGTTGGAATAGCTAATGGACAATTCAATGTGCATAGACCGCATAATGTACACATATAGAGACCTGAGTTGTAGCATGCCTCATCATCTTCAATGAATTTTGACATTGCAACTCCACGTCCACCCAAATAATTGTTGAATCCGAATTCATTTCCAACTGCATTATATACAGGACAGTGCACAACACAATTTCCGCAACCGATGCAATAAAGACATTCAGGTGTTGCCTTGCTTCTTCCATTGTCTAACAGGATTACCACTACCTTTTCAGCACCATACATGTTTTTCAAGAGTTTTTTCTCAATATCGGCAGTCTTTGACGGCCCGGATATTACGTTCATATATGATGTTACATAGCTTCCTGTTGCAAAGATTGTTTCGAGTTTTGAAACGGATATTGCGTCCTCCAATGTCGGCACGATTTTTTCAATTCCAGCTACGATTATATGCAAATCCTTCAGTGAAACTATTGAAATATTACCCTCATTGTGCACCATTACAAGGGACCCTTCTTCTGATGCAATAGCGTTAGCTCCACTTATACCTACATTTGCACTTTCTATGCGTTTTAGCACATCGCCTCTTACGGCTTCCATAATTTCCCTTGGTTCGGGATTTACATTGACACCCAATGATTCATTTACTATATCAGTAATGTCTGAAACATTTAAATGTGAAGCAGGTCCTGTTGGATGAACAGGATTGTTATCTGTCTTTTTAAGCTGTAGGATACGGTCCCCCAAATCTGTTTCGACAATGTCAATGCCCTTATCTGCCAAATGTTTTTTAAGTTTGATTTCACCCAATGTATTTGATTTGGCTTTTGCAATGGTGCTGCAATCATATTCCAACAATAATTCATCTATAATCTTTAAGGCCTCTTTTGAATTTTTAGCAAATCTAAAATCAATATCATTGTGTTCAAATGATTCTGAAGCCTGATTTATCAGTTCCTCATTGTTTTCAATTGAGTATTTCTTGACTTCACGAACCCTTTCAATCAGCCTTTTGGTGGAAGGTGACTCCTTTATTGAGTTTGATCTTTTCTTAACAGTATTGAAAGATTTTCTCATGGTTTCAAGTTCACTGTCCTTCATCCAAATCACCATATTTCACTAAAAATTCAGTCAAGTCGAGTACTTCCAAATCATCATTTTCCAGATTAAGCTTGCAGAATGGACATGGTGTCACCAATGTTTCACAGCCTGTTTCCTTTGCCTGTTCAATCCTTGATTTTCCCATCTCTGATGCAATTTGCGGATAGGCTGACTTTACTCCTCCACCTGCACCGCAGCACAAGCTATTTTCACGAACATTTTCCATTTCAATCAAATTGGCAACAGAATTAATGACTTCACGAGGTTCATCAAATTCATCACAATGACGGCCCAAATGGCAAGAATCATGATATGTAACATTCAAATCTGTTTTAGATACGTCTAGTTTGCCTTCATTAATCAACTGATTCAACAATTGGGAGATATGGATTACATCCAATCCATCATAATCCTCTTTTAATGTCTTATAACAGCCGGCACATGATGTTATGACTGTTTCGCCTTTAAGAATCTCAGTATTCTTTTCAATCTGTTCCTGAGCTTCCTTTAAAAAACCAGTTCTAAGCAGAACAGATCCACAACATTTTTCATCTTCCAAAACATGATAATCGACGTCAGCCAACTTCAATAATTTTTCTGTTGCTTCCTGAATGCTTGTTAGCTTTTCTCGTGCAGTGCATCCTCTGAAATATAACATAGATTATTCCTCTTCCTCAAGAGTTATTTCATTTTTTAAGGCAATTTCCTTTACTAAAGTGTTTACGTCATCCCGAAGCTTATCGACTCTGTTATACAATTTAAATATTGTATAAACTAAAACGGCAAAGACTAAAATAATAATGAAGTCCAAACCACGGGTTATTCCGAACAGTTTAGCAAAAGCATTACTGAAATTTGGGAAAATAGCAAATAAACTAACAATTATCCAGAAAATAGCCCACAAAATAACTGTAAGCAAGGACTGTTTTTGATTTAAATATCTGAATAAAAACCACACAATAGCTATAATTGATATTATTGGAAATATGATGGAATATAATAACATTTAATCACCTTTAAAATTGATGTCTGATCATCTGGAACAATATCTTAATTGCTTCATTCACATTAGTTCCTTTAGCTTGGGTTTCGGGAGTGTAGATTGTTTTAATAGGAACCTCTTCAAAAGGAATGTTTTTATCATTTACTTCACGGATAAATTCCGAGGAAATAAGGTATCCTCTGGCGTTGATTGTAATCTGTTTTAATGCATCTATTGTAATTGCCCTAAAACCAGTCTGTGAATCGCTCACATCCACCTTGTAAAATATTTTTGTTAGAAGGTTCATTATTCCATTTGCAAAGCTTCTGCTGAACGGCATATCCTTGAACGGCCTTACACCTATTACTGCCTTTGCCCTACCGGTAACCAATGGCTCGAGCACATTATCCAAATCATCCACTGAATGCTGACCATCGGAATCCATACTGACAACATATTTTGGATTGAATCTTAAAACCGCATCAAAACCTGTTTGGGTTGCAATACCCACTCCACGATTGATAGTTAAAGAAAAAATATGAATCTGGTCGGGGTACTTCCTTTTGGATTCTAAAACAACATCCAGAGTATTGTCTGATGAACCGTCATTGACAATAACCATATTGTATCCCTTTTCAGCTATTTCATCAATAACCGGTTGAATTCTTGTTGCTTCATTATATGCTGGAAGAACAACATATGTTGCATCCTTATCTTCCTTGCTGATTTCTATTGCCATTTTACACCTTTTTATAACGGTCCTGCATCTTCTTTTCCTTCACGCATTCCCATGCCCGCTTCTTTTCTCATTGCTTTTCTGTGATACATCATTTTAATTAAATTTTGCGCATGTTCGCGTGCCCTGTTTTCTGCAAGCTTAGCAAGCTCGACCGGATCTTCTTCCTCATCCTCATGGACAAACACTTCCAGGATATGGGTGTTTGTCATGAGCTGTGCATTGATTAAGCCGGTTGATGCCTCATGAGCGCACATCTTATCCTTTTCCATAGGTCCCGGCATTCCAAGCGCCATTACAATATCACAGTTTTCCTCTTCAATGAGAATCTTTGCAGTTACAGGCAAATCTTTTACGCCTGGAACTGTCTGTCTGATAATTTTTAAATCATAAGCGTTATTTTTAAGCTCGTCAATAGCTGCAGCGGCCATATCAAATCGAGCAAAAGTTGTATCACATATTCCAATTCTCATTTAATTCACCTTATAAAAAAAATATGTTCCTATTAATATAAATGTTTAATTAATTTTAAAAAAAGTATTATGAATTATTACCACGAGTAATACTTTGAGTTGTAAATTTATGAAAAATTTTTGAATTAAAAAAAAAATTAGTTTTTGTTTAACAATTCCAAAAACTTATCCTTAGCTTCATCAATTGTTAACGGATAGTCCCCTTGCATATCAAAGCCTTCACGTTCAAGCTGTTGGAATAAATCTGTAACGATTGGGACTTTTAGGTTAGCTTGTTCCAATATCTCAGGTTTTGCAAAAATCTCTTTAGGAGTTCCTTCAGCAATCAAAAGACCATCTACTAAAACAAAGACTCTTTTCGCATAATTCGGAACCAAATCAACTTCGTGTGTTGAAATTATGATTGTAATTCCTTCATCATTTAGCTCCCTTAACAATATTGATAAATCAACTACTCCCTGCGGGTCAAGGCCTGCAGTAGGTTCATCCAAAACCATTATTTCCGGTTTCATTGCAAGAATTCCTGCAATAGCAACCCTTTTCTTTTGACCTCCACTTAAATGATGAGGAGCCTTTTTTTCAAATCCACTCATTCCAACACGGGCTAAAGCCTCTTCAACCCTGTCCTGAACTTCTTCCATAGATAAACCTAAGTTTAAAGGACCGAATGCAACATCCTCTTCAACTGTTGGAGCAAATATTTGATCATCAGGGTTTTGGAATACAATTCCAACTTTTTGTCTGAATTTAAGTAAAGATTTCTTATCATATTTTAATTCTTCACCATCAATGAAAACTTGTCCTTCATCAGGTCTGTAAATACCATTTAACTGAAGAAACAATGTTGACTTACCAGCACCATTTTTACCTAAAAGAGCAACCATTTCACCCTTTTCAACTTTTAAGCTGACTCCTTTAAGTGCTTGATATTCAGCATTATAGGAATATTTAATATTTTTTACCTCTAACATCTTAATTCTCCTTTTTTCTTGGTTCGTAAACTGGAAGGTCACCAGAATAGCCTCTTGAATCTAAAGCAAATTGCAATGTTTCACTTTTATCAAGGGACCTTAAAAATATTGTACTTACAAGAGCACCTAAAGATTTAAATGAAGACCAATATGAATGATATCCAAGTCTTGTTTCCTGTGCTTTTTGCATTGTATCAATTTCATTTAAAAATATGAAAATGGTGTTATACATCAAAAGGGCAATTTCAATTAATATTTTAGGAACTTTCAAAGTCCTTAAACAATTTAAAATTTTTGCAATAGGTGTAGTAAGAGCTAGAAAACCTAAACAAGGTAAACATCCCATTACACGCATAAATGTATATACTGCATAATGCCAAGAATCTGTAGTTACTACAATACCCCATATTCCAGTTTCATAAATAACATCCCCTTTTCCAAAGAAGAACATTAAAAAGAAACAGGTTATCACAAGAAATGCCATTGGAAGTGATAAGAATTTCAAATAAGATTTATAGTTGATTTTAGCAATGGCCAATATGACAATAGACATTACAATAAAAACAAATACGTCAAAATATAGATTATCTAGTGCTAATGTAACAATTAATATAATTATTGTCAAAAACAATTTAAAATAAGGATTTGTTTCTGTTAAAGCATTATGATGCGCAATATAATCCATATCAAATTTCATAAAATCACTTAATCTCTAAAAAAAAGAAAATAATAAAGAAGATTTATTCTTCTTTACCTTGTCCTCTCCAGTAACCGAAGAAGTAACCAATAATGATTGCTCCTATAGCTGCTTGAAGAGCAAATAATAAACTTTCTATTTCACCACTAGGTGGTTCCCATATTGATGAAAACCATGGTTCATAATTTGATGCTTCAATTTGTTCACTAGCTGCATCGTCTGATCCACCAAAGTATCCGTCATCTTCTCCGTGACCGCTGAACATTACTAATGGTGCGATAAATATCACTATACAAACAACTGCTAAAATAATTAATGTTGATGTTTTCATTATAATCACCTTATGCTTCATTAGGAGCTAATGCACCTAGTTTATCTAATAATTTTGGTTTGTATGCTTTTAATCTGTCCCAGATAATTACTGTTAAGATACCTTCACCAATAGCTAATGGCACTTGAGTAACTGCGAAAATAGTTAAGAAAGCAGTTAATGCTGCACCAAAAGTAGGAGCAGGGAATGCGAATGCTAATTGGAATGAAGTAGCTACGTAAGTTAATAAGTCACCTAAGAATGCTGCAAAGAAGATTGCAATAGTTGATGAAATATTAGCTTTAGTTAAACCTTTGTATACAAGCCATGCAACTAATGGTCCAACAATACCCATTGAGAAGATATTTGCACCTAAAGTAGTTAATCCACCGTGAGCAAGTAAAAGTGCTTGGAAGATAAGTACGATAGTTGCTAATACTGCAGTTACAGCAGGACCAAATAATGCTGCACCTAATCCGTTACCACAAGGGTGAGAACAACTTCCAGTAACAGAAGGTAGTTTCAAAGATGATAAGATGAACATGAATGCACCACTTACAGCGAGTAAAGCCTTGGATTCAGGATTTTCATCTACAATTTTTTTAATTTGATAAATACCAAAAGCCACAACGGCGATGGATATGACGAACCATATAATACACCATGTTAATGGTAAATATCCTTCCATAATATGCATAAATAATTTCCTCCAAATAACCTATCAAAATTAATTGATAAAATACTCAATAAAAATTTAAAATATATTTAAAATTTATTAAAGTTTTATTGATAATATAAATATATACGTTATTATATATAAATATTATTAGTAATACCCTAAACAAAATTTAGGCAAACCTAATAATTTTAATAAAAAAAATAAGAAAGTAGATACTATGAAAATAAAAAATAGTTTAATTTTAGCACTTGATGTGATGAGCGAAAGTGAAGCTATTGAAATTTGTGACTCCATTAAAGATTATATCGACACAATAAAAATAGGATATCCATTAGCACTTGCAGAAGGCCTTGAAATAATCAATAAACTAAAAGACAAATTCGGATTTAAGGTGATATGCGACTTTAAAGTAGCGGACATTGATGCTACAAACTCAAAAATCTGTGATGAAACATTCAAAGCAGGAGCAGATGCAATAATATGCCACGGATTTGTAGGATCAGACAGCGTGCAGGCTTGCCTCGACATGGCCAACAATCATGGAAAGGAAATATTCCTATTAACTGAAATGTCACATCCGGGAGCCAAAATGTTTCTACAGAAAGATGCAGAAAAAATCGCTGAGATGGGAGTGGATATGGGAATCACAAACTATGTTGCACCTGCAACCAGACTTGACAGATTATCAATTATAAGAGATATTGTCGGAGATAATGCTTTTATAATCTCTCCTGGAGTTGGCAAGCAAGGTGGAGACGGTAAAAAAACACTTGAATACTCCAATGCAATTATTGTTGGAAGAAGCATATACGAAGCCGATAATCCTAAAATTGCTTGTGAAAATTTAATCCAATCATTAAAATAAAAGTAAACTATTTTAATTAAAAAAAATAAAAATAAAATTGTTCTTATAATCTGGGAACAAATAAATTTTTAATGGGGTGAAAACGTATGGCAAACGACGTAACAAAATTAATTATGGAAACCATCTTAGCATTAATTACAACTGCATTCGCATTTGTAGCTGGTGAAGCATGGAACAGTGCAATTCAAAAATTAATTGAATCCTTTGTAGGTACTGGAGATGCTATTCCTAGTTTATTAACCTACGCTATTATTGTAACCATAATTGCTGTAATCGTAACTGTACTCATTGCTAGAGTAGCAGCTAAAATGGGCGTAGAACAAGAATAAATAAAATAAAAGGAATTTAAATTCCTTTTTAACTTCTTTTTTTAATTAAATTTTTCAAAAATAATTCCTGCAATTTCATAAGCTATTTCAAATGAAATGAAGCATAAAAATATCCAAAAGCTGAATACACCACAAACGGCTAAAAGTAAAATCACAACCTTCATTACACATCTATATTCAAAGAATAAATTTAAAAATCGATTTTTCGTGAATTTTGAGATTAACTCATGACCGACTTCATCGCCAAGAGCCGCTAAAATACAAATCAATAAAACAACCAGGCTCAACTCGGAAATTCCTACCAAAAGGCATATAATAACAAATAGAAGTAATGTAATGATATGATGAATTCCATCAACTTTTAAAGCAATTAAATTGCCTATTAGAATTGCAATGAAAATATAAGCCGCTTCAATACTGTAAACTGTTGCTGCGGCAGATGTGATTGCACATAAAACACCAAAAACGCTGGCAAATTTTACATCATCATTGACATCAAATAAATCATCCGAATACTTCATGAAAAATCCGGAGAGTAAAAATAAAATCGCTAAAATAATATAACTCATCTAATCACTGTTAATCTTATCTAATGCTGCTGCATAAATCAATGGGAAAATAACTGTAACATCACCGACCACACTTGCAAGGCTGGAACCGCATCTTGCCTTTGCCCATGATTTAGCCTCTTCTAAAGGGGCGCCGCCAAGACTTCCGGCTTCAGGTCTGTCCATAGTAATTTGAATAGCCGCATCAAGACCGCCTTTAATAACGTTAGATGCTAAAGTATAATGCTTTGTAAGGCCTCCTCCAAGAAGAATTGCACCAACTTTCTCGGATTCGAATACAATATCTGACAGATATGGCATGTCTCCAACAGCACTAATTGTAAAGTCATGGTCTTGGGTAAAGATCCATAATTGAAGGCCCATCATTGAATCAATGAGACCAGGTGCAAATATCGGCACATTATTTCTTGCAGCTGTTGCTACAAATGAGTTTTCATCTTCAACTAAAAGACCTATTTCATATAATAATTCCTGAATTGAAACAACCTTCTTTTTTGAAGCAATCTCTTCAAATATTTTTATGATTTCAGTTTCAAAAATAGTAAAATCATCAGAACCAACATTAATATCTGCAATACGACCTATTCCCTCTTCATTGAGTTCTTCATCATCTTTTCCTTCATGGCGATAATGGGCTCCTCCAAAGGCTTCAACAAGGTCATGGGTAATATTGGCCCCGCTGGATACAATCAAATCGACGTGACCCTCATTTATCATTTTAGTTACAATATGTCTCATTCCTCCCGGAATTAAAGGGCCTCCTAAACTCATGAAGACGCTCATGTCTTCATCCTGTATCATATCAGCCAATATATTACATGCTCGTGCAACTCTTCCTGCACCCAAAACACCTGATTCGTCAAATTGATTGATCAAATCAGATATTTTCATATTGCTTTCTACATTAATCTGGTTAACTTTCATTAAATCACATGGATTAGTTTGTAATTATTGGGAATTGGTCTAAATTGGTAATCGTATTAATCAAATCTGTTCTAGTTACGATTCCAAGTAAAGTTTGATTGTTATCTGCTACAATCAATCTGGAAATTGACTTTTTAAGCATGACTTCAATTGCATTGGCTATCTTTAAATCTTCATTAACAATCACGACATTTGTTGACATTAGCTCTCCAACAGTGAGATTTTCCTTATCCTCAGCAATAGCACGAACAAGATCAGTCAATGTGAAAACTCCTACAACTTTTCCATCTTTTATGACTGGAGCCCCATCAATATCATTTTCCGCTAATTTTTTAGAAGCATCTTTAACAGAGCAGTCCATGGAAAATGATATTACATCTCTGCTTGCGATATCTCCAACGCTTTGCTTTGGAATGCTTCTGATGGTTTTGGTATCAACCAGGAGAATATTATCCATATCATCACGGCCGACGATAGTGCCCAAAATTCCTAAATTATTTACAGGTGTAGGACCAATGCTTACAGTATCACCTAAGTTCAAGTCTTTAATGCTTCCCAAAACTTTTATTGCTGCTTCACATTCACCAGGCTGCGGAACACTTGTAAACTCAATTCTTGCAACTGAGATATCCTCAATCCTTTTGCCGTTTTTATATATTGGCACTTTGGAATCATCATCAGAGACAGATATGTTTAATGAATGATAAGCTTCAATTGTTGGCTTATATCCTCCTCTAGGTCCCGGTACACCCTTGACTAGACCTAAACTTCTTAATGATTGCATCTGGTTACGAATTGTACCTGGATTTCTCCCCATAACCTCAGCAATGTCTTCTCCCTTAATTGATTTACCATCGGAAGATTGATATAAATTAATTAAAGTTTGTAAAATTTCTTTTTGAACAGATGTTAACATGTTTTATCCCCATCTACTAATCTAATATATTTATTTATGTTAAGTATACTTTATAAATATTAATGATTTATCATGATGGTTTAATGTGTGGTTTTGAACAGTGTTTAGAAAAAAGAAAAATGTGAAGAAATGATTATTCAACCAGCTGTTTTAAATCATTTCTGATAATTGAAGTTGCATCAAATCCTTTGATGGCATCAACCATTTCAGGGAATTTTGCTTTAGGAATCAGCACATTTATCTGAGAAAAGCCGGATCCTGGAGTAATGGTAGGTTCATCAGCACAAAGCCTGTTTTCAATTAGATAAGCAGAAACTTCATCTATTTTAGAGTTTGCAATATTGAACTTAACATCAAAGTATTTTTTAGCAGTAATAGCTCCCAATAACTGTTCATAAATCATTTTAGCCTTGTCGAGCTTTTCGCCAGTGCAGCTTACGCCTGCATAAAGGCCCGCTGATGAATGCAAAATTGTTTCTATCTCTTTAAGGCCTGCCTTTTTCAAACTGCTTCCTGTTTGAGTATTGTCTACAATCAAATCAGCACCTTTGGCAATGTAAACTTCAGTAGCACCGTCGGAGTTGATGACCTGAACCATCTCATTGTCCCCATGAGTTAAACCTCTAACCTGGACAAACGGCACTGCATCACCATAGATTTCCTGATATGCTTCGTTTTCCATCATGAATTTTCTTGTTAAATTAGGATATTCTGTAAAACATAAAATTGGAGTTTTTCTGTCCTTATTTGCTCTGAACAAATCTGATAAATTGTCATATGGGGAATCCTTAGGAACGGCCACTATCAATCTAGTCTTTCCATAATCCAAATCCCCAATCTTAACAGTATTGGTTTCTCTCAAAACGGACTCTTCCTTAATCCAGTCTTCTCCAACAATAGCAATATCAATTATTCCTCTGTTCAGTTCTACAGGAGTGGATTGTGGGCGGGTAAGAAATGCAATAATGTCATCATCATTTAAAATTTCAATTTCGTAAGCTTCATCGCCAGGTTCATATCCTTTGACTTCATAACCTGCATCAACAAATAATTGATAAGTATTTCCTCTTTTCACATTATTTAAACTTCCCTTTGGAAGTCCTAAAATTATTTTTTCATTCATATTAATACCTAAAATAAGATTATTATTCAAGATATATATTAATTGCGATATATCTATTTAAAAAAAAGAAAAAGTTAGTTGTGATAAGCTTCACAACTTTGTCTATCCAAAGCATGTTTGTGAACATGCATATGCTTAATTCCACTATCTGTTTGGATTTCATCAATTATTACAACACCCTCATGAGAATGAGTATGATCACCATCATTGTGGAAATGATAATGTGAATGCTCTACATTTTCAGTGTCAATTTTTTTAATTGAATCATCGAATTTTCTGTCATAGAGCAGTGCCGCATTCAATACGACAAGACAAGATCCTGCATTGTGAACAATAGCTCCAGTTACAGGATTTAATAGGCCTAAAACAGAACAGACAATAGCAACAGCATTGATTGTCATGGAAATTGCAATATTTGCTTTGATTGTAAATAAAGTGGAATTAGAAAGTTTTTTAAGATAAGGGATTTTGCCAATGTCATCACCTAAAAGCGCAATGTCTGCTGCTTCAATAGCTACATCGCTTCCAACAGAACCCATTGCAACACTTACATCAGCAGTTTTAAGTGCGGGAGCGTCATTTACACCATCACCAATCATACATACTTTTTTGCCTTCGCTTTTAAGTTTTTCAATCCATGAAAGTTTTTCTTCTGGAAGTAAATTCCCATAAACTTTTCCTATTCCAACTTTAGATGCAAAATAATTAGCAGTTTCTGTGTTATCCCCTGTGAGTAATATAGTTTCAGTACCTAAATCATGCAAGTTTTCAATCATGCTTTTAGAATCTTCACGAACCACATCAGATAATCCAATTAATCCAATAACCTCATCATTTAATGCAACAATGATTGAAGCTTTACCTTCATGTTTTAACTTATCCATATGAGTGTCAATGTTTACATCAATATTATTTTCAGATAGGAATTTGGAGTTTCCTGCATATACTTGACCATAAGAATTTTTACATGAGACACCTTTACCAGGATACATTTTAAAATCACTTGGCTCTTCAATATCAACTTGAAGTTCTTTTGCATTGTTTACAATAGCTTTAGCCAATGGATGTTCACTTAATTTTTCACATGATGCGACAATCTTAAGCAAATCCATTTCGGATAAATCTTCTTTCAGAGAGATAACATCAGAAACTTCTAAATTACCATAAGTTAATGTTCCAGTTTTATCGAATACTAAAGTATTAAGACCACCCAATGTTTCAAGCGCTTCACCGGATTTGATAAGCACACCATATTTTGTAGCTTGACCAATAGCTGCCATAATTGCAGTTGGTGTTGCTAAGATCAGTGCACATGGACAGAATACAACTAAAACAGTTACTCCTCTTTCAATATTGCCTGTGATAAGCCATGCTGCAATTGCAATTATTAATGCAATAGGAACCAACCATGTAGCCCATTTATCAGCAATTCTTTGTGTTGGAGCCTGTTTTTCATCAGCTGCTTTAACAAGGTCAATCAATTTTTGAAGTGAAGAATTTTCACCTAAACTAGTTGCCTTAATATCAATAGCACCATACAAATTCATGGTACCACAGAATACCTCATCCCCAACTTCTTTGTCTATCGGCAGGGATTCACCAGTCATGATTGACTGATCAAGTGATGAAGTACCATTTATAATTTCACCATCAACAGGAACACTTTCACCTGGAAGAATTCTTAAAGTATCTCCAATTTTAATTTCATCAACAGAAATTACTTCTTCTTTACCATCCACAATTCTTCTTCCGGTTTGTGGAGTTAAGTTAATTAAATTTCTTAAACCTTTTTTAGCTCTTTCCACTGTCCAATCTTCTAAAAGAGCTCCTAATGCCATGATCCATGCAACTTCACCTGCTGCAAATATCTCACCGATTAACAGTGAAGCCACCATCGCAATTGCAATCAATAATGCAGATGAAATCCATTTTTCACGGATTAGTCTTGTCATAGCTAATAATAACATTGGAATTCCACTAATGATTACTGTTCCCCATGCAGGATTTAAGTAAATCGGAGTGTCAATTCCAAGAATCATAAAAATAACTGCAATTAATAGAAATATTCCTGAAATAATTGTCATTTTCAGTCCAAACAGGAAATCAGTTATTTCATCAATCACTTAAAACACCTCAAAGTATTACTTTTTTTAAATTCATTTAAATACTCAGTATTACTCAAAAATTTTTTTAGAAATTCCCCAATTTTTTGAAACTTATAAAAAAATTAAATTCGGTAATACAAACAGCCAAAAAGTATTACTTTTTTTGAGTTCACTTAAATACTCAGTATTACTATTAATTATTTTAGAATAAGAAGTATATAAAATTATTACTTTTTTTGAGTTCATTTAAATACTATGTATTACTCAAGAAAAAAATCAATACGAATATCTGATGATAAACTTAATATCAGATGCTTTCGCTATGGGATGGCAATATAGAATAGAATCTCAATTTAATCAAAAAAAAGAATGCAAGAATAAATTTCATAATAATCTATTCTTCATCGATTTTTTCAAAATTCATGCATTGTTTTACATCTAAAAGCTGATGTTCATTTACCTTGCAGACAATCTTATATTTATCTCTGCTTTCCAAGTGTTTACAATCATCACAAATCATAGTATCAACACGTTTAAGGTTTCATGGCCAAATCCATGATGCTGAATGGATCGCCTTCTTTTCTAGGAGCCGGTTCACCCATTCCAAAGGCTGAACGAGCAAATTCCTTATTCATTCTTTTTGAAACTTCACCGAATATCATTTTATATGCAGTGCATTGCGGGTCAACTGCTTGTGGAGTTTGATATGCTACAATAGCATTGTAAGGACACCCACCTTCACAATATTTTACATATCTGCATTTTTTACAGTTTTCATCAACATATTCCCTGAACTCCATTAGCTTGGACCATGAATCTGATGTCTTCAAATCATCGAAGCTAGGATTATCAGCGACATTGCCTAAGACATATTCAGGCATTCCAACAAATCTGTAGCATGGATAAATAGAACCATCCGAACCTACTGCCAGAGTTGTTCCAATACAATCTGCGAATGTGCAAAGTGTTCCCCTTCTTCTAAGTGCACTTTTGCAGATATGGTCCAGATCCATTACAGTGAACTTATCCAAATCATAAAGGTACTTGTCCAACCAATCGACAAGCAGCTTGCCATGTTCCTCCTGATCAAGCGCCCAAGGGTCTGCATTATCACCCCTTAAAGAGGGAAGTGCTGCGTGAATCTTGAGATTCATCTTTTCGCTTTTAAAGAATTCATATAATTCATCCGAGAAATCTTTTGAGTAGTCTGTCACGGTTAAAACAAAGTTGATTATCAAACCTTTTTCCTTAGCCAATCTGAACTTTGACATGGTCTTATCAAAGTAGCCATCACCTCTTTGATAATCATTGATTTCTTTTGGCCCATCAATACTTGTACTTACAACAACATTATATTTAATGAATAAATCAATGAGCTCTTCAGTTAAAAGCCAAATATTGCTTTGAAGGGAAAATCCTTCCAGATTAGGCAATTCGGATAACTTTTCTAATGCTTGCTCATAAAAGTCATAACCCGCCAGAAGAGGTTCACCACCATGAAAAGTGAAATGAACTTTATCATCTCTGAAATCACCTAACCATGTTACAATCTGGTCAATAATTTCAATGTCCATCATTTCCTTTTTATTTTCAGATCCCCAACAGTATTTGCAGTTTGATGGACAGTTAAGTGTTGGAATAATCATTACATGAAATGTCATTTTTATCCGTGAACTTTATTTAATTCTCTTAATAATTGCTTTTTCTCATCTTCATCCATATCATCATTTACAAAGAAAATGTAACCGCATTCTGAACATTTCACAGCTTCCATTTCTGCATGGGCTCTGTGATTGTCCAATAATTTTCTTTTAGCCACTTTATCTTGTGAACCACATTTTGGACATGGAGCTAATAATTCTTCAAGTTTCATTTTTTTCACCTTAGTTAATATTCTATTTTTGAAGTATTTAATTTTATATATTGAAATAAAAAGCATGAAATAGAGTACTTTTTAAAATTGAGTTGGACAGGCTTTAAACATTAAAGTACATCATAAATTTATAATCAAAGTTATTAAAGAAATGATTAACGATTCAATAATTTTACCATTTGCCTATAAACAGGAAAACCGACATGCCTAACAAAGAGAAGGATATACTGGACACCCGGAAATTCGAACTCCTTTTTCACTTTTTTAAGCTCTGAAATGATATCCAATTTCTGAGGGCATTTCCTTAAACACTTGCCGCATCCATTACATTTACCGGCACTGCCTTCATTTCCCATAATTCCACCGACATACTGGTAATAATCTATTAATGATTGGTTAACAAAGCCTTTATGGTTGAATAGGTACTTTTCATTGTAAATCTTCATGCATTCGGGAATATTGACTCCCTGAGGGCAGGGCATACAATAGCCGCAAGTCGAACAGTTGATTTTCAAAGAATTTCTCATCACCCTTTTTGCAAGTTCGACTGTTTCCATCTCTTCAAAGCTCATTGATAAGGGAGTGGTTTTGCTTGCAATAGCCAAATTATCATCAAGCTGTTCCATGCTGTTCATTCCAGATAGAATGGATGTGACATTTCGATTGTTTAAAACCCATTCCAATGCCCAATCGGCATTGCTTTTATAGGGATTGGCTTTTCTGAAAACCTGTTCAACTTCATCAGGCATTTTTCCGGCCAGGATTCCCCCCTTTAATGGTTCCATTACAAAAACACCAAGCCCTTTTGAAGCAGCATATTCAATTCCTTCAACACTCGCCTGAACATTCTCATCAAAGTAGTTATATTGAACCATTACGACATCCCAGTCATAAGAATCAACGACATTTTCAAATTCTTCTTTAGGTCCATGATATGAAAATCCCGTATGCTTGATTTTGCCTTCGGCTTTTGCCTTATCAAGGAATTTGATTAAATCCCTTTTAAGCAAGCGATTTATAGTTTTCAAATCAACAGCATGAATTAGATAATAATCAATACAATCAATCTGCAGTCTATTTAACTGCTCAGCCAAGATATTTTCCATATCTTCATACTTTCTAACATTAATGGAAGGTAATTTAGTTGATATCTTAAGATTGGCTCTTATTTCATCAGTTAAAATCTCTCCTAAAAATGTTTCGCTGTCTCCGTAAAGATAAGCGGTATCAATGAAGTTAACGCCATTGTCGATAGCATGAAAAATAAGTTTACTGGCTTTATCACGGTCTATCTTACCATTTTTCAATGGCAATCTCATAGCGCCAAAGCCTAATGAAGATATCTCATCGCCAGTTTTTGAAATTACCCTATATTGCATTAAAATCAATAAAAAAAAATGAGTATGGAGTTATTCGACTCCATTAATAATTTCTTTCATATATTCAATCAAATCATCTTTTGATTTTGGATCATCCATTGCAAACTCGATAGATGTTTTAAGCCATTCTAAACGATTTCCAATATCATAAGTTTTGCCTTCAAAAGTAACCCCATAAATTGCATCTAATTTTTGAAGAGCATCAGTTAACTGGATTTCTCCTCCGACACCCGGTTCAGTCTCATCAATTTTATCAAAAATATCAGGTGTCAATACATAACGTCCCATAATAGCTAAATTGGATGGTGCTTGATGAGCCAATGGCTTTTCAACCAGTTTTGTAATATTATATACATTATCTTCAACTTCATCACCCTTAATAATACCGTATCTTTCTACCTTTTCGCGAGGTACTGCTTCAAGGGAAATGGCGGATGCTCCATATTTCTTATGAACATCAATCAATTGTTTGGTACATGGAACGGGTCCTTTGGTAATGGAATCTCCTAGCATTACAGCAAATGGTTCGCCACCAACATGCTTTTTAGCACAATAAATTGCATCACCAAGACCTTTCTGTTCTTTTTGCCTTACATAACAAATATCGGCCAAATCTGTGATTTCACGAACTTGTTTTAAACGATCATCTTTACCTGCACTTTGTAAAGTTTGTTCAAGTTCAAAAGATTTGTCAAAATGGTCTTCAATTGACCTTTTATTCCTACCTGTAACAATAAGAATATCATCAATACCGGAATTTACTGCCTCTTCAATAACATATTGAATGGTAGGCTTGTCAAAAACAGGCAACATTTCCTTAGGTTGCGCCTTGGTAGCAGGCAAAAATCTAGTTCCAAAACCTGCTGCTGGAATTACCGCTTTCATGATTTATCACCAAATAAGTTTAATTATTTATAATTTTAATTTAGTTATTTAAATAATTTAGTAAAAAAAAGATAAAATAAAATTACCTGTTATTTTTTAACGATAATTTTATTAGAATTTGTTAAACCGTTGCAAGTTGTTTTAATTGTGTGTTTACCAAGCTTTAATTTTTTAGATAATTTCAAGGTAGCAATTCCATTTTTATTGGTTTTAAGTTTGTAGGTTTCACCTTTAAATTTAATTTTAACAACCTGTATGGAATAAGGCTTGCCTTTTGAATTTAGGACTTTTACAGTGAATTTTCCTAATTTTTTAAATTTCTTATTTACATTTTTAGTTTTTAAAGTAGATTTAATGGTAATCTTATTTTTAACATTGATTTTACCATAGGAAATTTTAACTGTATAAGTTCCAGGCTTCTTATTGATTTTCAATGAAGCATATCCTCTCTTGTCTACTTTGATTTTATCTATATGCTTTCCGATTGTAAATTTGATATATTTTCCAATAGCTAATTTGCCATTTTCACCATAAACACGTACTTTGAATTGTTTAGAGTTTTTATAATATTTAGTCAGGTCATTGGATTTTATTTTAGATTTATCAACCGGCAAAATAGATTTCTTGAAAAGATAAAAGGAACCATTGTTAATTTCCAAATTGTCAAAATCCTTTGTAAAGTCATGACCGCCAGTGATATTTGCAACAAACCATTTTGTTACATTGGCCGCTTTAATAAATTTATTGGGATTGTCTATTGTATCTCCCCAGAAATTATTGTTTGCATCAAAAGTTGCGCTGGAATAATGAATTACGCCCCTTTTAGCGGATTCAAGCAATATTGAATTGCTGATTACACCATTTTGCCCAAACCAGAACAGGCCCTGATCTGAAATTCCATCATTCAGGAATTTTGAGAATAATATTTTACCATTATCTCCAACCCAGCATATTGCAGCTCCGCACCATGCATAATTGTCGAAGAATTTAGAGTTCAACACTTTCCCATCATTTCCTCTCCAGCAGATTGCACCACCGCTGTCAGGATATCCTACACCATTATGTGTGAAATTGCAATTAGAAACAGTTCCATTTTCGCCTGTCCACACAATAGCTCCGCCTTCATTAATCTTACAGCCCATCGGCCTCATTCTTATAGTGTGTATTACCATTCCGTCTTCGGTAATAGTAACCTCTTCCTTGTCGAATGGATCGTTTTCAATGCCGCTTCCGGTATTGTTTGTGAAGCTGCAGTTTTCCACCAAGCCGTTGGATCCACTCCAGTAGATTGCACCTCCGCCATAAATCTTTTCATAGCTTCCAAGGGCATTACCGTTTATGAACTTTATATTTTTCAAAATTACATTATTTGCAGTGATGTTGAACATTCTGGATACTTTTTTTCCATCTAAAGTGTGTCCCGCTCCATCAATTGTTATTGGTTTTGAAATCACCACTCCTTTTATGGAGCCGTTTTGATATTCATAATCACAATCAAGGGTTAATGTCTGGTTTTCCAAGGTGTCATTGACTTTTATTGCCAAATCTTCAAAGCTGGAAACATCAACCTCCGCAGTGGCATTTGAAGTTTCATTTAGTTCATCTGCACTGACGCAAGATATGGAAACTAAAATTAGAATTGACAATGCAAAAATTAATTTTTTTATCAAAATATTCCTCCAGTTTAACAACTGTAAAGTATATTTGATAATCATACATTAAATAGTTTTAAAAAAATTAGTTAAATAGTGCGGGGGACGGGACTTGAACCCGCGAAGGGACTGACCCACTAGGCCCTCAACCTAGCGCCTTTGACCGCTCGACCACCCCCGCATAAAAACAAAAGTAGTTATAAAAAAGTATATTTTTTAACTTATATAAAGTTAACTATTTTTCACTTAATTTTATAGTCACATCCATAATCTTTTCATTTTTTAAATCATCAATAAGCCTTTCATCAAGATCCTTTGCAGCCTTGTCTGATTTAATCATCAATGTGCGTGAACAAGTATAATCACTGGTTCGGCAAACAATGTCTGTTGGATGTGTTAAGGTCAAATCTTCATGACCAAAGCCAGTGATTTCATCATGCCCATTTTCTGTATCCAAAACAACAGTTATTTTTGTATTAGAATTAGCTATTTTATCTTTAAACTCCTGAGGGAAATTTAACATTGATTTGTCCATGTCCGTTCCGATAATGCAATCTGCAGTTGGACCAATTTCAACATCCTTTGTTACCTCAAAAGTTGATTTGTGCAGGGAAGTCACATTTTTATGGCCTTTAGTTTGAAGTTTAAAAATCATGATTAATAATTAGTTGGAAAAATTAATAAAAGTTTTCATTCGATTTAAATGAGAATAGCTTTAATTATTCAATAGTTGTATTTAATAAGTTGCATTAAAATGAGCATTTTCTAATAAATAAATAAAGTTAAGAAAAAAAATAATAAATTGAAGTTATGGCATCTACATAAAAAAAATAAAAAAGTTAAAAAATGAATTTATTTTTTAATTGAAATAGTATTTTTCATTTTTAACTTTCCATATGAAGTATATATAACATGTTTGCCAACTTTCAATTTACTGGCTTTGATGGTAATTGTGGCTATTCCCTTTTTGTTGGTTATAGCCTTGTATGTTTTGCCTTTGAATTTGAAGGTAATCTTTTTGCCTTTCAAAGGATTGCCCTTAGTGCTTAAAAGTTTTGCAGTATACTTGATTTTTTTAGATTTCTTTTTGGATAAGTTCTTTGTAATCAATGTTGATTTAACCTTAATCTTATTAGTTACAGTATATTTCTTATATGTAGCTTTAATAGTGTATTTTCCAGGTTTCAAATTGATTTTCAAAGTTGCATAACCTTTTTTATCTGTTTTAACATTATATGTTACTCCATGGACTTTAATCTTAACGATTTGACCTGCACCAACCGGCTTTCCATTAGCCCCATAAGCCCTTACCTTATAGCTTTGACTGCCCTTATAGTATTTTGTAAGATCCTTATTTCCCATAAGGTAATTGAAAACAAATAAAGTATTTGTTGCCTTTTCACCAGTAACGGGATTGGTTGCAACAATTGAATAAGTTCCGACATTCACATCAATGTTAACTCTTACAATACCATTAGGCAAGGTAGTTACGGATAAAGATTTTGAACCAATTTTAAGTTGAAGCTTCTTATTTGCCAAAACTTTGCCGTTAGAATCTGAAAATATCGCATAATATAAAGTATCGCTACCTTCCAATTTTACGACATCAATTCCTTCAACAGTAGGATTAATGGTTACTGAAGCTTTTGTTGAGGCAGAATGATAAGTTTTAGTTTCGCTAGATTCAATTACAGCAGTATATTTACCAGAACTTAAATCAATGTTAAATGAAGCTTTACCAGATGAGTCAGTAACACCAGTGTAAGTTTTACCATTGATTTTGACAGTGATTACATTACCCTCAATGGCTTTGCCTTTTGAAGATGATAATGAAACTATGAGATTTCCACTTCCCTTATAATATTTAGTTACATTATTGGATGTTAAGACTACATCTAAAAGAGTGTCTTTTACTTCGAATTTGCCTTTGGATGAAGCTTTTGAGTAATTGGCAAATCCTTTATAAGTTGCTTCAAAAGTATAATTGCCCGCAGGTAATTTTCCTAAAACAACTGTCGATTCACCATTTTCAACTGAAATATCATAAGACTTGTCATTAACCTTTAAAACAATATCATCAGAGAGTTTTACACCATCAACTGACTTTAAATTAATTTTTGCAGAAACCCTATCATTCAAACCGGCATCATTAATCTCGACATCCAATAGGGTTCTTATTTGAGTAACCTTAAGAATGAATGTCACATTGCATCCATAATAATTATCGTCACCAGCATAAACCGCAATAACTGTATAATTACCTGTATCCAAAGGAGAAATATACCAGTGACAAACAGAATCAACAATAGGCTTGTTTCTTGGGGAATAGTATCCATTCATACTATACAAAACCTTACCTGTCGCATTGGCGCTTAAATTTGTATATATTCTGATATTCTCATTTAGATAAACCTCTTTTACATATAAGACCATGCTGGATTTTGCTTTTGAAACTGTATATTCCGCTGTGTCATCTGAAGATACATAATAATTGTCTCCCAAATACTTGACCGCAATTTCATGTTTTCCCGCATTGATGCCTGAGAATGTCCAAGTAGCCACACCATTTTTAACTGAAACATCTTTTGATAGGTCTTCAGTTGTGAATCTTACAGTACCAGTAGCATTTTTATTAAGAATAGCTTTAGCTATCAAATCTGCACCGTAAGCCGCATTATTAATGGTTAAAGTCACTTGAGTTGTAAGTCCTTTAATGTAAAATACTGTAGCATATGATGCATTATAATAATTAGAATCTCCACCATAATCAACAGATAATGAATAACTTCCCATATTCAATTTGGACAAATTCAAAATAGCTACACCATTTTTTATGCCTTTTTTATATGTGCTGCCGTTTACAACAAACACTATTTTGCCTGTTGCATTTGATAGATTTGAAACTGTGATTATCTCATCATCCTTAGCGACAACATCCTTAATATCCACATTAATGTTTAAAGTCGCCTTATCAACGTTGAATTTGGAATTTTTCTGTTTGGTTGTATAACCATTCATATAAACTGCTTTAACTGTGTATTTATTTGCATTCAATCCGGAAACATTGCATGTTGCCTTATTATCCACAATATCAACAGTCTTGTTTAAGATTCCAACAATGATAAAATTGACTTTACCTTTAATGGCACTGTCAAAGCTTGCTTCTATGACTTCGACATCCCCATAAACAATGTCCTGACTGGTAACATTAAAATCAATACCCTTGACGGTCAAGGTATTGTGGATTGTTTCCTTTCCATATGTTGCAGATATGTCATATGTGCCTGTTGGTAATCTTAAGGTATAATATGCCAAACCGTTAGCGTTGGTTGTTATATTATGCTTTTCTCCATCAAATTCAACTGTGACATTCATTCCGGACATTGGAACTCCATTTTCTTCAGTCAATCTGATTGCATAATCAAATTCATTATAGCTCCATCCGGTTGAATTCCTCCCAATGAGGATAACCTTGTCGGCAACTCCTATTGTAGTGTTCCAGTTGGAGTCTTCATAATAGTCATCACCTTCATAGCCGACAAAGATGAGATTTGATCCTCTGTCCAATTCAATGTCAACTGTGGCTTCACCATTTTTAAGAGTCACATTGTATTGCCTATAGTTGACCCAAACGCTAATGACACCTGTACAATCACTAGGAATTGTTTTTATTGCCAATGTTGCTTTAAGGTCATCATTATCATCCAGTGTAAGGTTTACATCTAATTTGGATGGTGTTTTTGAAACCTTAAATGAAGTGGAAGCATTCACTGGGTAGAATTTAGGATTTTCATCAAAGTAAACTGAAACATTATAAGTTCCTGCCTTTAGATTGGAAAAAGTGACATCGGTTGAAAGACCTTCCAAATAGACTGTTTCCTCATGACCGTTGATGATTAATATCGCTTCACCCTCCATCTCATCCGAATTGACGGTGATTGTGATTACAGCAGTTTCACCTACTTTAATGTCTTTGGCAGAAACGTTCATTGATGAATCATACAGAGTTACTTTAAAAATGGCACTTACAGTTTTGGAATAGAAATTAGATGTTTCCACGAATTCAACAGTAATATTATGCTCACCGTCGGCAATATTTCTCAATACTGTTCTGTCATTGGTTATGTTATATTTTAAACCTATTTTCAATCTTTGCTCAACACCATCAATGAAAACTCTCGCATTTCCCTCAGCGCCTTCAGTTAGCAAAGTTACATAGGCTCTGCTTTGTTCACCTACTTTAAAATCAGGAACATTTAAAGACAAATCAACAGAAAGTTTTTTGATAGTAATGCTTTTGGTATAAAATGATTTGAAATGGTCATCATCACCCTCATAAATCACTTTTAAAGTGTAATTGCCCGCTTTTAAATCTTCAATTTCCAAAGTGGCCTTACCGTTTGCCAAATCAGGATAATATGTTTCTCCCATAAACTCTACAGAAACATCACCATTTAATGGACGGTTATTTGCATCAGTCAAGGAAATGTTTACGAGAAGTGTTTCATTAAACAGGATGTTATTGTTGCTTTCCACAGCAATGTCAGATGAGATTTTTCCAACATCAACCATTACCTCCTGTGTGAAATCGCCAACAATGGCTTCAACTATGTATTGACCTTTAGTTTGAGTATCATCAAATGTGAAAGCAGCCTTTCCGTTTTCCAGCTCTTTAGTTGCCACATCACTATAATCAACAGTGAATGTTACGTTGAACAATGGGAACAAATCGATTTGAGGTATTTGATTAAGGTTATCTGTCCACATTGCACTGATTACGCCGCTCTCACCTATATTCAATTTTGAATATTCCGGAGTTACATTGAAAATTAACCAAGTGTTTACATCACTTTCACTGAGAATTCTTAAAGTATCTTTAGTAGGATTGTCATTAGAGCCCCACCAATTGTTATCTAAAGAAAGTATATTTCCTGAACTTCTGTAAACATCGGAAGTAATACCATAACCCTCTCTATTACATTTAAATCTTAAATTCTCCATAAATGCACTGTATGTAACATTTAAATCACCCATATTGTATATCACTGAAGATCCTTTATAAAGTCTGTTAGACATATACTGTGCAGTGTTCTTTCTGAATACGGTTCCTCTTACTATCAGATTACCATTATTATAAACAGAACCATAAGCGAAATTTGATGTGCCGACACGGTTATTCTCAACAATGGAATTTAATAATGTGAAATTTCCATCATTGTATATTGCGGCACCTTTACTTTGACCTCCATTGGTGAAATTTGCAAGAATGCTCCTGTCCATAATCATATTTCCGTAATTGGCTATTCCGCTACCATATACATAATCAACACGGTCTGCTTTATTGAATACGGAATTATTTATCAAAAGCTCCCCTTTGTTATAAATTGATCCACCACTTGAGAACATACCTGATGCAGACAAAGCAGTATTATCTTCAAAATAGGAATTAAGAATAGTCAAATTACCGAAATTGCTTACTGCACCACCATAAACCTTATCTTCCGCATGATTATTGTGGCCTCCAATATTATGAATGAATGAACAATTATCTACAACAACAGTAGAATTGTTTATGCTCAAAGCGGCACCATAAACAGGACCCATATAAGTATTATAATAGGAATTCGGTGATTTGAATGCATTAATAAACTTAATATTTTTAAATGTGACTTTTACGCCATTTGTAATGTTAAAAATATAGTTTTCATTTTCACCGTCAATAACTGTATCTTTTGAACCGATGAAATTCAATGACTTGTCAATACCCAATCTGGTATTTTTCAAACCGGAATACACACCATCAGCCAAATAAATATTGTCATTATCCTTGGCTTTGGAAATTCCTTCCTTAATTGTCTTTAATGATGAATCTTTAGCCAATCCATCATTTGTATCATATCCTACTACAGCATCAACATAAATATCTGTAGGATTGTCTGTTAAAACATTATCATAACCCTCATTAACAACAGATAAATTATCCACTTGAGAAACATTCATATCCGACGCATTAACAGTGGATAATGTAAATATTACCGTGATAATGAAAAGTATCCATATGATTTTATTAATTTTCATTTTCAAATACCCCTTATAATTTGTCAATAATGTTTTAAGGTATGAAAAAGAAGATATATAAAACTATCTAAAAAACAGATATAAAATAAGAAAAAAAAGTAATTAGTCAAATGACTAATTATTCGAAACTTGATTTTTTACGTCTGATTCCAATTAACAATAATATCATCAAAGGAATGATGAAGAACACTGATGGAATGAATTTGTCGATTTCATTCTTTTCATCAATTTCATAAACCTTTTTGCTTGCACTTGATGAATCCCCCGCACTTGCTACGTCCAAACTTTTTGTAGTTTTGAATTGGCTTGCAAGAGCATCTTTACCTTCAGCGGAAGGTGTTACCTCTGAAGCATTTGCAACAGCTTCTGAATTATGTCCATTGTAAGAAGTTACGTTGACTTTACCATCATCGGTATTGGAATTCATGAAATTACGCAACAGTTCACTCAAAGAAACCTGATGACCTGTTGAGTTTCCTGAAGAATCACCGTCGTTATCTCCGGAACCCTGTGAATTTTGATTATCATTATTTCCATTTTCAGAATCATCTTCGGTTCCTGGTTTTGTCCACCATGCATCACCATCATCTACTCCTGATCCATCAGAAGAACCCGGAATTAAAGGATTGTAAGAATAATTCTTTCGGGTATCATCGCTTGATATGTCCCTGCCGTCAAAATTGTTATCAATGTTATTCCTGTTGGAAGGATTATAATTATAATCATGTCCTCCATCAATAACATTTTCACGACCTGAGAAATATTCAAAAGCTTTCATTACCCTATTGTTGTAAGATTCTAAATTTTTATGTTGATTTATATCTCCATATTTAAATCCGGTCTTGGTTTGATTAGAAAATTCAGGATTATAGGATATCAATATATTGTTCAATACCTTTGAATCAACGGAACTTATCAGATTAACACCATAATAACCATCGCTGTAAACAGTATTGTTCTGAATATCATATTTGTGATCTCCTGATGTACTTTGACGATAACTTACACCATAGATATTATCATCAATGGAAACATCTCCGACACTGTGAACTTCAATTGTGTTATTATGAATTACTGAAAATGTGTCCTGTGATTCTATTCCTGCAACTAATGCCCATTCATGAACTCCTGCCAAACCAGTAATATTAATGTTGTTATCATTAATCAATAGTGAAGTACTACCATAGTAGTTTTGAGAATAAACACCTATATTTGGCCCATTGGAAAATGAATATAAATCATTTTTGGTTATTGAAACATTTGAAATAGGACCTGTTATCTGAATAGGATATGCTGTACCTGCAGCTAATTTACCTCCTGTTGTTATAATTGAAATACTGTTGTTGAAAACAGTCAAATTATTCAAGTTATAAATATCTAACCCATAGAGATAATTATCCACACCTGGTTTTGTTTCAAAATCGCTCATGAAAATCGAATTATTCGCAATCAATGAATTGTCCGATTTTGAAATCAGCATACAATCCAACGAAGGATATTCATAGTCAGGTCTCTGATTTACTTCTGAATAAAGCAAGTTTCCTATGAAAGATACGTTATTACAACCTTCCATACCAACGGTTAATACTAAATCAGAAGCCAATTCCGCACCATTTGGTCCAAAGTTAATGTTCCTAAGAGGTAATTGTGAACTGATAAAATTGTTCTCAATTAGAGAATCCCTACAATTGACTAATTTAACTGCAGCATTATAAACGTTTGCCTTATCATTGTGTCCTTCAAAGTTAATACTGGAGTTAAACATCCTAAGATTTCTAATTGGATTATTGGAAGTCCCTTCAGCGTAAATACCATATGCCTCTACATTATTGGGAACGGCATAATTAATATTAAGATTGATTAAATTTGCATAATCTGAATAAACTAATATTCCTGCACCATCATTTTCTCCAAATTCATCATCTAAATCAATATTCAAGTCTTGTAATGTAATATTCTTGCTATCCAATACAAAAACTGTGTTAGTCAATTTGAATCCGATGCCTCTAATAGTTACGTTTTCTGCACTGATATTCAATTTACCCAGATTATCAAAATCCTGTGAAAATACAAAGATTTTGTTTGAATATTTGGATTCCAAAACACCATCTTTGAAATAATCATTCACATTCTTTGAATCGATGTATATTGTATCATTAAATATTAAATCAGGCACATCAGGAACTTCATTTTCATCATCAATAACTTCTAATTTAGCCTCTTCTAGCGAAGGAGAAGATTCTATTTGAATCTGATCCGAAAGTTCTAGTGAACTATTAGTATCTATCTCTTCAGCCGAAACGGAAGAGAGAAATATCACACAGATTATAATCATTAATCCCAATATTAATTTAGGACTCTTCTTAAACTTATCACCCCCGTAAGTGATTATCCTCAAAAGATTCCAGATATACGAAATCATTTTAAAGATTATATTACTATTTGTTAAAAATAGCTTATAAAGTTTTCATTAAAAAAAACTAAAATACAATTGTATTAATGAAAAATATGACAATTAAAAAGAAAAAGAAAATGGATTTATTTTTTATAAATCCATAAATGTTTTTATGCTTTGTTTACAACAATTGTGTTTGTTATTTCTTTACCGTTGTATTCTGCAGTCACTGTGTAATTGCCGGCTCTCAAGTTGATTGGCAATTTTGCGATACCCTCTGCATCGGTTTTGATATTATATGTTTTACCAAGAAGTGATATTTTAACCACTAAGTTTGCAACAGCAATTGGATTGCCGTCAGCGGTTGTTAATTGAACTTCATAGCTTGTTCCGTCTTGGTATGTCATATTGATATCGTTTGTAACTAGGGTTGCATTATAATCTGTTACGGTTACGGTATTGGTTACCTCTTCGGAAGTGTATTTAGCATCGTCAACAATAGCATTTACTGTGTATTCACCAATGTTTAAGTTAATTGGTAATGATGCAACACCGTTTGCATCGGTTTTGATGTTGTATGATTTTGTTCCGAATGTAAATTTAACTGTGGTTCCTGCAACAACAGCACCATTTGCATCAGTCACTGTAACAGCATATGAACTACCATCCTTATAGCACATTGTAAGGTCTTCACTGGCAATAGTGGCAACTGCTTTTTCAACGGTTACAGTAGCTTCAACGAATGCAGATTCGTGTTTAGCGTTACCTCCAAATGTTGCATTGATTTCGTAAGTGCCTGGAGCTAAATTGATAGGTAATGCAGCAACACCACTATCATCTGTTTTAATGGTATAGACTTTACCAGCAATACCGAATTTGATTGCAGCTTTAGGAATTACACCATCAGCACCTGTCAAAGTAACAATCCAAGAACCGTTTTTATAAGACATTGTAATGTTTTCAGCAGTTAATGTAGCGGCAGCTTTACCGACAGTAACTGTGGCATCGACAAATGCTGACCCTTGGTCACCCTCATAGGTGGCATTGACTTCGTAAGTGCCCGGACTGACAGTTATAGGTAATGATACAGTACCATATGCATCGGTTGTAAGGCCATAAGTTTTTCCAAGAATGCCTACTTTAACAACAGCACCCTCAATAGGATTAATACCATCAGTTAAGGTAACTGTCCAAGCTGAACCATCTTTATAAAGCATTTCAAGGTCATTAGCAGACAAATTGACATCTCCAGGATAGTTATTTACAACAATATTGTTTTCACCGTTAACACTTACAGCAGAATCACCTTTTAATTCTTTAGCAATCAGATAGTTTTCAGTTACATTAGAATTTTTAGCATTTTTAAGGTAAATTGCATATTTACCTTCAGTATAAACAGTATTATCCCTAATACCAAATTCATGGTTATTAGCAGTTTCTTGAGCATAACTAATACCATATAATGCATTTAAATCATTATAGCTACCAATGCTTCTTGAATATATTGTGTTATTGTAAACCATTGCAATATTGTCCTGGAGTTCCATACCTGAAACCAATGCATACTCATCCATGGTTGCTAATCCAGTAGCATTAATGTTATTGTAGACAATAGTGATATCAGTTGAGCCATCATAGTTTTGTGAGTAAATACCTAAAGCAGGACCTCTGGAAATTGAAGTTAAATTGTTATGATCAATTAAAAGAGCATTATAGGAACCTGTAGCCTGAATAGGATAGGCAGTACCTTTAGCTTCCATTCCTGAGGTAATGTTTACCAATACATTATTATTCTTAACTGTGATGCCATCAAAAGCGTATAAATCCATTGCATTGCAATAACTGGCACGTCCTGCATTGACAGTGTCTATTTGAGTAATATTGTTCCAGCTAATCTCCAGGTTTGCAGCACCGTAAACCATGATTGTATCAACAGTAGGGAAATCACCTAAAGCGGATTTAACTATGGAATCAATACAATTCTCAGTTAAAATACCATTTTCACCATTTTGAATACCGACAACCAATACCAATTCCTGATCAACAGAATTGAAGTAAGGGTAGGTGTCTGCATATGCAACATCTCTTGCAGGCAGATAAGCATTGATTGTATTTCCTTTAACCAAAAAGTCATTGCAATCACGAATTTGCAATGCATGTTGAGTTACGCCAGCCCTATTGTTTGAATCAAATAAGATGGTGGAATTCAATAATTTGAAGTTTTCAGCACAATATGCCAAAATTCCATATGCATTAGAGTTGCTTGGTGTTGTGTAGTTTACATGAATATTATTCAACTCTATGGATTCGCCATTAGCGAATATTAATGCATTGGAATTTTCAGCAAATTTGGAATTGTTAGCTATTAAACTAATATTAGTTAATTTAACATCATCTTTAAGAGCAAATGCCATATCATAGATTACTGCATTATCACCAGAAATTACAATAGGCTTATGGATACTTATTACATCCACGCCAAGATTTGAGAAATCACCATGGAACACCAATTCTTCATCAATGATTTCATCTCTTAAAAGACCATCCTCATTAAAGAAATTAAAGAAAGTGTCATTCCATAATTCACAAACCCCATCGACAACAAGAGTTGCATTAGACTCGCTTGCATCAAATAGGTTAGACTCATCAATAAACTTAGCAATTAACTCATATGTTCCAACATCACAACTGATAACAACATCTTTAATCGCTTTTCCTTGAGTAACTGGAATTGTATCAATTAAAGTAGTATCTGCATATAATTCTACAACACCGACATTGATTTCTGTATCTCCTGTCACATTTACAACTACATTTACCTTATCATATTTCCTTGCAGTAATATCATCGATTTCAACATTAACCTGTGAAGAGATTACAAGCAATACTACAGTTTCATCATCAACACTGGCAGCCACGTATTTAACATTCTCAGGCACTGCGTAATCATAAATGAATTCTCCGTTTTCTAAAGTTGAAGTGATGTCTTCATCGGTTGTTTTAATAGTCACATCACGTTTAACTGAAATCGGTTTGGACATGGATCCATTTACAGTGCCTGTAGTATAATTATTGATACTTACAGTCAATTTAACAGTATTTCCAGCTTCAATTGCAGAATCGTTAGTTACTGTTAAAATCGCCCATCTGTTAAGAGTTGGTTTGTATCCGTTTCCACCAACGAGACTTTTTGGACTATCATTTGAACCCCACCAGTTATCATTTAATGTGATAGAAGGGCTTGCTGAATCTGTTTTATATCCGTAAACCACCAAACCATTAACATCACTATTGTTGATTAATACAGAGTTTGCAACATTTACAGTAGTGACTCTTCCATAAATCGCTCCACCATTTGCACCGCAGGTGTTGTTTTCAAATAAAGTGCCTGTAATAGTCATAGTACCATATCTGTAATAATTACTTGCACTGGAGACATAAATCGCTCCACCACCGTAGCCGGTTTTTCCGTTAGCATGGTTTGCAATAAACTTAGAGTCTGTTATTTTAGCTGTAGCATCCAATTGTACAAGAGCGATTGCTCCACCTGAAGATGTACCTTCTGCTTTATTGTTTATGAATGTTGAATTATCTACTTTTAAATCAAAATTATAAAATCCTGTAGTGCGTTGAGCATATATTGCTCCACCACCATTCATATCATATCCTGTTGCAATATTGTTTTCAAAAGTTGAGTTTATCACTTCTAAACTATTAAAATCACTATCGGATTGGGTAAAAATTGCACCACCCTGTTTTGCAGAACAGTTAGCGATAGTGGTATTGATTATAGTCAATCTGCCAACGCTGAAAATAGCCCCACCATTATTTTGGCCAGCAGAAGAGTTGGACAATATACAATTAATCAATGTTAAATGATTACTGTTTCCTAAAAGTGCACCGCTCTCATCGGCAGTATACCCATTAATCATAGTAACATTATTTATTACCACATTTGCTTCGCTTCCGACATATAAAATTCTGTTATTGTTTTGGGCATCAATGACTGCTTTACCTTTACCAGTGATTGTTAAATCCTCATAAATGTTTCCCAAATCACCGGTTATATGTACACCGTCTAAAAGAACAATTTGACCAATTGTAGCTATTTCAATAGCATGAGTAATTGTTTTAACAGGGTTTTTCTTGGTTAAACCATCATTGGAATCATCACCATCTGGAGATACATAGATTACTCCTTCCTGAGCAGGCTCATCAACATTTATAGGAACCTGAACAGTAGCATTGGAAGATGCAATATCAACTACGTCTTCAGCTGAAACTGTAGCATAATAAACAAAAGTAGCAATGTTGTTTGAAGTGGTTTTTACATCACTATCCAGATTACCATAAATAGCACTTGCAGATACATTTACTTCAGGAATGCTTTTGCTTAAAGGTTGTAAATCCCCATTTAAATCCCTATAATTAGTAAAGTCAACAGTGATTCCCACAGCATCACCAACAATTACAGTATCATCAGCCATGTCAGTAGTAACATTCATATAGACCCAATTTGATGAATCAATTACGCTATATACTTCCTCATCCAAATCATTTTCATAGGTTCCAACGCCATTTAAGGATACGGGATTATCATTAGTTCCCCACCAGTTGTATTGGGCATTTGCATCAAACTCGCTTGAAGAGTAAATGAGTGAGTTTTTGGCATTTGTCAATAATACACAGTAGTTAATGGTGAGTTTGCCCTTGTTGAAGATTGCATCACCCTGATAATCAGTACCGGCAAGGTTTGCAGTATTGTTTATGAATATTGATTGGGTAATGGTTGCAACCCTATTGTAGCCTACATAAATAGCACCAGCTTCCTTATTTGCTTTGTTATTTATAAATGTTGAGTTTGCTACGGTCAATGAATCGAAATCACTTATTGCACCGCCATAACCTAACTTATTTGTATTGTCAATAAATTTGGAACCTTTTACAGTAGTCCTTTTACTTACTTTGAATATTCCCAATTGTCCTGTATTGTTTCTGAATATAGTATTTTCAACTATTGCATTTCCACTAGAGGAAGAAGCATAGACAACTGCATAATCAGTTACTGTATTGTTTTCAAAGATAGTGTTGTTAATAATTATATCTTTAGAGCCGGAAATGTCAATTACGTTTTCACCGTTATGATTTGCAATGACGCAATTATTGATTGTCATCTTACCGTAATTTTTAATAAGACTGCCGGAACCAGGGTTATTTGTAATATTTACATTATCTAAAATCAATTCATCAGCAAAACTGTAGATTACCTGACCATAATTATCATCAGCACCGGTAAGAACCAAATTAGTTAATATTAATTGTTCAACTTCATCATCATAACTCATTGTAAATAATCTGCCGTTATTTGCATCTAAAACAACGTTTCCAACACCTGTAATATTTAATGAATGGGTTACATGATACATATTTCCTAGATAGTTTCCTTCATAAATGATTATTTGGCCTGATCCTGCATTTGCGAGTTCAATCGCTTTTGCAACAGTTGCTACTGGAGCGTCAATTGAACCGTTATTATTGTCATCACCTGTTTTGCTTACATAAACAATTCCGTTATAAGGTTCATCTCCTACAATAGTAAGTTCTACAACATCACCATCACAAGTTAATGTAATCACATCATTGTTTTCGGTTACAGTGAAAGTCTGTACTTTAACTTCACCTTTATTAATTACAACCTCACTAGGAGTTATTTCACCTTCCTGAGCAGATGCATAAACAGTATAAGAATCTTTAGGAATTTCCCCGCCTGTTAACTCTTCAACATTACCTGATGATGTTTTTACATGATTAAAGTCTATGGTTAAAGTAATCTTATTGTTATCAGCCAATTCAGAATCATCGACTTCAACATTCATGATAACCCAATTGTCAACTTTGGCATCAGGCTGGTCATTGGTTCCCCACCAGTTATTGTTGGCGGTTATAGTTCCTGTTGAACCAATGAACTTGCCAACAGTATTTTTGCTGATATCTGAGTATTCAACATTCATACTTCCTTTTTGATTGTGGAATAATCCTTTTCCAGATTTAGCAATGGTATTGTTTTTAATTACGCATTGAGATATGTTAATATTACAACTATCATCATTGTTTGCCCAAATTAACATATCCCCACCATTTGCACCATTTAAGGAAGTATCAATAACATTATCTGCAATGGTAGTGTTAATTAATGTTAATTTAGCTCTAGACTCTATAAAACTCATCACCGGACCATTATTATTTCTAATTTTGGAGTTGGATAATGTCACATCCGCTTCATAAGTGTTTACATATAAAACAGTTCTTAAATATGAAGAGACAGTTGTACTCGCAACATCATCATTTAATTTACAATTCCTAATTGTAATATTATCTAAAACAAATTTACCATCACCATTAATAGTTAAAATTGATGTGGAAGAAGCAGATCCGGTTACATCTTCAATAATACAATTTGTAACATCTGTATTTCCATTGTCATTGCCTATTGCAATAGCACCTAATTTAGTGTTAATGTTTCTGAAGTTACAGTTGTTAACAGTGAAATTGCCGTTTTTGCTGTATAACACTAAAGCAGCTGAAGTTCTTGAAGTTGAATCAAGTCCATCAAAATCAAGGTTTTTAAAAGCCCATACTAAATTATCACCATATATATCAAAAATATAGGCTCCAGTTCCATGAATAGTAACTTTATCTTTTTCCTGACCAATAATGGATAATGAAACTCCAACATCATCACTAATATCAATAGCACCAGTAGTGTAATCACCATTTAATACATAAACGGTAGCAGTTTTATTTTCCCTATTTTTAACTATGTCAACTGCATGAACAAGAGTAAGTATTGCATTTTCTTCTGATAACCCATCATTGGAATCATCACCATTTTCAGAAACATAAATAGTCCCTTCTGGAAGAACAACCTGCTCATCATTGCCCATAATTGGACTTTCTTTTTCAAAAAGTTCATCATTCTTAATGAGGATTGCTTCTTCACCATTAGAATTACTAATAGCGCCAGTACTTGTTGTAAACTCCTCATTCTGATTTCCATCAATATCAAATGTGTCTTCACTATCACTTAATTCATCGATAGGGCCTTCAGATAAACTAATTTCCCCAACAGTATCTGCCCCTAATGTTTCATTAAGTGTTTCCTCTGCACTGCATGCATTAATACTGAAAAAGATTATCAACACAAGCAATGTGCAAATAAAAACTTTATTATTAATCTTCATTTAATCACTCAATAAAATATTATAAAGTTAACATTAAAAATTAACAACTTTACATTATTAATTTATATTGAAAGTGATATTTAAATTCCACGTCAATTGATAAAAAATAAGTTAAAAATGAGAATTATCTAAAATTATCCATTATTAAAAAAAAAAGAGAAATTAGGCTTAAGTTAATAAGCCTAATTTGAAATTATTCTGTTTTTTATGCTTTGTTTACAACAACTGTGCTGTTTACTTGGCTACCATTGTATTCTGCTGTGAATACATAGGTTCCGGCCCTTAAGTTGATTGGTAATTTTGCAATACCTTCACTGTCAGTTTTAATACTGTATGTTTTACCAAGAAGTGTGATTTTAACTACTAAGTTTGCAACAGTGATAGGAGTACCATCAGCGGTTGTTAATTGAACTTCATAGTTTGTTCCGTCTTGGTAAGTCATGTTAATATCGTTTGCGACGAGGACTGCATCATAATCTGTTACAGTTACAGTATTAGTTACTTCTTCGGAAGTGTATTTAGCATCGTCAACAACAGCATTTACTGTGTATTCACCAATGTTTAAGTTAATTGGTAATGATGCAACACCGTTTGCATCGGTTTTGATGTTGTATGATTTTGTTCCGAATGTGAATTTTACTGTAGTTCCTGCAAGAACAGCACCCTTAGCATCGGTCACAGTAACAGCATATGCACTGCCATCTTTATAGGACATGGTAAGATCTTCACTAGCAATAGTGGCAACTGCTTTTTCAACAGTTACGGTAGCATCTACAAATGCAGATTCGTGTTTTGCATTACCTCCAAATGTTGCATTGATTTGGTAAGTGCCTGGAGCTAAGTTGATTGCTAATGCAGCAACACCATTTTCATCAGTTTCAACAGTGTAAACTTTACCGAGGATACCGAATTTAATTGCAGCTTTTGGAATAACACCTTCAGCACCAGTCAAAGTAACAATCCAAGAACCGTTTTTATAAGACATTGTAATGTTTTCAGCAGTTAAAGTGGAAACAGCTTTACCGACAGTTACTGTAGCATTTACAAATGCGGATTCGTGAAGTCCGTCACCATCATAAGCAGCACTAACATCATAATTGCCCGGAGCTACATTAATAGGTAAAGTGACAGTACCGTCAGCACCTGTTTTGAGGCTGTAGGTTTTACCGAGAATACCAACTTTAACAACAGCACCCGCAATAGGATTAGTACCATCAGTCAAAGTAACAACCCAAGCACTACCATCTTTATAATTCATATCAAGATCTTCAGCGGTTAAAACAGTGCGAACAGGATAGTTGTTTTCTACAATGTTATTGGCATTGCTGAATTTAACAGCAGCATCACCTTTGTATAAAGCAGAGACTAAGTAGTTATCGGTTACGTTGTTACCGGTTTTTGATCCTAAATCAACAGCATAATTACCAGTAGTGGTAATGTTGTTTCCTTTAATTACGTTGTTGTTTGCACTTACAGTTACAGTACCATTTACATCGTTTCCAATGAAAGTGGTTCCAACTTTATTTATAGTAACAGCACCGGTAATGGTGTTGTTTTCAATGATTGAATCAGTACCAGTAGTTGCAACGCCGCCAGCAACAGTGTTGTCGTAAGCGTGAGCACCTTGAGCAACATTCATTTTACCG
>NZ_CACXTS010000005.1 GCF_902770715.1 uncultured Methanobrevibacter sp. | reverse complement strand
AATCTAGTTTAAAACTTTTTCAATGTGTGCTGTGATTTTAGCTTTAGCACCACGAGATTTGACAAGGGTTTTACCACAAATAATACATTTTACATCAGATGCTGCACGGTCGAATATTACTTGTTCATTGTCACAATCTAAACATTTAACTTTTAAAAAGTTTCCTCTACCTTTACTAACCATGTTAATCACCTATTTAGATACAAATTCAGGTTTACCTGTTCTGAAAGATTGTTTAATGTGAGATTTTCCACATTCTTTACATTTGAGTCTTAAATCTAATTTCTTAACTGGTTTGTTTCCAGCAGGTAAAGGCCTTGGGTAACCTCTATAACCAGCAGTTACACGTCTGAATTGTCTTTGTCCCCAGGTTAATTCACTAGCTTTTCTTTTTTTAGCAGTGTGTACTTCGTGAATTGTGTGTCTTTTACAGTGAGGACAGTATGTTCTTTTTTCTTTTGGTATTTTCATATTTTTCACCGTAATTAATAAGTCATTGTAAATCTATCTATGAATTTATCTAAACTCGATTTATATCATAAAAAACGTAGAGATTCAAACTGCCTTGTAACGCATCAAGTCTACACACAGCAAAAATCCAAATTATATAAAATATAATTTTTTATTATCACAAATAGATACGATTAGTATATCTATAAATCAAGTTATTTAAATGTAATGGAAAATGAGTTAAATTTTTACTTGACGACCTTTTCTATTTTTGAAAAATACTTTCGCATTTATTAACGGCAAAGTCACAAGATCCTGTGGTCTGAACGGACCGTAAACTTTCTCATCGACACCGACAATAGGGCCGATTTCATCAAACACCAACATTGTGACGAGTTCAGTATCCCTAGCCACTTTTTTAGACTCGAAATCATAAAATTCATCCTGCTCATCAAATGCATTCGGATTATCCTCTATGACTTTAGGAGGCTCTTCTTTTTGTTTTGCTTCAATAGGAGCGGCTTCGACTTTAGGTTTGTTAATTTGTTTTTCAATAGGTTGTCTCGGTTCCGGCTTAATCGGCTTGGCTTTGCTGATTTCATCCAACCTGTTTAAAACCTCATCCTCCTGTTTTTCCTCAGCAGGAGTTGGAATTAAAGTATTTTTTTGAGTTTCTTTAGGCTTGATAACCTTCTTCTCTTTTTCGTCATCATCTGACAGCTTTTCCAAGGATATGTTATGCCTATGATTTTTCAAATTGTCTATCAATGAGAAATAGAATTTTTCCTCTTCAGGAGTCAAATTCAAAGGAGTGGTATCAACCAAATCAAACTGAGGCTTGCCTGTGAATAAATGATAAGACCTATGGATATTTACAACGGCGGCATCAGTTATCTTATGTTCACGTCTTTCACAGATTTCTGTAGCGATAATCTGAGCTTCCTTAAGCATGCCATGAACATTTGAAAATGGATCTCTAATTGCTTCTTGCCTTAGCTCATCTAAATATACATGAATGCGGGTGTAAAAATCTTCTTCTACACGAGCTAAAGTTGCGTTATTACGTTCTTTTTTTTGAATTTTTCGCAATTCCTGATAAAATTGATCCACTGATTACCATCTCTAAAATTGTCTTTTAAAAATAAAAAAAGGATAAAACAAATGAAAAACTATTCATCTGTTTCTAATCTAGGAGCAAGCAAGAAACTGAGTTTACCGTCACCGGTTACCATATTAAGAGTTAAACTCAATGGCATGTCAGTACCTAAACTAATTTCAGCTTCCTCTGAAAATTTATCTGCTTTAAGCATTTCTCTAATCTTATCCAATGAGAATAAAGATTTTGCATGTTCTTGAATATTTTCACCGTGAAGATATTTGATGCTTGCATCACCGAATTCACCGTCAGCGGATGCGATAAAGTAATCTTCATCAACTTGTAAAGCGATTTTGTCTGAGAAAATATCAATATCGTTAATACAATCTTTTAAGATTGAGAAACGTACTTTGAAGTTAGTTGGATGATCAATTTGAGGTGGAACTGGGTTATCATATTCCATATCAATTAATCTTATTTTGAAAGTTCTTGTAGCATCGCCTTCAAAGGTAATGATGAAATTACCCTCATCTACAGACATTAAAACTCTATCCTGTGATTTAGCTCTTTTAAGAACTCTCATAAATTCATCAGTATCAATATTAATTTTTTCAGGAACATCACAAATATATTCATCAAATAAACTAGATTTAAGTTCTAAATGAACGAAAGTTATGTGACTACGGTCTAAGGCATCTAATCTCATGCCTTCACTATCAGTTTGAATCTGTACTTCATCCACAATTGATGAAATAGCGTCAAAACTGGTTTTTAGTATACTAGAATCACTTAATTCTGCTTTAAACATAAATAATCCTCTTATTAATAATGTAATTATATTTGTTTTTTATATATTATAAGTTTATCTTTTTATCATTTGCATGCATTTTTCATGCTTGAGACATATTCTTTTAAAGCAGCATTGGCGTCTTCACCATGTTCTTCAATGATTTTTACAATAGCACTGCCAACAATGATCCCATCAGCAATTTTAGAGATTTCTGCAGCTTGTTCAGGAGTATTGATACCAAAACCAACAGCCAATGGCAAATCAGTCACTTCCCGAATGTCTGACAGTATTGATTTTAAATCTGTTTTGATTTCGGAACGCATTCCAGTGACTCCAAGTGAAGATACAACATATATGAATCCTGTGGCTTCACTAGCTATCATTTTAATTCTTTCACTGGAAGTCGGAGCGATTAAAGAAATCACATCAACATCATTTGAAAGAGCAATATCGGCAATTTCACCCTTTTCCTCATAAGGCAAATCAGGAGATATGATTCCGTCTATTCCCAGTTCCGCACATCTCTTGAAAAACTTTTCATAGCCATAAAAGAAAACCGGGTTGATATATGTTAAAAACACTAATGGAATGTCAGTCTTTTCACGAACTCTTGCCACAATATCAAATACATCATCAGTTGTGGTATTGTGTTTTAAAGCCCTTACATTTGCATCCTGAATTACAACACCTTCAGCCATCGGATCTGAAAATGGAATTCCAATTTCAATCAAGTCGCAACCTGCCTCTTCCATAGCCAAAATATATTCAACAGTCTTGTCGATTGTAGGGTCTCCTGCAGTTAAAAATCCAATGAACGCAGTTCCATCTTTAAATGCATTAGCAATCTTACTCATTTAAATCAACTCCCCTATATTCCGCAATTGATCTGACATCCTTATCACCTCTTCCAGAAAGGCATATCATTATGATTTCATCCTTATTCATTTTTGGAGCCAATTTCATTGCATATGCAACAGCGTGAGCACTTTCGATAGCGGGGATAATTCCTTCCATTTTTGACAGGTATTCGAATGCTTCCACCGCTTCCTCATCGGTTACCGGAACGTATTCTGCTCTGCCGATATCTCTTAAATGTGCATGTTCAGGCCCTACACCAGGATAGTCAAGACCCGCTGAAACAGAATACACCGGTGCAATCTGACCATATTCTCCCTGGCTGAAAATTGATTTCATCCCGTGGAATATTCCAATTTGCCCATTAGTTAAAGCTGCCGCATTATATGGTGTATCTATGCCTTTTCCACCAGCTTCACAACCGATTAATTTAACCTCTTCATCATCAATAAAGTTGTAAAAGGCACCCATTGCATTACTTCCTCCACCGACACATGCAATGACAGCATTAGGAAGCTTGCCTTCCTTATCTAAAAATTGTTGACGAGCTTCTTCACTGATAACTGCTTGAAAATCACGGACAATCATTGGAAATGGATGAGGCCCCATAGTAGAACCAATCACATAATTTGTATCATGAACACGGGCAATCCAATCCCTGAATGCATCATTTACAGCGTCCTTTAATGTTTTTGTACCTGATTTGACTGAATGTACTTTAGCTCCCAACAGTTCCATTCTGTAGACATTTAAGGCTTGTCTTTTTGTATCCACTTCACCCATGAACACTTCACATTCCATATCCAAAAGAGCTGCTGCAGTAGCAGTAGCCACTCCGTGTTGACCGGCACCGGTTTCAGCAATCACCCTTGTTTTGCCCATTTTTTTAGCCAGCAAAACCTGGCCCAAAACATTGTTAATCTTGTGAGCGCCTGTGTGGTTCAAATCTTCACGCTTCAAATAAATCTTGGCCCCTCCAAGATCTTCTGTCATCCTTTCAGCATAATATAATAAAGAGGGCCTTCCAGCATATTCCCTTAATAACGTATTAAGCTCCTCTACAAATTCCGGGTCATTCATATAATGACAATATTGCTCTTCCAGATAGAGCAACTCATTCATTAATGTTTCAGATATGTATTGACCACCATATTCACCATATCTTCCTCTACTCAATTTATAACCTCCATCAATTCCCTAATTTTATTTTCATCTTTAAATCCATCAGTTTCAAGGCTAGAACTTAAATCTATAGCATAAGGATTAAATTCTTCAATGGCTTCTTCAACATTTGATATATCCAATCCGCCAGCCAAGAAAAATTCTTTCTTTAAATTTTTTCTAATCAAACGCCAGTCAAAGGTTTTTCCACTACCTTTACCACTATCCAAAAGCAAATAATCAGCTTGAGAATTTTCATAATCGTTCAAATCAGTATCCTCTGACATTTCAATAGCTTTGATGACTTTTAATTCACCATTAGTCTTTTCTTTTAATTGGTTAATATAATCTTCATCTTCAATGCCGTGAAGTTGAGCTGCCTCAATAATTCCATCACCATAGATTTTTAATATTTCCTCCTGAGGAGCATCAACAAAAACTCCAACAGAAATAATATCTGAGCTCAAATCATTTTTCAATTTGCAAGCTAAATCATGAGAAACTTTTCTTTTACTATCTGCGAATACAAAACCTATATAATCTGGTTTATATTTGTTTACTATTTCTATATCTTCCAATCTTTTAAGTCCGCAGATTTTAACTTTAACCATTTTTCAACTCCAAAATCATAGCTTTCTTATCATCGCTTTTCATTAAAGTTTCCCCTATTAAAACAGCATCAACATTATTTTCTTTTAATCTGGCAACATCTTCTTTTGTTTTAATGCCACTTTCAGAAATAAATATCACATCTTCACCGACACATCTACGTAAGTTGATACTATTTTCAATATCCACAGTGAAATCATTTAAATTCCTATTGTTAACACCTATGATTTCAGCACCCACAGTCATGGCGCGCATTATTTCATCACCATCATGAGTCTCGACAATAGCTGACAGGCCCAAATCATGAGCCAAGTCCAAATATCTTTTTAATTGAACGATGTCCAATATTGAAACTATCAACAAAACAGCTGAAGCGCCAAGCAGCTTTGCTTCCCAAATCATATACTCATCAATTACAAAATCTTTTCTCAAAACTGGAATATCAACGGCTTCGGCAATTTCTCTTAAGTAATCATCACCACCCATGAAGAAATACGGTTCGGTTAAAACTGAAATCGCACTAGCGCCGGCCTCTTCATATTCTTTTGCAATCTTTAAATAATCAAAATCTTCAGCAATTAATCCTTTTGAAGGAGAGGCTTTCTTAACTTCTGCAATTATTGCAATATCATCTCCACTTAAAGCCTTCTTAAATGGAAAATCCTCGGATATTTCCAATTGAGAAACTTGCCTTTTAAGTTCTTCTAAAGGAATTATTTTCTTTGCCTGTTCGACTCTTTCCTTTGTTTTTTCAACAATCTCATCCAACATAATAATCAGCTATTTGTAAATTCAATAAATCTTTCAAGTTGTTCTAATGCTTTCCCGGAATCAATTATTTCTGCTGCCATTTCAACACCTTCCCTTAAGGATTCGGCTTTGCCGGCAACATATAAACCTGCAGCAGAATTTAGTAAGACCGCATTTCTTTTTGGCCCTTTTTCACCATTAAGTATTGATAAGGTGATTTCTGCATTTTCTTGAGCATCACCACCAACAAGATCCTCTTTTGAAACAAGTTCCATGCCAAAGTATTCCGGTGAAATTTCATAGGACATTGTTTTACCATCTTTCAATTCACATACAAAAGTTTTGTCACTTGCTGAAATTTCATCCATCCCATCCAATCCATAAACTGACACGGCAGATGCAACTCCTAAATTTTTCAATACATCCATTAACGGCTCAACAAGTTCCTTTTCATAAACACCTAAAACCTGCATTGTAGCACCGGCAGGATTAGTTAATGGCCCCAATATATTGAAAATTGTCCTAATTGAAAGTTCCTTACGAACATTAGCCACATATTTCATTGATAAATGATAATTTTGAGCAAATAAGAAACATAAATTAATTTCATCCAAGCATTTAAGGCTTTTTTCAGGTTCAATATGAATATTAACACCTAATGCTTCCAATACATCTGCCGCACCGCATTTGCTAGAGGCAGACCTGTTTCCATGCTTTGCAACAGGAACACCGGCTGCAGAAATGACAATGGAAGAAGTTGTTGATATGTTAAATGTATTTGACCCGTCACCACCAGTTCCTACAATCTCTAAAACTTCCTTATCATTCAATAGCCTTACGCAATGAGCCCTCATAGCTTCAGCGGACGCAGTAATCTCATCTATGGTTTCGCCTTTCATGGACATTGCTGTCAAGTAAGCACTCATCTGAACTTCACTGGCTTCACCACTCATGATTTCATCCATTGTTTGGTAAGCTTCATCATAGGTTAAATCTTCATGTTTATATACTTTTAAAATTGCTTCTTTAATCATATAATCCCTCTTTCAACTTTTTGTGTAAAATTCTTTAAAATTGTTAATCCATCAGGAGTCAATATTGATTCTGGGTGAAATTGAAGTCCATAAACATTGAAATCCTTATGTTTCACAGCCATTACTTCACCATCATCCTTAGCCTTTGAAATAATTTCCAGACAATCAGGAAGAGTATCTTCAACCAAACTCAATGAATGATACCTTCCAACGCTTATTTCACTCGGCAATTCTTTAAAAATGTAATCATAATCCAAAGATATTTTTGAGGATTTGCCATGCATAAGTCTTTTTGCATGAGAAATTTTTCCTCCGAATGCTGCGCATATCGCTTGATGGCCTAAACAAACCCCTAAAATTGGTATCTTATCATGAAATTCTTTTACAATATCAATGCAGATTCCGGCATTTTCTGGCTTTCCGGGACCCGGAGATAAAATGATGCATTCGGGATTTAAATCATTTATTTCTTCAACAGTGAGTTTATCGTTTCTTGAAACCTTTATATCGGGATTGATTTGGCCAACCAATTGAAACAAATTATATGAAAAACTATCGTAATTGTCTATTAAAAGAATCATTCTATCCCTCCATCGGCAATTTTCAATGCATTTATAACTGCAGCCGCCTTATTTAAACACTCTTCAAACTCTTTTTCAGGCACACTATCGGCAACAATGCCCGCTCCGGAACGGATGAACACTTTGTTATTTCTAGAAAATGCAATTCTGATTGAAATGCATGTATCAATATTTCCGCTTAAATCGACATATCCGATGGCTCCTCCGTAAATCCCCCTTTTATTATTTTCAAGTTCATTTATAATTTCACATGCCCTTATTTTTGGAGCTCCGGACAATGTTCCTGCCGGCAAAATAGAATCAATGGCAGAAAGGGAATCCAAATCTTTTCTTAAATTTCCTGTAACGGTGGAACCAATATGCATTACATGTGAGAATCGTTCAATGGACAGGTATTTATCAACCTTAACGGAACCTATTTCTGCAATTCTTCCAATGTCATTGCGCCCCAAGTCAACCAGCATATTATGTTCCGCCAGTTCTTTTTCATCGGCCAACAGTTCCTTTTCAAGCTGCAAGTCCTCCTGTTCAGTTTTTCCACGAGGTCTTGTTCCGGCTAAGGGGAATGTATAAAGTTTATTATCATTCAATTTAACTAACGTTTCGGGGGATGCACCGGCTATTTCTATATCATTGCTTGAGAAATAAAACATGTATGGGGAAGGATTTGTTGTTCTTAAAACCCTATATGTGTCAAATAAGCTGCCTGTAATTTCAGCTTCAATTCTATTGGATAAGACAACTTGGAAAATATCTCCTTCACGAATATAATGCTTTGCCTTATCTACCATTTCGCAGTATTTTTCTCGTGAAAATGCAGGTTTAAAGTCAGATTTTAGATTTAACGGTTTAGTTTCTATCTTTTTACCGTTTTTAATCAAATCTGCAATTTCAAGTAGTTCGCTGCATGCCATTTTATAGTTTTTTTCCAAATCATCGGTTTTCATATTGACAATGATAACAATCTTCTGCTTGAAATTGTCAAAAGCAATAACTTTGTCAAATAGCATTAAATCAATGTCTTTAAACTGATCTTGGTTTTCCGCATCCAAATTCAATGAAGGTTCGGAATATTTTATATAGTCATATGCAAAATATCCCACGAAGCCTCCATTGAAAGGTGGTAAATGATTTAGTTTTGGAGATTTATTCCTTTTAACCAAATCTTTGATTACATCACCAGGATTATCTGTATTCATGGTGATTGTATCATCATTTAATTCATTGAAATCCTTATCGCCTTTAATGGTGACAACCCCATTTTGGCAGGTGAATTCCAATAAAGGATCATATCCTAAAAAAGTGTATCTTCCCCATTTTTGCGCATCCTCAACACTTTCCAGCATGTATGTATGGTCACTTATGCCCTTTAAAATTTTTAAAACCTCAATAGGAGTTGCAATATCTGAAAATAATTCATAAGATATTGGAATCCTCTTATATTCCTTATTTTTCGCAATTTCTTTTATCTCATCTAAATTTGGGGAAAACATTATATCACTCAATATTTCTTCACATATAATAGTTAGTATAATGTACTATTTAAAACCTTGTTGTAACAAAATGTACATTATAAAATTAATCCAAAAAAATTTAATTCATTTTGTCCTGTTGTTGACTGAATTGAATTACGATTTTTTTAATTTCCCTACTCTCCAAATAAGGGAGTTTTTCTGCGATTTCCTTTTCCAAATCACTGTTTAACTGAAGTCTTTTTTGGGCATACTCTTCCCCTTCAAAATCCCTGCGATATTGCTTATTCAGATTGGAGTATTTTGTAATCAAAGGTTGAAGAATTGAACCAATATCCTTATCCAACTGGTCATTTTTGATTTTCTGCTTTCTGATTTCAATGACAAAACCTACAACAGCTACGAAAAATCCTAAAACGGTTATGGTTAATGCTGGAACAAAAAACCTTTCATTATTTACAAACATCACAGTGACAAATATTCCAACAAAAATTAAAAGAATGCCTATTTTTCTTAAATCCATGTTTACTTATCTAAACTTATTATTATTTAATCTTATTCAATTCACCAATAAGGGCTACGGTTAGAACAATTCCAGAAATAATTGCCAAAATAGAAATTACGATCATTATAAAATCATTCGTAAATAAGATATTGCCTTTATCCAAAATCACAATTACTTCAGCGAACAGATTATTCAGGAAATGAGCGAATATCGGAACCAAGATATTCTCAGTTTTAATATAGAAAATAGCCATGCAAATTGCAAAAACAAATGCAGACATTATGCTTCCATAAGGATGCAAAGAAGCGAATAGCAATGAAGAAATCAATATTGCAAAAGTTGTAGGAACAATAACTTTTAACTTGTTAATCAAAACTCCCCTGAAAATCAATTCTTCACAAACCGGCGAAACAAAAACAGTGGCAATGAAACCGCCAATCAGAATCAAGGAATTATTTGCATTACCTGAAAAAATTTGAAGATTAAATAAATTATTTATTTCAGGACATACTGCCAAAAGATAATTAGATAAGTATAATAATCCATAAGAAAGAAAAATATTCAATAAAACAATCAATAAAATATGTTTTAAAATGCCAATACGGAAAATATCGGCAAAATCTTCTTTAAAACATGTGAAATTATCTCTTAATTTATAAAAAAAATAAAATATTATAAAAAGATAAATCCAAATAGAATTAATATGAACAATGTTTAATGAATTAAAAATAAACTGAATTATAAATAAAATAATAATTAAAACCAATACCTCATTTAAAGGAATATTTTTAATTTTTTCATTAAATAACGACATATCTATCAAGAAAAAAATTCATTAAAAAAAATTAGATAACATTGACTAAATAATCAATTGCAAATTTGACAAATTAACAGCAGCACAAATTAACAGCATTCAATCATCATCACTAAAGATGAAAACATCTTCAATAGCATCTTTACCTAATATATTAGTTATATGATAGGCCAATAATAAGGAAGGGTTATAGCGAGCGTTTTCTAAAGCATTTATTGTTTGACGAGTAACACCAACCAAATCGGCAAGCTGTTGTTGAGTAATGCCTTTTTCTTGGCGAAACTGTCTTATTTTAGTTTCCAATTAATCACCTATTATCAGTCAATAATAGCCAATTATACTCTTTAAATCTACCCTATATAAATGTTTCCAAAAAATCTTAAAATATTAATAATGAAAAATCAAAATATTATAATATTGTCAAATAATTATGTGAGTTGATATGAAATGGCTATACACCCTATTGAATTTAGATATGGGACTCCAGAAATGAAAAATATCTGGGAAGAGGAAAATAAATTACAAAGAATGTTAGATGTTGAGTCTGCATTAGCTCAAGCTGAAGGAAAACTTGGTATAATCCCGCAGGAAGTTGCTGACGAAATTGCAGCAAAAGCTAATACAAAATATGTTAAATTAGAAAGAATGAAAGAAATTGAAGCAGAAACCAACCACGATATTGCAGCTTTATCAAAATCCATTACTGAAGTTTGTGAAAATGGTGCGGGCGAGTATGTGCACTTCGGAGCAACATCTAATGATATTGTAGACAGTTCAAATTCATTACTAATTAAAGATTCAATAACTGTACTAAAGGAAAAATTAGAAAGATTGACAAAAATAATGCTTAATTTAGCTAGTGAAAACAAAATGAAAGTATGTATCGGACGTACACATGGACAACATGCCCTTCCAACAACCTATGGAATGAAATTCGGACTATGGGCAGATGAACTCCACAGACAATATGAAAGATTAGAACATGCAGAATCTAATGTTTGTATTGGAATGATGGATGGGGCCGTAGGTACTACCGCAGCATTAGGCGAACAGGGATGGGAAATCCACAAAACCGTTGCAGAAATTTTAGGATTGCCTGCCGCCACAATTACAAATCAAGTAGTTCAAAGAGACAACCATGTGGAATTTATTAGTGTTTTAGCCAATATTGCAAGTACATTAGATAAGATTGCACTAGAAATCAGAAGCTTGCAAAGAACTGAAATCATGGAAGTGGGAGAGTACTTCGATCCTGAAAAACAAGTGGGAAGCAGTACAATGCCTCATAAAATGAATCCTATTACAGCTGAAAGGATTTGTGGTGTTGCAAGAATTGTTAAATCATTTGTAAATGCTGCATTGGACAACAACCCTCTTTGGCATGAAAGAGACTTGACCAATTCATCCTGTGAAAGGATAATGTTTCCGGAAAGCTGTATTCTAACCGACTACATCTTAAACTTAACAATTAAATTGATGAATAACTTAGTATTTTATGATGAAAACATCGAAAGAAACTTAAACTTGACCAATGGTTTAATCATGGCTGAAAGATTGATGGCAGAACTTACCCGTGCAGGAATGGGAAAACAGACCGCGTACGGAATTGTGAGAAAAAATGCTATTAAAGCCAATAAAGAAAAATTATTGCTTGGTGAACTGATTTTAGAAGATGAGGAAGTCAAAAAATACTTAACCAAAGAAGACGTCGATAAACTCATGGACCCTCACACATATATCGGATCCATACCAACAATTATTGACGAATTGCTTGAAAAATCAGAAAGCTGGTTTTAAAATTAAAAAAATAATTAATTGATTTAAATCAATTAATTTTTACTTCTTTTTATTTCAGGAACATATCTCTTAAGCATTAATGAAAGAGTTATGACCGTTACCGAACTCATTGCCATGGCCAAACCTGCAAGTGCCGGTTTGAAGGTTATGCCAAAAGTAGGATATAATACACCTGCTGCAACTGGGATTAATATGGAGTTATATGCAAATGCCCAGAAAATGTTTTCCTTGATTCTGCGCATTACTTTTTTAGAAAACTGCACGGCAGCTACAACATTTTCCAAGTCCCCTTCCATAACGACAATGTCACCACTTTCCATAGCAATATCAGTACCGTTTCCCATTGCCACACCTATGTCTGCCTGAGTAAGTGCTGGAGCATCGTTAATACCATCTCCAACAAATAGCACCTTTTTAGTATGTCCCGCTTGAGCTTCCTTCACAATGTCCAATTTGTTTTCTGGAAGAACACCTGCTTTTACATTATCAATTCCAACTTCACGGGCAACATTCAATGCGGTAGATTCATTGTCCCCAGTCAGCATATAAGTTTCAACACCCATTTTATGCAGTTCTTCAATTGTTCTTTTGGATGTTGGCTTGATTTTGTCAGATAAACTTAAAATTCCTTTAACAGCCTTGTCTTCAGCTAAAAATATGATAGTTTTAGACAATTTTTCAAGTTCATGATATTTGTCCACCAAATCTTCTGAAACATTTACATCTTCAGATTCCATTAAAGCCAAATTACCTGCTAAAACTTCGCTGCCATTCAATTGGGCTTTTAAACCTTTACCAGTGACATTTTCAAAGTTTGAAGTAGAATCCAAATCAATGTTTAACTCTTTAGCCTTATTTACAATAGCTTTGGCTATAGGATGATTTGAATTTTGCTCAACGCTGGCTGCAAGCTTGATTAATTCATCACCGGAAACATCATATGGAATAATGTCATCCACTTCAGGCTTTCCTTCAGTTATTGTTCCGGTCTTGTCAAATGCTGCAACATCAATTTGGCCCGCATTTTCCAAAGTGTCACCGTTTTTAATCAAAATACCGTATTCGGCCGCTCTTCCTACACCAACAGTAACTGCAGTAGGGGTTGCAAGGCCTAAAGCACATGGACATGCGACCACCAAAATTGAAATCAGACATGTGAGTGAAAACAATAAAGAAGCGCCCAAAACAAAGTACCAAATCAAGAATACTACAATAGCTATTGTCAGAATTACTGGAATAAAATAGGAAACAATAGTATTTGCGAATTTCTGAACCGGAGGTCTTGAGGATTGTGCCTTTTCAACCAAACGAATAATATTGGACAATACAGTTTCTTTTCCGATTTTTTTGGCTTTAATATATAAAACGCCGTCTTGATTGATGGTTCCGGCAAATACTTCTTCTCCGTCCTTTTTGACTTTTGGAATTGGTTCACCGTTAATCATGGACTCATCAACATAAGATTCCCCTCCAATAACATCACCATCGACAGGTATTTTGTCTCCAGGCTTTACTAAAAGCAAATCATCTACAACAATATCGGCAATTGAAACTTCTTTTTGAGAAATGACTTCACCATTGCCATCAAGTTCAATTGCTGTTGCAACAGTCGGTTGAAGACCAATTAATTCACGAATTGAGTCTGAAGTTCTCTTCTTGGCTCTAGCTTCAAGATATCTTCCAATCATTAAAAAGGACGGAAGCATTACAGCAGAATCATAAAACATGAAAGTATGGTCTAAGACAATTCCAAATGTTCCAAAAATACTTGAGATATATGCAACCAATATTCCCATTGAATACATTACATCCATATTCAAGTTTTTATGCATTAATCCATTGATTCCGGCTTTTAAAATAGGTAAAGAAACATATAAAAATGGCGCAATACTTACAATTAATGACAATAGCCCCATAGATGAAATATGAAGCCCTGTTGCCTGATGTATTGAATGAGTTAATCCCATTAATGGGTCCCATCCGCTAAACATTAAAATCATTAAAATGGCTGAGAAAATTAAACCAACAATAATCCTATTGAGTTTATCTTTTAAATCCTGTTGGTAAATAGCCTCCTCATCGATTTCAGTCTGTCCTTCAACACCTAAGAGTTCAAAACCTAAAGAGGTAATCACCTCATCGATTTCATCCAATGTGACTTTGGACGAATCATATCTTATTCGTGCAGATTGTGAAGTCAAATCTGCCTTAACATCAAAAATACCGTCCAATCTAATCAGGAAATTCTCAACATTCATTGTGCATGAAGCACAGTGCATTCCTTGAATTCTTATAGTCATTTCATCAGTGTGAAGATCAAAACCCAGGTTTTTAACTAACCTTTCCATTTCTTCATATGAAATCTTTTTAGTATCAACCGTAATATGCAATTTATTTGCTGCAAGGTCCGCATCAACATCTTCTACGCCTTCAATCTTTCCAAATGTTTTATTAACACTTAAAACACATGAAGCACAGTGCATTCCTTCAATTGGCAAATCCATATGTTTATGTTTTACCATACTATCACAACCATTTCTATAATATAAAACTAAATATTGCTTTTGGATATTATAAAAGTTTAGGTTACACTAAATTAATTTGTAAAAAATGAAAAAAAGAAGTTAATAATAATTAACTTTAATGTCCTTATGAGGAATAGTTCTCCTAAATCTCTTTTTAGGATAGCCAATGATAAAAGTAGAATACATATGCTTGTCTTTATCAATATCCTGGAAAAATTCCATCAATCTGTCATGATCTATTTCGTCAGCCTTCAATATGAACAGAGAATAAAATCCTCCAAGACCCAATGAATAAGCAAGGAGTTCTAAACGAGTATTTGCTATGACTGCACTTGTCTTATCGGTTGAAAAGGTTAAAATAAGTTGTTTTCCTTCCCATAGCAATGGATGGAAATCTTTTGTAGAATTATCTCTTAAATATTCTCCAAATTCCTTAATTCTAAAAAATTCATCTTCCTGAACTTTAATGATATCATAGACAAGTTCCATGAACTCATCAAGCTTTTCATCCAAAACAACAAATTCGACATCCTGTTCGTTTTGTGCGGACGGAGAATAATAAGCTCCTTCAAATAATTTTTCGAAAGTCTCCTTATCAATCTTTTTGTTTTTAAACCAACGCATTGATCTTCTTTGTTTTAAAAATTGAAGCAAATCATCATACTCCAAGGGAAGTTCACGAGGATTATAGTCAACAATCCTGTCCTCTTTACCTTCATATGATTTTAGAGTAATTGCGCCGGATTTACATATTGCCATACAATGACCACATTCAAAACAGTTGCTGCCTGTTTCGATAGCAAAATCTTCAACAACAATATTATCACGAATGCAAACCTGCATGCATTGTTTACAAGCAGTGCACAATTCTTCATCAATGATTAATTTCATTTCACAATCTTTCCATCTTGCATAACTTTCAAAACATTACCATTATCGCTTAAAATAGAAATATCCTCTAAAGGATTAGAGTTGACCAAAATCAAATCGGCAATGTAGTTTTCTTTTACCAATCCCAAGTTATTGTGTCCAATAAATTCGGCTGCTTTTACAGTTCCACTAGCTATTGCCTCATCTTCACTCATTCCAATATCTGTTAGATGGACCAATTCCTCCAAATTGTGTCCATGAGGAATGACACCACTGTCCGTTCCCATTAAGATATTAACACCCTCCTCATAAGCGACTGAAATGTTTTCCTTGTGAACTTTAACTATTTCCTTTAATTTGGCTGTTTTTTCATCAGCATAATTGTCCCATGCCGGAAACCCACTTTTGTACAAAAATTGATGAACCAAAAGTGTCGGAACCAAACTAACATTCTTTTTAACCATTTTGCATGCTGTTTTTTTATCAATGAATGTTCCATGTTCAATTGAGCTAAATCCGGCATCTATGCAATTGTTCATTCCATTCAAACTATGGCAATGAGCTGAAACTTTCATGTCATTTGCATTGGCTTCGCATACTATGGTCTTAAGTTCTTTTTTGTTAAATTGTGCAAATTCAGGTGATGTATTTGTAGTTAAAACCCCACCGCTGCACATGACTTTAATAAAATCAGCGCCGGCTCTTTTAACTTCACGGGTCTTTTTCAAAACTTCTTCTATGCCGTCGCATCTTCCTTTCGGAAAACCAGGATACATTATTTCCATATCCCATCCAGAAGGCAGAAGCAAATCAAAATGCCCACCAGTCATTACCAGCGGAGTGATTGACAAGTGTACTTTTGGAGCTATGAAAAGCCCTCTTTGTTGAGCCAATTTAAAGCTTAAATCCGCTGAACCGCAATCCCTAATTGTTGTAATGCCCGCATTGATTGTTTGTAAAGAGTGAGGAACCGCATTGTAAAAATGAATTCCCAATGGATTTGCCATATTCTCCTCCTTGTGGAAACCCTTAGCAAAAATATGTGTGTGACAATCAATGAACCCCGGAAGCAAATAGTTATCTTCCCCATCAACTACATTAACATCAGATTTAGTGCCTATTTTATCTGATGAAATTTCCTTGATCAAATTGCCTTCAATCAATACATTCTGATGAGTTTTTAAATCTTCTCCCGGGTTGATAACGTTTACATTTTCAATTAGAGTTTGCATATTAACACCTACAATATTTCAATTGTTCCGTTATCACCGTCAACTTCCACTAAAGTTCCAGTGACCAAATCTTTAGTTTCAGCAGGTGAATCAACCATCGGAATATCTGACATTATAGCGCCAGTCGCTATAATTGGTTCTGCATTAAGACAGATTATAGCTTTAGGAGCAGTATTATTCTTCATCATCTGAAAAATAACATAAGACCCGACAGTTGAACCTTTACCGCCTGGAATAAATAAAACTTTATCTTTAATGCATTCTCCTTTTAATTCATGATTAGGATCAATTATTACACCAGTATCCGGATTAACTCCCCCTAAGAAGCTAATCGGTTCAGATGAAACAATTAACTCTCCTTTTCCTTTTCCTTTTGCAATATTTCTACATTCAATCATCAAATCACCATAGTGAAATTAGAATAATTTATCTTCAACGAATTCCCCTCTGTTAAGAGCCTCTGCTGATTTAATGGAGTCTATTAAAGCCCAAAGCCAGACTATTATACATAAAACGATACCAACAAACAACAGAATAAGAATTGCTGAAACAATATAAGCAATAATAAATGAAATTCCTTTTTTATTCAATCCAAGGTATATGTGGCCTAAACCAGGGAATAAAAAGCTTAAGATAGCAGCCAAGAGCGCATTTTTCTCTTGATAAGCAGCAACATGAGCTACTCTAACGCCACAATGAGGACAAATTTCAGCGTTAATGTCAATTTTTTTACCGCAATTTTGGCAGAATTTAGTCTGTGGCTTTTCTTCACCAATTAATCTAAATCCGCATTGAGGACAAAAAACTGTTTCGATAGCAACTTCTGTTCCACAATTAGAACAGAATTTGGTATTTTTGGAAACATTAACATCAACTGTGTCTTCTGCAGCTTCCTCTTCCGCAGGAGTATCAATGACCTCCTCTTCTGCAGGTTCATCAACTGAATCTTCACTAATAACTTCTTTTTGTTCTTCTTCGGCAGTAACTTCAGTAACTTCCTCTTCGGCTTCATCCTGAGCCACATCTTCAACAGATCCCTCTTCAACAGGAACATCAACAGGACCATCAGCTTCAACTTCCGGAACTACTTCTTCAACAGATTCCTCCTCAGAAGGAACATCAACAGCCTCTTCAGCCTCAACTTCAGGAGCAACTTCTTCAACAGGTTCTTCCACAGCCTCAACTTCCGGAACTACTTCTTCAATAGGTTCTTCCACAGCAGGAGCTTCAACAGGTTCATCAACCTTTGGAAGAAGTGAACCACAATTTGAACAGAATTTTGCATCTTTTACTTCTTTTCCACATTCAGGACAAAACACCATATTAACACCATATTCACATTTATAATTCACAATATAAAAAGTTAAACAACATCCTTTTTCATCACTTCTCTTAAAACAGCAGTAGCATAAGATCCCTTATTTATTGAAAATTCACACATCACTCCATCATCAGTAGGAGTTGCGGATGCATCCCACACTTGGAATCTCATAGACCTTCTAAGACCGTGGCTTCCTAAGCGAGGCATTTTCGGAACTTCAAAATCCGCCTTTGTAATCCCATAGCTTTTTAAAATATTCTCCTCCATTTCTCCAACTTCGCCACCGGCAAATGGAACTTTAGTACCAAACAGAGGACATGTTGGACTGGCTTCGAAGTTATCTATCAATTCCTGAATTTCTTCAGGGGATTTATCACGAACAATATGCTCTTCTGAGTCAATGACAATGTCACCTTCAACATATTTGTTGATTCCCATGTCTACTCTTTTACTTACGGCTTCGTTAAACAAATAAGATTGATAAGCATGGACAAACATTCTTTGAAGTGGCTTTGGAAGTGCATGCAATGCATTCATGTAGGATTTATCAGTTAATTCGCCTCTTTTTGAATCCCTTATTAATTCCTTTACCATCATTTTCTCATAACGCATGCTTTTGCCCATCAATTCAAGGGATTCTTCGAGGTTTCCATCATCATATGCCTGCCTTGCCCTTTGATTTTCCTCCCCTTCATCACTTTGAGGATTGCCAATGTAAGTATTGACTGCTTTTTCTAGGTCATTTTCGACTAGCGCCTCACCCACCAGATGAGTGATTGTTCTAGGTTTACCGAATCTCTGCCAACCGAAATAATTAGGAACACCTGTAACTTCAAGTTCCTTTAAGACGTCATTTGCAACATCTGCACTTTTTTCAATATCATCTAAATCCTTAATAAGAATTCTGAACTTGTTTCCTTTTAATTGACCCATTCTAAGTTTTTTTCTTCCACGACCAACCTTTAAAAAATCAGTTTTATAAATATCCAAGTTTTCGACTTGCCTTAACTGTTCTTCGGAATCCATATTGGCTATGCAAATCCATTGGCGAGTAATAGCCTTTTTATCTTTCATCCCTGCAAAGCCCATTCTTTTTCTGGAAATATGTAAATCACGGGCAATGTCCAAGACAACATCCAATGTGGTTCTTCCTAATTTTTCAATCCAGACATAAACGTTAGGGCCTTCGCCTTCTGGAATTACTTCGGGAATTTCTTCAACATAAAAGTCTTCATATTGGTTTCTAATGGTTCCACCAATACCTTCTTGAGCTGTAACATAAGTATTAGCATTTAACATAATAATCACGGAAAATATAATGCCCTGGCCGGGATTTGAACCCGGGGAATGGGATCCGCAGTCCCATGTGTTATCCAAACTACACCACCAGGGCTAAACAAAATAAGATAACAACATAAATTATATTTTTTATAGTATTTAATTATTACCATGTTGAAAGACTATACGAATAATCGCCATAATTCCTTGTTGCAACAGAAACATCACCAGCTTCGGAATAATCTCCGGATGATGCTAAAACTTTACCTTTCAAAACATTATTTTCACTGAACCTATAATTTTTAAGGTTGAATGATTTTAATTTGTCCTTGCAAATCTTTGAAACTTCACGAACGGATTCCTTTGAATTTTCATTGCCCTTTAAAATTTCTGAAATTTCGCCTAGAAAAGATTGATCTTCAAAATTCACCTTTCCGCTCAGTATTTCCATTGTATCCTGAGCAATTCTAATGTCTTTTGAATCATGTGAGTAATCAGGACTTGGAATGGAAATTGTTGCATTTACAATTAAAAATACCATTAAAAGCAACATTACTGCAAGAATTGCATCGATTATGTAAAAATATCCTTTTTCATCTAACATGAATGAAAATAGGATTTTAAAGTATTAAAAAAATAGTAAAGTGTGCAAATGTTAATTTGCACGAATGTGTTTTATCACTTTATCTTTTTTGCGAATTGCCGCATCTGAAGCTTTTTGAACCTTTTCTTTCATTTCTTCAAAGTCTTCAGGAGTTGTTTCACCAACCAGTTTTTTAATTTTGGTATATGCAGCTTCTCTAAATAAAGGAACTAATTTTTCTTCAGTTGAATCCTCTTTAATTAAGATTGGTTCTCCTGAATTGTTAACTTCACCAATTTCAGAAATTGCAACATCATATTTTCCAACTGCCTTTTTAATGTCTCCGACAATTTCTGGAGGTGCAATCAACATCAAGGAGTCTGTTGAAACACCTAACGGATCAATATTCAATGTTTCAAGCATGTTCAAGACATTTGGAGCTACCATCTTTCTGATTTCTTTTTCATAGAATTCCAATCCAACACCGGTAGTGTTGGATATTTCATGAGCATCTCCCCTAAGACCTCCGTTTGTTACATCTGTCATTGCATGAATGTCTTTGACAAGATCTGCTTCAAATAATGCATGTGATGCCTGAACAAAGTTTACGTTCATTGTATCCCAAACAACATCAAAGAAACCATTGTAAAGAGCTGTTGTTGTGATTGTTCCTCCACCTGAACCTTCTGTTAAAAGGATAATGTCGCCTTCGGTTGCGCCTTTCCTTGCAGTTGGAGGATGTGGTGATACCCCTACGCTTCCAACAGCGGAAACGAACCTGTCACCTAAAACCATATCTCCACCGACACGCAAGGTACTTCCTGCGACAATTGGAACATCCACGAGTTCGGAAACTGCTGCAACACCTGCTGTGAAATCGAATATTTTAGCAACATCACCGTCATCTGCAAGGTGAACATCGCTTAGAATTGCAACAGGGTCGGCTCCCATCACACAGACATCTCTAAGTGTTGCACGAGTTACGTGAAAACCGCCTAAAAATGGATATTCACTTAATCTGGAATGTATACCGTCAACAGCGGTTGTAATATATACTTCATCATTTTTAACCGGTGCCTTTACAACACCCCCATCATCCTGTTCGGATGGATTGACTAAAGACGCTGTATTAGTGGAGGAAACGATTTCTGCTATTTTTCTATGAACAAAAAAGTCCCCTGCTCCACGGGAACCTACACCCATTTCGCCCATCAATACATCAGCTTTATTGACACTTGCTATTTCTTTTAAAAATTCATCATCACTTTCTTGTAATTTTAAAGTAGTTGATACTTCATCAATTACTGCTTTAGCCATTTCAAGAGAGTTTTCTTCTGAAATCTTTTTATATTCTCTAATTCTTACAGCTAAAATATCTGCTAAATCATTATAATCCATTTCATCAATTCTAGCTCTTACAAATCCCTCAATATCCATAGTTATATCTCCAATTTAGTGAAATTTTTTAAGATTTTTAATCCTGCCTTACCGCTTTTTTCTGGATGAAATTGTGTTGCAAATAAATTGTTTTGAGATAATGATGCGACAACATCACCACCGTAATCACATTTTCCTGCAACAATATTTTCATTATCAGGGACAACATGATAAGAATGAACAAAATAAAAGTATTCCCCGTCAATGCCTTCTAGAATAGGGGAATCATTAACCACTTCAAGTTTATTCCAACCCATATGTGGAATTTTAACGCCTTCAGGCAATAATTCGACATGTCCTTTAAACAAGCCCAGTCCCTCAGCACCCGGTGATTCATCGCTAGAATCCATTAAAACCTGTTGGCCAAGACAAATTCCCAAGAAGGGCTTATTATCATTAACATGCTCATAAATAATATCCTTAAACGATTCCAAATTTTCCATTGCACTGCCAAATGCTCCAACACCCGGCAAAACTAAGAAATCACTGTCTGCAATGACTTCCTTATCATCAGTTATTTGATAATCAGCACCAATTTTTTTAAATCCGTTTGAAATGCTTTTCAAGTTTCCGCTTTTATAATCTATAATCGTTATCATTCATCTAACCATCCAATAGCTGATCTAATCATACCACCAAAGTCTGAAAATACGATTTCATCGGTTCCTAATGTTTTTGAATGTGCATCAAGCTCTGCAACAACATGTGTATAACCCAATTCCCTAAGAGGCTCTACAAGACGAGGCCCATCAGTTACAGCCACTGATTCCACATCAAACTCTTCAATTGGAAATGCATGAGGAACACCGAATACTACAATTAAATCCAAATCCTTATCTTTTAAGTATTCTGCCGCTTTATTGGCAGTAATAGGATATTCATCCAATCCACCTGTAATGAAATCAGGTTCAATGCCCAATTGGTCTTTAATATTTACTGCATGTTGCCTGATTCTAGGAAGTCCAATGTTTTCATCCAAATTAGCTACAAAAATCGGCTTATTATCCGGATTAATTTGCTTATAGTCAAAATTAATAATGTCCGCAAATAAGTAGGATGTTTCCTTTTTAACATTCAAAACAAAAGCAACTTTTTTATTCTCCTTTAATGCATTGACTACAGTTTTTGCAACAGATTCTTTTGAATCTCCGAAATTAGGTTTAATATATTTTCCCTGCGCCATTCCACGGGTTTTTTCAACTTCAGTTGCCTTTTCAAGCATTTCAATCTGCCTGCCAGCCTCTTCTCTTGGAATGACACCACATTCAACTGCCGCATCTAAAACCATTATCGCACCAACGGTATTGTCCCCTTCACCTGATCCGCCATGAGATTCGACAGGGATTACTGTGCACGGCAAATCCGCAGTTGCAATTGCTTCCTTTAAATCTTCACCGATAATCATACTTGCACAAGTGCCTGCAATACCCATTAGTTTTGGTTTGAATTGCTCATAAGCTTCAGTTAAAGTTTCAACTAATTTTTCACCTGCACCCAATATAAAATCATTCTCAGACATTCCGGTGGTTACAACACGTACACCATCGCCTTCTAAAAGCCTAGCTGTTCTAAAACAGCAACCGGTAGGTCCATGCATAACAATAACATCAACGTTCATGTCTCTTAATGTGTAAAGAGTAGCGGCAATCGGACTTGGTCTCGGATGTATAATTTTTATCACCTAAATAATTTTTAACAAATAAATATTTTATATTCTTAATTAATATAATTAATTAACTAAATTGGGAGATTGTATAATGAAACTTGATGAGCAAATTTTAGAGGAAAAAATCAGAGAGTACAGGAAAACAAAAAGCTGTTCCGAATCAACTCTAATGGGGCTTTGTGAAACTGCAGGTGCAGACATTACCGGCGAAGAAATGACTAGATTAGGCTGCGGATTTGCAGGGGGAATCGGCGGAACATTTGATGAAGGAACCTGCGGAGCAGTAACTGGTGCATTGATGGCGAATGGTATCATTTTAGATGATGTAAGTAAAATCAAAGCAAATGCAAAAGAGATTTTCAACACTTTTAAAGATGAATACGGAAGCGTATGCTGCGGCACAATAACAAACAATGGAGAAGACAAATCACCATGTGTTGACTGTTGCGTCTTCATTGCAAAAAAAGTTGCTGATTTATTGGACGAATAGAAAAAACTTAATTACATTTATTAAATTTTTTAATAGGCTTTTCAAAAAATTTTATAACAAAAAGAGAGGTGAATTATGAACAAAAAGATATTGGTTTTGCTAGGAATTTTTGCAATTGTAATGATTGGCTGCGCATATGCTGCAGATTCAGCTGACTCATTAAACAATACCATAACAGTATCTGGAATTAACTTCACTATTCCTGAAGGAATGACAGAAAATGTTACTGAGGAGGTTGTTAATAAAACAGATGCAGATGAGAATTATACTTTTGTAACTAATTCAAAAACACTTGAAGACGATGAAAACGTTGTTATAATAAATGTTGCTACATATGACCAGAACCTAACTGAAGATTATATAAAAGACATCGGTGAAAAAACAACTATCAATAATACTACTGGTTATCTTGAAGATATGGGCTTTTTTACACTATTTTCATATATTCAAGACAATGACTTAGTTATTATTACAGCTAGTGAAAAGAATCTTGTTGAAGAAGTTTTAAGTTAAGGGAAATAATCTTTCTCTTATTTTTTATTTTTTCTTTTTTTTAAGTTTAAACTGAATTTTTTCTAAAGAATAATTTTTTATAAAAAATACTGTTTTTCAAAAGCATATTCAAAAATTAATATGCAATTAATGCAAAATATTTACATATAAAACGATGGGGCTTTTACTATGAAAAAATTCTTAAACATAAACGATATTGAAATTTGCATAGACGATACAGAACACGGCGAAAATTCGTTATTGTTAATCCATGGATTGACAGGAAATAAGACAACCATGTATCCTATAAGAGACATGTTTAAAGATGATTATCGTGTAATAACTATTGACACAAGAGGACATGGCGAATCAACACGCCCTAAAAAATATACAATAGACGATCATGCATATGACATCCACGAAATTATCAAAGAATTAAACTTGGAAAATGTTAATATTTTAGGCTATTCAATGGGCTCATATATCGCTCTTAGAACAGCTGAAGTCAAATGTGACAACATTGACAATCTTATTTTGCTTTGTACCAAGCCTCACGGCAAAACTTCATCTGTTGCAAGACTTTTAAAAGAAGCGGATATGGACATAACCCAAGTGACACAGGAAGAAATGATGGGAGTGATATTGAAAGCCAGCCTTGCGCCACAATCATATGAAAAAGCTATAAATGGGGAATTGAATGTTGAAGAATTGCTTAAAGGTGATGAAAGTCAGGAATTGAGTGAAGAAGAAAAGGCTGCAGAAGACGCTTCACTGGCCAATTTTGACAATTCAAATGATTATGACAAAGTAACCTGTAGAACCTTGGTCATTGGTGCTGAATATGACGGCATCAACCCTCCTGAATTGGGCCGTGAAGTGGCTGATGGAATAAAAGATGCTGAATTCGAATTAATTAAGGATGCCGGACATCTTGTTATTGTAGAACAGCCTGATGAATTCAAGAATATTGTTAATAACTTCTTAAATCAATGAAATATTTTTTATAGAAATTTGAAAGGGTGTTTTGAGTTGAAAAAATTCAAAACAACTCCTCCTAATTTAAAACATTTTTTAACTGCCTGATTGTGTATCTGGCATATGTATAGTTCAAGATGGATGCAATAATCCTACCGACAGCAAGACCTGTCCAAATACCAATTAAACCCCAATTGAAGACTATTCCAAATAGATAAGTGCAGGATACTGTGAAAATCAGCTCCCTTATTATTGTCCAGCATAGACTTGTTGTTCCACGTCCGATTCCTTGGTAGAAAAAGCTTGAAGGCATTCCAATACCAACTAAAAGCAAACCAAAGGATGCAATTCTTAAAAAGTTTGTGATTTCAGGAATCAATGGAGCGGTTTCCGGAGTATATGCAAAAATCAAGGATAACTGAGGAGCAAAAACTACAAGAATCAGCATTATGGCAAGTCCAAATAATGTTGCAAATTTAGTTCCGTAACTGTGGGTTCTGGAAAGATAATCCCAATTTCTAGCACCGAACGCACTTCCGCTTACTGCTGCAACTGCACTACCGATAGCTGTCAAAGGCATTATTCCAAATAAGTACAATCTCTGACCGGATGTAAATGCTGCTATACCATATTCACCACCAACGGAAGCAATGAACCTCAAATAGAAACTCATTGCAATTGACATCATAAGCATGTCCAAAGATGAAGGTATTCCTACCTTCAGAATGTCTTTAGCTATTTTTGATTCGAATTTAAACCCTTTAAGATTAACATCAACATAAGTATCCTTTTTTATTAAAATCCAATATATGATTACGGAAGCTGAACCAACAGAGCTTACAATTGTCGCTAGAGAAGCTCCAGCTGAACCAAGGCGTAAAACATATATGAAAAGCGGATCCAAAATGAAGTTTAATATTACGGAGACTATCATTGCATACATTGCTCTTTTCATGTCCCCTTCACCACGAAGAATTCCACTTCCCCCGTTAGCGAACATGAATGCGAATAAACCTGCAAATAGGGGAGTACCATATTTTATTCCTTCAACCAAGGACTGACCGCTTGCACCATAAGCCTTAAGCAAAGGTTCCAATATTATGAGTAGAACTACAGTTAACAAAATTGATGCTGTTAAAAAAATTAAAAGTGAATGTGTTGCTGATTTGCTGGCTTTTTCATGGTTTTTTGCCCCGACCGCACGGGAAATACTGCTTGTAGCACCATTACCAAGCCCTACACTAACACCATTTAAAATCATGAATATCGGCGTTACAAAACCTATTCCTGCAATAGCTGCCTGACCCAATCCTGCAACCCATATACCGTCAACAATATTGTATGATGCTGTCAAAAGCATTGAAATCATAATCGGAATTGCAAGTTTTCTAACAGCAATTTCCGGTTCTCCCCTCATTAACTCCACATTTTTATTTGCCATGTCAATCCCATCTTTATTCTTCAAGTATTTCTTCACTTTTTCTAGCTATTCTCCTTAATTGGTCTTTTGTGTCATCATCCAATCGGTCGATTCCAACATTCCTTTCCCATTCTTCCAAATCTTTTATTAATAAAATAGCTAATTTTTCTCCATCTTTTGTTGTTTTTAAGATGTATTTTCTTCTGTTATTCTCATCAATTTTTCTTTCAACATAACCATTATCTTCCAATTTTCTCAAGGCTTTGGCTATTGTTCCTTTACTTTGACAGAACATATCTGCCAAGTCATCCTGAGATAAATTTTCCTTTTTATAAATCTGTATTAAATAACGGCCTTCATGAACCATATCTATACGATTAGGATTTTTAATGGAATATTTCAGCTTATTTTTAGAGATATGATGAATTAATGCAATGAAGGACATTGATTCAAACTTATCTGATTTATCGTTTTCCTTAGTCATGGTCCCATCAATTCTATTGTATATAAAAATAATTTGTAAGGAACAACATATAAATGTTTCCTGATAAACAGTTTATTGATGAACAATTAGTTTTGATTCAATGCAAAATAAGTAAAAAATATTAAAATTCCAATTGTTCTGCAATGCACATTTTACAAACAGCATTAGGAGATTCGAGATTTGCATCTTTTACAGGACAATAAAATTTCCCGTCTTTTTCTTCAACATATAATGAACCTGGAAAAGGAGTACCAACCGGATGTATTGGTTCTTCTAAAATAAATGTAGTATAAATTGAAATAATCCCATAAATTAATGGAAATTTTGTTTTTGAAGTAACTGACTCATTAATATGATATGACTTTAAAGTGGCAATCGCATCAATGAACTCTTCCTTATCAATGTCATGATCATACTTATTATTATCACTATGAACATCTTTAATGCGTCCCAAAAAGTATTTGACATATACAAGATGGCTTTTATCCTTATAGTTTTCCTGAACGTATTTGCTTTCTTCAATCATCTCAACATTCACGGCCATCAAATCAAAAACGGAAATAGTGCCGGAATACTCTTTTAAAATATCCAACACAGATTCGGTTGAAATACTTTCTTCGCTTGAAACAACATTAGAAAAATCATCATACATATTTAAAGAATCATTCATAAAAATCATCTACAATATATTATATTGAATATCATACATTAAAAGGATTTTCCATCAGGGCATAAATAAAAATTTAAATTATCACCTCTATTGATGCACTTCTGTATTTTCACCACTCAAATTTGCCTTAACCGTTTAGTTCATATTATTGGAACCTTAAAAAAAAATTTTTAAACCCATATCAAGAAAACAAGAAAAAATTTATTCAAAGATTTTTGCCGATGATTTTTGGCACAAAGAAATTTAATATCCATAGTTTTGAATTTCATGAAAAAAATCTACAATAGATAGACTCCAAATAGAATTATCAGCAAAACTATATTTAAAATTGTGAAAACAATGAAATATCTGATCTTGAATTCATCACATTCACGAACAAGAATCTTATATGAGATAAGATTTGCCATAGATGCGATTAGAGTTCCAAAACCACCAATATTGATTCCGACAATAATAGCTTCATAATTTGCACTAAAACCACTTAACAGCATTGCAGCGGGAACATTTGAAATGACTTGAGATGCAATAACACCCCATAAAACCTCATTGCCAACAATCCATTTTGTAAACAGCGAATTGAAAAATGGAATGTTTTCCAGATTGCCAATCAATATAAAAAGAGCGATGAAAGTTAAAAGCAAATAATAGTCAACACCCATTAGAATCCTTTTAATGAAGTTTTCACTTTCAAACTCTATTTTGGTCATTTTAGGCAAATCAATCTTGTCTTTTGGAATGAATAATAATACAATCCCTAAAAATACCAATGATACGACAATATATGGTAAGAGAAGGAAGAAAAACGATTCAAAGGGAATATTTGAAACAGTATACATCACAATATTATGTGGAGCGCCAATAGGAAGAACCATACACCCCACATTAGCTGCAATAGTCTGCAAGGAAACTGTTAAAATAATTAAATCAACTCTTTCCACCTTTTTTAGAGCCAATATAGCAAAAGGTACAAATATGATTAAAGAAACATCATTAGTGATGAATATTGAGCTTAAAAAGCAAATAAACACCAATATCAAAACAAGTTCACGCGCATTTCCAATCCTAGTTAATAATTTTCGAACCAATATTTCAAAAATAGCCAAATTTTTAAGGATTTCAACAATGAGCATTATCACAAAAAGCAACACTATAGTTCCCCAATTAATATAACCAAGATAATTAATAGATGGTTTAACAAAAAAACAAGAAATAATAGCTAGTATTAATGATATAGAAAATATTATTTCTTTTTTAAAAAAATCAAAGCCCTTATCTATTAATTTATCCATAATATTATTTTATTAAAAGAATTATAAGAAATTATTCAAAAAAAATATTTTTTGGAAGGATTATTTCAAAATCCTTTTTGTCAATAGAATTGCTCCTAGAAGATTTAACCTTCTTCTTAAAGGTAGAAGATCATGGTCAATAGAATAAATATGTTCGATAGATCCATTATTAAATGTTTCCTCATCAACCCAAACAGTAAGTGCTATTAAATCAAACCAAGACCCTGATAAATCAGGATTAAATTTAAGTTCGAAGACCGCACCAGTAAAATATTTTTTTAAAGATTGTTCATAGGCATTCAATAAAACAATCACACCTGGATGAATTTTAATAAAATCCCATATATCTTTTTCATTATTTAAAGTATAAAATTTCTTAAGATTATTAAATTCATCATCAAATAACTTTGAATCACTATTTAACATGGATACATAATCTAATTCATCCATTTAATAACCTCACATGCGGATTATTCCTGAGATATCTAACAGAACTTATTACATTTTCAATTTTTGTATGAATGTTTTTTAATTCCTCTAAAAAGTATTCTAAATCATATTCAGCATCATAATTGGCATGATTTCTAACATCCCGAACCTTGAATAGAAATTCTCCAATTTCATTCACATTATCTAGATGAATTTAACAAAAATTCCCAAACTCTTTTATGAACTTTCCAACTATTTTTAAATTGAAATTGATGCTTAATATTTATCAAATAATCCCTAATTGCTGAAAAAACTGCATAATAATACATAGTAATCGCACCACGAATATGAGATTCCTTTGTATTAATCGACAAGCAATCACCAACTTCCTTAAAATCTAACCAATCAAAAATTGTTATCACCTTGTAAAATTTATTTTTACTTGAAAAATTGTTTTAAATGCTTCAAATTGTTTTAAAACAAATTAAAAAGGCAATTTTATCAAATTAATTAATGATTGATTATTAAAGTATTTAAAACCTTTGATTAATCCTTAAATCAAAATTACAATGGAAAATCAATATTATTTTTAAAATAATTAATCAGCATCTTCATCCATTGTTTCTAAAAGGAAACTAACGGGCCTAAAACCATCATTGCATGAAATCATTGCTGATTTCTTGTTTTTCATCCATCCATCATAAAAGTCGCTAGCCCCATTTGCCAACGCCAATACAAATGGTGAAACGCTTTCCCATGCACTATCGCAGAAATTATCCGGCTTTGCCCAACCGTTGGCAATGAAAATCTGGCCTTCTTCAACATCACATTCATGTTCTAATGGATTTTCATATTTTTCAATCAAGTCATCATGTCTGACCTTTCTCATAACGGTAATCTTTACTTTTTTCATAATAACCCTCTTAAATCACTTTTTTCATATCTATTGTGGCCTTTAAGACTTTTCTTATATTTCCAGCATTTGATTGCATCATCTAATGATTTATCCCCATTGTCTTCAAAGAAATCCCGTATATACTGATTATATTGAAACTGCTTATCTATTTTGGTTTTCTCCTTTGAATTTTGAATTTCATGATATGCTTCAATGGCTTCACGATAAGTCTTATCAGGATTGGATTTCAGCCATTTTTGAAATTTAACTTTGAATTTGAAACCAGGCCCTATCTCCTTTTCAAAAAAGGCCCTCTTATCTTCACTGCACTTGAAATTTTCACCCAATCTTGAATCCAATGCGATTTCAGTTTTTGATTCATTGGAAAATTGCTTGATGGTAGGTTCATCTAACTCTTCGCCAGTAGACAGATAATGAATGATTCTATTTTCCAAATCCTCTTTGCTTCCACTGACTTTTAAACCTTCAGACCTACAAAAATCCTTCAAATCCTCTTTTAAAAAATAGTATTCCTTAAATTCTTCAGCTTTTAAGTCCTTAGTTAATTCAACCATGAAAATCCTTAAAAATAAAAAAAGCAGAGGAAATTATCCTCTTGTTACAATACTTATAATATCTCCGTCTTTTAGCTCATAGTCACTGGCAACACGCATGTTAGACCTTGCATCAACTGCATGCATGAACTTGTCACCAATATCAGTGTGTACGATATAAGCTAACTGCTTTGGAGTTGAACCTTTCTTAACTAAAAATCCATCTGGCAATACATTACCCTTTTGGTCTGTGTATTTATGTTCATCTTGAACAGGATATACAACAATTCTGTCAAGCAATTCAAAAATACCATAATTTAAAGCATCCTGAACTCCAGTACTGCCGTATTTATCCAAAATATTAGTTTGAATATATTCTAGCGCTTTAATCTGATTTGGATTCAAGTCATCCGGCTTTAATATCTCAAAGTGGTCATCGCCTGAAACATATGAAATCAAACCTGCTTCAGAAGCCCTGACAAGTGCAATTTCTGATTCTGCTGAAGTTGGAATAACATTCGGATATTTTTCTTTAATCCTTTCAATGTTTGCAGCAGAGGTTGGAAGGTCTGCCTTATTTGCGATAATCATCATTGGCTTTGCAATGTGCAATATATTACGGGTAAGTTCAATTAAGTCTTCCTCTTCCCATTTATTATAATCCGGTTCAATTGTTCTTCTAGCTTCAATAATGTCCTCAATAGCTATTCCGGTACCGGATAATTGGTCAAATAATACCTTTGAAATATCCAAGTGCTCAGCACCAACTTTTCTTACAAGCCTTACCCAATTTTTAGATAAAATTCCGTACATCCACATTACGATTTCATTTTCCAAAAATTCCAAATCATCAAGCGGGTCATGGCTTCCCGGATCAACAGGGTTTCCTTCAAGATCTGTTGAACCTGAAGCATCAATAACATTTATAAAAACTTTAGCTTGCATTAAATCATCTAAAAACTTATTACCTAATCCTTTTCCTTCATGTGCTCCCGGAACAAGTCCTGCAACATCTATCAATTCTATTGGAAGCAATCTTTTTCCATCCTTACATATTGAATTGTGAGGATTGCAAGTAACACCTAACTCCTTACATGGGCAATCCTTAATTACATGAGCAACCGCCTTATTTGCATCAATAGTTGTGAACGGATAATTCGCCATTTCTACACTTGATGCAGTAGCTGAATTGAAAAAAGATGATTTTCCAACATTTGGTTTTCCACAAACTGCAATTTGAAGCATAATAATCACTTAATCTTTAATATCATCTAAATGTTTGTTATTAAAATTATAAATAGTTTCAGAATTAATTAATATTTAATGAAAGATAAAGACAATGAACGCCCACAGGCTATGAAAATCCGACAAGATATTCAAGAGGTTATGACTTCTTCACTTCCCAGCAAAAAGTTTTGTGAAGAAGAGATTGACTTGGTGGAAATTGATATCGAACTTGATAATTTAGGTTGGAATTTCCAGAACTTCAGAATCTTAAATTTGACCGACATCCATTTGGGACAGTGGATTGACCCCGAATATTTGGAGGAACTTGTGGATTATGTCAACACCCTAAATATAGATTTGATTACATTGACTGGAGATTATGTTTCATATGTCATAGAGGGATATGAACAATCCCTAGAAAGATCTTTCAGCAAACTAAAAGCAAAATACGGCAAATTTGGAGTTTTGGGAAATCATGACCATTGGATGAACCCAGATAAAATCAGAGAAATATTTAAAAACTCAGGAATAGTTGATTTAAGCAATGACGCATTTACACTTGATAAAAATGGAGAATTTCTAAATATATGCGGTGTAGATAGCTGTACAGTATGTGCAGACAATTTGGATAAAGTATTGGCTAAAATGAGAGAGAATACTCCCAGCATTTTACTTGCTCATGAACCTGACTTTGCAGAAGAGTCCTCAAAAACCAGAAAATTCGATTTGCAGATTTCAGGCCATTCACACGGAGGACAGTTCATAATACCCAAATTTGAAACTACACCATTCAGAGGTCCTGATTCAAGAAGATATCCTGTTGGACTTTATAAAGTTCGGAATATGGTCCAATACACAAGCAAAGGTCTTGGAACAAATTCCTTTAGGATACGAATCAATTGCAAACCTGAAATAACAATAATTACATTAAAAACAAATAAAAGACAAAAGATTAAGATAGAATGATAAAAAATAGAATAATCTCATCACTCAGAACAATAATATCCACATTATTACTTGTGATAGCAGATACTGTCGCAATATATGCTGTGGATTATATCAGTGCGGACTTTACAATCGGATACTGGTATAATGCATTCATCATAGTAATTGCATTTGCAATAGCCAATGCATTATTGTGGCCGATATTCAGAAGATATTTCATGAAAATCATCATATTTACTTTTGGAATCGGATCGCTTTTTATCAACTCCATTATCTTTTATATAGCATCATTGTTTGTTCCAGGAGTTGAAACAGGACTTTATGGGATTTTGCAAGTTCCTATTGTGATGGCTATCGCCACAACATTCATTTCAAACATTATCAACACCAGCTACTATGACAGATACATGAAAACAATCCTTGATTATGCCATAAAGCAAAAGGTTCCTTACAAAAAAAGATTTCCTGGAGTAGTAATGCTTGAAATAGACGGCCTTTCAATAAATACATTAAAGAAGGCTATTGAGAAAGGCATTATGCCCAACATTGAAAAATTTATCAAGGAAACACATACATTAAAAGAGTGGGAAACCGATTTATCTTCACAAACCGGTGCCAGTCAAGCCGGAATATTGCATGGAAATAACAGGAATATTGTAGCATATAGATGGGTTGAAAAAGAAAACAATAATAAAATTGTTGTTTCAGGAAAATTGAGTGATGCTCCAGAAATAGAAGAAAAAATAAGCAATGGAGAAGGTTTGCTTAAAAATGGAATCAGCATTGCAAACATGTTTTCTGGAGACAGCAAAATTCCTACATTAACATCCTCAAAATTAAATGGATTATCCAACATCTACAACAAGACATTGAATGCAGTCTTTTTAGATTCATACAATTTCCAAAGACTATTCATTTTATTCATATGGGATATAATTCTTGAGGTGTCATCTCAAATAACCCACTTTTTGAGAAAGATACAGCCCCGCTTAAGAAGAACAATCGTTTATGCAGCAGTCAGAGCTGGGGCTAATGTAGTTTTAAGAGAAGTAACAATCGATGTTTTAACCAGCGAAATATTAACCGGTGATATTGACACTGCATATGCTACATTTATGGGATATGATGAAATTGCACACCATTCCGGAGTACAGGACAATGATGTTTGGGGAGCATTGAAAAGAATCGACATGCAATTTCCAAAAATCATTTCCGCCATTGAAATGAGTGACAGGGACTACAAATTAGTAATCCTATCAGACCATGGCCAATCAAATGGTGCGACATTCAAGCAAAGATATGGAATATCATTGGGCAATTATGTGCGCAGACTACTTCCAGACGATTTGAAACTTTTTAAAACAGCATATAACATTGACCACTTCAGAGATGCAGTAATTCCTGAAAACAAACAAATCAGACAGATTAAAGAAAAGGTGGGTTTAATTCGTGACGATTTATTTGAAGATATGGGCTCTCTGCAAAACATTAAAGAAGATTTTCAAAACAAAAAGCCTGCAATACTTTTTGAAAACAAGCAGTTCCTTGCCTTATATGACAAATACTCAAATAGCTTAGAATACATTACAGGTTATGAAAGCGTAGAGCACAGTACCAAAAAAGCACAAGATTCCGAATTGATTGTTTTAGGATCTGGAAACTTAGGATTAATCTACCTAACACAATGGAAAGAACGCCTAAATTATGAGGAAATTGTAATGCTGTTCCCGGATTTGATTCCTGGACTTGTAAAACATTCCGGCATCGGATTTGTTTTAGTGAATTCCATATCAAACGGGGGAATGGTCATTGGTCAAAATGGAATCTACTACCTGAATACAGATGAAATCGTTGGTGAAAATCCATTAGACGGTTTCGGCAAAAATGCCGCCATGCATTTAAAACGTCAAAATTCATTCGATAACATGCCCGACATTATGGTAAACAGCTTCTATGATTCAGAAAATAATGAAGTGTGCGCATTTGAGGAATTAATAGGATCACATGGTGGTCTTGGTGGAGACCAAACAAAACCGTTCATCCTATATCCTTCCGATTGGCAAGACCCTGGAGAGCTAATTGGAGCTTCTTCAATTTATAACTTCTTAAAAAAAGAAATAGAAGAGTTAGAATCTTGAAAGCCAATAATCGAATATTTCTGAAATTTCTTCATCAAAACCAATTGTCTTATCTTTATTTTGAGGAATTGCATCAGGATAGCTTCTATTTAATCTGATTAGTGTGGTATTCGGATTATCATGAGTCATCTGCTCAAAAGGATACCTTATGATGACAGGAGTATTGAATCCGACACCCAACTCCAAAAAGACGATTTTTCCATCAACTCTTTTTAAATAATTGGAATAGTTATTATACATCTGATGCCACTTTTCATCTTCAACAAAGAAATTGTCTTTTCTCACGTTAATTTCCATATTGCCTCCACATACGGGGCATTTGGGAACTAAATCTGATGGAATCATACAATCTTCTATTTTATCCATTGCATCGAATACCAACTCTTCATTAGAATATAGCTTATTATGACATGCCATTTCACATTGCATCAAACCATAATCCCCTTGAGTTGCGAAAATCCTTTTATCGTCAAATCCATTTATCCAAAATTGGTGTTCCACATTTGTAGTCAGGACAAAATAGTCCTTGTCCTTAACTAACTCAAGCAGTTGTCCATATAACTTTGTTTTTCCAACAGAATATCTATTCACATATACATGACGAATCCAATGAGCCCATTTTTCCTCTTGAGTTGCATATGGGTAAAATGTGGCCGAATACATGTCTTGAACACCATATTTTTCTATAAAATCCTGGAAATTATCTTCAAAACGCTTGCCCGAATACTCAATTCCCGCAGCTGCTGAAAACCCTGCACCTGCACCAATTAAAATATAATCCGCATCATCAATAGCCCTTTTAGCATTATCTAATCTTTTTACAAAATCCATATTAATCAGCAAATAACTCCCTTTTATAAATTGAATAACTTGAATCACTAAACACATCAAAAATTACATGCTTTAAACCTGATTCATTTGCTTTTAAATAATCTTCAACCGTTTTAACTGCAATCTTGCAGGCCAATACCTGTGGAAAATTAAAAACACCAGTTGAAATACTGCAGAATGCAATGGATTCTAAGCCATTTTCATCTGCAATAGCCAAACAAGACTTATAACAGCTAGCTAATTTATCACAATCATCATCGGACGGTTCAGACCCTTGCGGGATTGCAGGGCCAACCGTATGAATAACATATTTAGAAGGAAGATTGTATGCATCAGTGATTTTGGCCTTTCCGACTTCTTCATCACAACCCTGTTCCTTCATCATCCGATTGCATTCATCCCTCAGCTGGACACCGCTGGCCGAATGAATTACATTGTCAATGCAGTTATGTAAAGGGATAAAACATCCAAGTAACTTTGAATTGGCGGCATTCACAATCGCATCCACTTTCAATGTAGTAATGTCCCCCTGCCAAAGCATGATTTTGCCTTTAGCTTCTTCAATCTCATCAACGGAAGTGAGATTTTTGCTTAATGTTTCCTGAGTCAAGAAGTCATCCTGAACTTTTAAAAATTCATCTGACACCTCATGAGGCATCCTAACATTCATCAATGCACGAAACAAATTTCTTTTGTCCGAATAATCATCAGGAACATCAATTATTTCATTTCTCTCTTCAATCAAATAATTAATGAGAAAATCCAGTTGTTCTTCGCCGTTTATTTTAATCCCTCCTTCAAGCATTAATTAATAATAGATTTTAGCATTTAAATGATTTTTGTAACCATAAGGAAACCTTGTAACAAAAAAGTAACTATTAATAATAATCTAATACAATTTAAAAATATGAAGTCTGAAAAAATCATCTGTCCTGTTGATAGAACTCTAAATCTGATTAACAAAAAATGGAGCATTCAAATTATCAGAGACATGTTTTTCGGCAAAAAACATTTTAAGGAATTCTTGGAAGATAAACCAAATTTAAGCAATAAAGTATTGTCAAATTGCTTAAAGGAACTGGAAGAAAACGGTTTGATTGAAAAACATGTGTTGAATACAACCCCCGTAAGTACAGAGTATCATTTGACCGAATATGGAAAATCAATGAACAGGATCGTTTATGAATTGGCCATGTTTACCTTAGAAGATGAAAAGGACAAAGGTTATTCAGATGAAACAAGAGCCGCTTTGAAAAACACATTTAAAGAAACTTTAAAAATTGATGATTAAAATGACTGGTAAGATTTATATTATTGGAATTGGCCCTGGTGCAAGCGAATTTTTGACTAAAAAAGCAATAGACACAGTTAAAGCTAGCGACTACACTGTTGGAAGTACACGTGCAATTGAACTGTTTGATGATGTTCAGAATAAGATTGCATTCAACGTTAAAGAATTGCTTGACAAGCTAGAGGAAGGTGTTGAACTGGCTTGTGATGGAAATGCCGTTTCAATATTATCAACAGGAGATCCGGGATTTTCAGGCGTGTTGAATACTGTTTTGAGAATTTCGGCTGAAAAAGGATTTCCTAAAGAAAGCATTGAAGTGATTCCTGGAATCAGCTCCCTTCAGCTTGCGGCTGCAAGATGCCATATTCAATGGGACAATGCCAATGTAATGACCTTTCATGGAAGGGAAAACATAGAAGACATCCTGCCAGTTATCAACAACGGAAAAACAACAATAGCACTGCCTTCAAGAAAAGTAAAGGACATGGCACAGTTTTTACTTGACAATGGTGTTGACGAGGACCGTAAAGTTGTAGTCTGTGAAAGGCTAAGTTATCCCGATGAAAAAGTTGTGGAGTCAACATTAAAAGAGATTGCTCAAAGTGAATTTACCTATATGTGCATTATGGTAATTTATTAGAACAATTTATCCTTAAAATTCATTTTTAAAGTCATTTACTATTTATTTTTAAAATTAAAGTTTAAATATTCAAGATATCATACTTTAATCGTTGATTTAACTAAAAATTGACATTAAGGTAGATACTATGAATAAAAAGATAAACACCATATGTTTCATTTTCCTATTTCTTTTTTTTATTTGTGCTGTATCTGCAGCAGACAGCGAAAATGGAACAATAAGTATTCAGCAACCTGATCCAAATCAGGACTTATGCAAATTAAGCGTAGAAAATGACAAAGACAAACTTGAATCAGACAATGCAAAAAGTGATAAATTGGAAGCTGCAACGAAAACAGCCGTTGAAAAAAAAGAAGTTGTTTTAAAGGCATCCAATGTTAAAATGTATTATAAGGACGGGAGCAAATTCTCCGTAACTCTAAAAGACAAGGACAAAAAGGCAATAGGCAAAGCAAAAATAACCATCACAGTTAATGGAAAAGACTACGAAAAAATAACAGATAAAAAAGGTTCAGCATCACTTAATATAAAACTAAAAAGTGGAAGCTATACTGTTTTAACCAATTTTAAACAGACAGACAAATACAAATCTAAAAGCATTAAAAACAATGTCATAGTTAAAAGCACAATTAAATGCAGCGACTTTACGAAATATTATAAAAATGCCGCACCATACCATTCTACCTTTTATAACCAGAAGGGAACTCCTTTAAAAAACACCGCCATTAAATTCAAATTAAATAACAAAAATTATGCCGTTAAAACAAATGTAAAAGGTATTGCCAAATTAAACATCAATTTAAAACCAGGAAAATACATCATATCATCAATAAATCAAAAATCTGGAGAGACAATAAATAAAATCATCACCATAAAGTCGCTGATTGAAACAAAAGACCTGAAAATAAATGAAAACAATACTGGGAAATTTAATGTTAAAGTTCTAAACAGCAAGGGAAAAGTTTCCTCAAATGAAAAAGTTACTCTCAAAATCAACGGCAAAACTTACTCAAAAACAACAAACAAGAAGGGAATTGCAACATTGAACGTTAAGTTAGACGCAGGAAGTTACAAAATCACAACCGAATACAACGGCCTCAGGAACACAAATAAAATAATCGTCGACAAATATGTAAAACCAATCGACTACATCCATACAACATTAATTCCAAATTACGTCAATGTCACAACAAATTATGTGTTTCCCAATTCCGTATATTCAATAAAAACTGGAGTGAATGGAATTATAAAAATGCCAAAAAATGAGCTGTTTACAATTCAGATTAAAGATAAAACATATACCTTTTCCACAACACGATTTGATGGAGTAAATTCAACATTGCTTGGATATAAAACTTATTTCGTGCCCTTTGAAGGGAGTGGAATAAAAAGCGACAGCGATAAGGCAAAACTGAAGGGAAATGGAATTTTTATCACTAGAATCAATGGTTACACCCAAATTGATTATCAAAGCAAAACTAAAGACAGCACAGCACTGTTCGGTTTTTATGCGAGTAAGGGATTGGATAAAAGCGAAACATTAACCTATATGGAAAATGACAAAATTACTGCAAAAATAAACTTCCAAACAGTTAATTTTGATGAATTGGGCTTAAGATATAGCTTATCCAAGTTTTACGGCAAAACGATTTATGATTTCAACTATAAAAGTTATGATGAAATTACAAGGCACGATACATCTTCAATACGATTTACCAATACTGGCAATCCCATAACATTCAGCTACTTCGGAAATTCCGTTGTGGGATACATCTCAAAAGAGAATTTGATTACCAAATTTACAGTGAACGGGAAAGAAGAGCTTGAAAAATTAGAAACCATTAGCTATGGACTCGGTAAAAACTATAGAAATGCCATGGGTTTTGAAGTTCTACAGTCTTACAGCATCATTAATGAAAAGATATCCCAAAATATTTTAGAAAATTGGATTTTAAGAAATCCTGATTATTTGAATAGATTTGGAGTTATGAACGTTTATGGAATGCATCTGGCATCACTGGAAACTACCTGGTTAGCCGATGAACTTGCAGACCATTATTCAAAAGAATTTAATGTCAGGTGGAATCGTGAAAATCCGTTAACCATACTTGGAGGAATCAATTTAGAAGACACATACCTAAACATTCTAAATTCTGATATGGGAATGGGAGTTAAAGGAGATAATGAAACAAATGTGATGTTATTTAGACTAATAAACTCCATTAATCTGCCAAATCTTGAAGATTATGCACTTTCAGCTGTTGCAACAAGATACTGGGACAATACAACCAATTCCTTTGACGCTATTTTTTCAACAATAATGTCTGGAAAATTCAGCATTGTAGAATTAGGAGAAATGGTCTATTTGCTTGCAGAAGACAGGACCAATTGTGCAATTGCTATTAATCAAACAAGTGGAGTTGCAAACATGATAATGTCACATAATTCTACAGTTTATAAAGGATCATCGATTTCCACGACCAAAGATTGCTGCGGTGTTGGAATTCTTCCAAAAGACATTATTGCAGGAATAAAAAATGCAATGAAGCTATTTTCGCCGGGTATTTATATCCTATCCAATAAATTAGAAAAAATTCATCCCTTTTCAATTCTAGCATACCAAAGCATAAAATTTGGATTAGGATACCTTTTAAAAGGTGCTACAGCATCAGCTATGCAATTATTCACTATAATGACAGTTGTGCAAACAATCGGAGCAACCTATAAAGATAAAATGGCAGATGAAAAAGATTGGCATAAAATAATAGACACGGCAACATTTACAAGGCCTGGATATTTACAAGGAAAAAAAATCTACAATATTCCAAACAAAAAAGGAGGTTATGATTATATTGAAGTTAAAATCAAAAATGATTTAACATTAGATAGAACATCTGCAATCTATATTAGTGATGGAAAAACAAAGAAATTAAAAGAGACTGAAACTTACCAGTATTTCTGCGAAGATTATTGGACACCTATCAGTATGCCGACAAAATATTGGGATAAAAGTTGGAAAGGTGGTTAAAATTAAAAGTGAAGATTTGAAGATCATGATTCCAGTTGTTGCTGTGTTTGTAATAATGTTGGCTGTGACAATAATTTATCCAGAATATGAGGACATTTGGAATTTATTGTTCTGGATAGGCATTTTATATATGAGCATCAAGACATTATCCGATTCAAACGCTAAAAACAAATCTCTAAAGGAAATATTAAATGAAATCCACATTTCAGTTAAAGCAACATTCACATTGGCCATAATTATTGGATTATTAGAAGTATTTTTTGGAAATCGTCTTCTAATCTCAACAGCTTTAATGGTTTTGGCGATAATATTTGATATAATTTTCAGTGAAAAAAAAGATAGTTAAAAGTTAAAATGAATGCATTTTAACTTATTTTTAATTTTTTATAATTGTATTGCTTCTTGGACAACTTCATCGTTGTCTTCTTCATCATATAAGATGTGAGCTAATTTCAATAGCTTTTCTTGCCCTTTAACTTCATCTTTAAATAAAGGAACTTCAGCAATGTGTTGATCTGGGAATTTCTGGTCAATCAATGCCAAACGTTTTTGCTGTAATTTATGTCTTGAGTGGCAGAAATCACAATCGCAGATATCAGGCATTACTTGATTTACAATAACGCTGTCAACAGTAATATTATATTTGCCAAGAGCTTCTAGCGCCCTTTCAGATTCATAAATTGACATTTCTTCAGGAATTACAACCATTTTGAATGTTGTTCTATCCGGATCGGACAATACTTCTTTTGCTTTGTCAATTTGTTCTTTGGTTCTTTTTAAATCTTCAGAAGTTTGAGGGTCATCTACTGCATCCATAAATGGCATGATTTTCTTTAAGGCATTAGTTGCAGTGCCTAACTTTGCTTTAAGCATCATCATTTTACCTACCCAGGAGTCCATTACTTCCGGGAAGGATAATAACCTTAAAGTGTGTCCAGTTGGAGCGGTATCGAATACGACAACATCAAATTCATCAGAGTTCATTACTCCCATGAACATTTCAAATGCTGCTGCTTCATCTGCACCAGGAGAAGAAGATGCCATATCCAATTGGTCAGATAGGAAATCCATGCCAAAAAGACCTCCTGCATCATCAGGATTTGCCGCCTTTTGGGCTTCCAATTGTGCTTGCTTTTGTGCCATTGCCTCATCAGGGTCTATTTCAACTGCGAATAAATTGGTTTTGATTTCACGAGGATAACTTCCAATAGGAACTTCTAATGAATCAGCTAGTGAATGTGCAGGGTCAGTTGATACGATTAAAGTTTTTTTACCTTGTTCAGCCAACCACAATGCAGTAGCAGAAGATATGGAAGTTTTTCCAACTCCACCTTTACCCCCCACAAAAATGAATGTAGTTTTATCTTTATTAAATCTGAAATAATCTTTAAATGCCAAGTATTTTACCTCCTTTAATAAACTTACTTTTAGTAACTAAATGTTATTTAATTCATTATACTATATAAAGTTAGTCATTATCCAACGTTTATTCTCCCATGATTTTTTTAAATATTGAACTCAAAAGAGTAACTATTAATTAATCGATTATGAGAAATTATTTTTCAGATTTTGACATGTTTTTTACAAAAATTAAATTTAATGTAAAAAATATATTATCTCATATAAAGATAACAGGTTTAAAAAATGGAAACATTAATAAAAGTTAACAGTGTTTCAAAAGAATATAAAATGGGAAATCAAACAGTTAAAGCGGCAAACAATCTTAATTTTACAATCAATAAAGGAGAACTTGTAGTGATTCTTGGACCATCCGGAAGTGGTAAATCAACACTACTTAATCTTTTAGGAGGTCTTGACAAGCCTACAAGCGGTGAAATAATTATTGATGATGAAAACATCAGTGCTTTATCAGATAAAGAACTTACACGTTACCGTGCTAAGGAGATAGGTTTCATCTTTCAGTTTTATAACCTAATCCCAAATCTAACAGCATGTGAAAATATTGAGATTCTAAATGATATTGTTGATAAAAATATAAATGGAAAAGATATTTTAAGTCAAGTAGGATTGTCACAGCATGTTAATAAATTTCCATCAGAACTATCAGGAGGAGAGCAACAAAGAGTATCAATTGCACGTGCAATAGCCAAAAAACCAAAAATGCTTTTGTGTGATGAGCCTACAGGTGCATTGGATTCCCATACTGGAAAAATCATTATTGAACTGCTGGTTAACCTATGTGAAAGTGAAAATACAACAGTGATTATAGTAACACACAATAATGAATTTGCAAAAGTTGCAAACAATCTCAAAAATATTGATATGGTCGAAGCCCTTAAAAAAGAAAGGGAATGACCATTAATTTATTTTTTAAAAATTAATGTTCTTTCCAGAAGATATGAATGATTATTAAACATCCTTCTTTAAAAAGGAGAGGGGGAAATATCAACTCTTAGATGAAAGAATTGAGATTGAAAAGAAATATTGAACTTGAAATCTTAATTTTTAAAGGAAAAAATATTGAAATATCCTTTCAATCATTTTCCTTACTTTTTTTAAGTATCCCATTTTGAGATATGCCATTTTCCATCAGTTTTCTGAAAGCTTGCAACATTATTTGATATCATTTTACGGTCATTACCATAAAATTTAATAGTTAATCTGACAGTGGCTATTAAAGAAGCGGTATCTTCATCATCGAACAATATTGTAGGATCAAGTATTTCAGAATCTGTGAAAACTAAAATTTCCTCAGTGACTTGAGATAAGAACTCCTTTTTAGATTGGGCTTTTCCAATCAGATTAGTGAACTCAACCCCATCCAGAACGATTTCGTTTAATCTATCAGAATCATTATCAATCAATGCTTGTTGAAACTCAATGAAACAATCAACAACCTCTTGGTCAACTTCAGAAAATGATTTATCACAAATAAGTTTTACATCTGACATAATATAATATATAAATTAATAAGTACATATTATTTTATGTATAAATGATAACGTTGGTGAAAACATTAGTGAAATTCCAAAAATAAACCTAGAAAAAACAAAAACAGACATTATTGAATTCATCAAAGATAAAGTCGATGAGTCTAAAACAAATGGAGTTGTTGTTGGCCTAAGCGGTGGGATTGACTCAACTTTAGTTGCCTATCTTGCCTGTGAAGCATTGGGCAAGGACAAGGTTTTTGGAATAGCCATGCCATCTACTACCACACCAAACGAAGATAAAATTCATGGAATTGAAATAGCCAAATATCTAGATATTGAACATAAAGAAATAGGTATTGACGGCATTTTAAATGAATTTTTGGATGTTACACAGCTTGAAGAGAATAATTTGGCAATAGGAAACCTTAAAGCTAGAATCAGAATGTCCATCATTTATTATTATGCAAACGCTAAAAATTACCTCGTTATCGGAACAGGTAATAAAAGCGAAATTCTAATTGGTTACTTTACCAAACATGGCGACGGCGCATGTGATATGGAACCTATTGGAGACTTATATAAAACTGAAGTTTATGAATTGAGTAAATTAATGAATGTCAAACAGGAAATCATTGAAAAACCTCCTCGTGCAGGTTTATGGAACAATCAAACCGATGAAGCAGAAATCGGAATGAGTTATTATTTGCTTGATCAAATTCTTTATCTTTACACAGAAAAAGACATTAAAAATACTGAAATAGCTGAAAAATTAGATATTTCAGTCGATGATGTTGATATGATTATTAATAAAATTATTAGGAGCGAACACAAAAGTAAAGTTCCAGAAAGCCCTAAAAAAACAATTTTATAATGGTGATTTAGTGAGCGAAAATATTGAAAAGAAATGGCAGAAAAAATGGGCAGATGCAAAATTGTTTGAATCAAACCCAGATGAACGAGAAAAGTTATACATTACCGTTGCTTTTCCATACCCTAGTGGAGCAATGCATATTGGTCACGGCCGTACATATACAGTACCTGATGTTTATGCAAGATTCAAAAGAATGGAAGGTTATAACGTGTTATTCCCAATGGCATGGCACGTAACTGGTGCTCCGGTTATTGGAATTGCAGACAGGATTAAAAGAAAAGACCCATGGACACTTGACTTATACCACAGAGTGCATGGAGTTCCTAAAGAAACATTACCAAAATTAGAAGAACCTGAATTCATTGTTAAATACTTCTCAACCGAATATCATGAAGTAATGGAAGAAATGGGTTATTCTATCGATTGGAGAAGAGAATTTAGGACAATTGACCCAACTTACAGGAAATTCATTGAATGGCAAATCACAACTTTGCATGAAAAAGGATTAGTTCAAAAAGGGGAACACCCTGTAAAATACTGTCCAAACTGTGACAACCCTGTTGGAGACCATGATTTGCTTGAAGGTGAAGGAGTAGGCGTTAATGAATTAACCCTTTTGAAATTCCCAATTGATGATAAGATTCTTGTAACTGCAACATTAAGACCTGAAACTATCGTTGGTGCAACCAACATTTGGTTAAACCCAGATGTAGAATATGTTTTAGTTGATGCTAATGGAGAAAAATGGGTCATTACAAAAGAAGCTCACTATAATTTAAAAAATCAAATTAAAGATTTGGATATAATCGAAGAAATTGACCCTAATGATTTAATTGGTAAAATGGCTAAAAACCCATTTACTGGCGATGATTTGCCAATTTTCCCAGCAAGCTTTGTAAGCGCATCATACGGAAGTGGGGTTGTATTTTCAGAACCTGCTGACGCACCGGCAGACTACATCGCTCTTCAAGATTTAAAAAATAATGATGAACTAATAGCCAAATACAATTTAGAAGGCATCATTGAAAATGTTCATCCGATTCCAGTCTGTACCCTTAAAGGATATGGGGAAATTCCAGCGGCAGACATTATTGAAAGGCTTGGAATTACAGACCAAAACGATGAAAAACTACATGAAGCTACCAATGAATTATACAAACAGCAACACAGCAAAGGTACCATCATAGAATCAATTCCTGATTTTGGAGGAATGAAAGTTCGCTTTGCTCGTGAAGAACTGAAAGAAAAGCTAATCAATGAAAATATGGCAACAATCATGTATGATTTTGCTGAAAGACCTGTTGTATGCAGATGCGGTAACAATTGTGTCGTTAAAATCATGGATGACCAATGGTTCATGAAATATGGTGATGAGGAATGGACTGAAAAAACATTGAAAGTCCTTGAAGGCGAAACCATTATTCCAAATGAACTAAAAAACAACTTTGATTATTACATCAACTGGTTAGATGATTGGGCATGTTCCAGAAAAGTAGGACTTGGAACAAGGCTTCCTTGGGACAACCAATGGTTAATCGAGCCTTTAACAGATTCCACAATCTACATGTCCTATTATGCAATTGCAAAATACCTAAAAGACATGGATCCTGATGATTTAAACCTTGCATTCTTTGATAAAGTGTTACTTAACAAGGATTCCGGTGAAATTACCGTGCCTGAAGAAAAAGTGAAAGAAATCCAAGACGAGTTCAACTACTGGTATCCTCTTGATTGGAGATTATCTGCAAAAGACCTTGTAGGTAACCATTTAAGCTTCCTGATGTTTGCCCACAGTGCAATATATCCTGAAGAAAAATGGCCAAAAGGAACTGTAGTATTTGGAATGGGTCTTTTGGAAGGAAATAAAATGTCCTCCTCCAAAGGTAATGTAATCCTCTTAAAGGATGCTATTAAGGATTATACTGCTGATGTAGTAAGGCTCTTCTTGATGGCTTCAGCTGAACCATGGCAAGACTTCGATTGGAGAGAAAAAGAAGTTCTCGGAACTAAAAGAAGACTTGAATGGTTTAGAGAATTTGCAGCCAGAATTGAAGAAATAAAAGGATCTCCGTTAGATTTAAGCAATATCGAAGAGGTTGAATTGACCCGTACAATCGATTTGTGGATGATCAGCCAGCTTAATGAACATGTCAAAAAATCAACAGAAGCTTTAGAAGTCTTCCAAACAAGACAAGCTTTACAAAACTCATTATTCTTGCTTAAGAAAGATGTTGACCACTACTTATATCGTGTGAAACATATTATTGATGATAAAGACCCTGCAGTCATTTATGTCTTGTCAACTGTCTTAGAAACCTGGATTAGGCTTTTAGCACCATTTACACCACATACTTCAGAAGAATTATGGTCAACTTATGGTGGAGAAGGCTTTGTAAGTGAAGCAGCATGGCCGGAATATGATGAAGAACTTGTAAGTCCCGAAATCGAAAAGTCCGAAGAGCTTGTAGAAAATATCATTAAGGATATTGCACACATCAAGCAGATGGTTGGAGACGACGTTGAGAAAGTTCACATTTACCTTGCTCCTGACTGGAAATGGGAATTGTACAAAATAGCTGATGAAGTTGGAAAACCAGACATCGGCCAAATTATGGGCAGAGCTATCGGAGCCAATATCTACGATGATAAAAAAGAAATAGCTATGGTAGCTAAAAAAATCGGTAAGGAAATTACAAAAACAAGATACATTGGTAAAATCAACGAAGAGGAGATTTTAACTGATGCTTTAGACTACATAAAAGAAGAATGTGGCAATGAAGTGATTATTCATACCGATGATTCATACGACCCACAAAACAAGGCTAAAAATGCAATGCCTTACAAACCTGCATTATTCATGGAATAATTTAATTATTCCAACTCTTTTTCTTTTTTACTGACTGAATGTTTATATTCTCTGTATATATTACCAATCCCACGATATTCAACCGTGAACGCCAACATATCAGTTATTACACCAATTATAATACCAAAAATGCCATAATGAGCAAAATATCCATTTATAAGAACCAAAATAACGACAGCAGCTACAATTTTTGTATAATCAGCAGCATATTCCTTCCATCCAATCACACCAATTATATCTTTAATTCTAGGAAAATCAAATGCGTCTTTGAGTTTTCCACCATCTGCCAATAGGGCTAAAGCAATTTCCATGAAAAATATTGTACCATAAACAATCAGAAGACCCAATATGATAAATAATATGAAACTGACTGGATCATGCTCAAAAAACAATGATATTGTTTCATGAAGATTTATAATCATCTCTTCCAAATCAAATTCCGGAAAATGGAACAATAAAGAAATCAAACCCAAAGCAGAAGCCTGGATAGTTAAGTAAAAAGTATATACGACAATGCCTTTAAGGCCAAAATTAACTAATTCATTGAGTTTTATTTTAGGTAGGCTTGTACCTCCATTGATTACGTCCCGAGTAACTTTTAGTCCATAGCCCAATACCACCAAAAGAACTATCAGCGAGGTAGACTTCATGAGTCCGCCAACCTCATTCAACAAGCATTCAAATAAGAAAAATTGAGCCAGTACGTAAAGACAAAACAATTTATTTCCGGTACAATATCTGACTGAACCCTTTAACATTGCATTTGGCATTTCTACACCTTAAAGACATTTATTAACCCAATTTTTAAAAATTAAAGTATAAAAAATAGTTATAATTTTCTTGCAAATACCAAATATCCGCTATGACCAACCATGCGTGTCTTTGGCCTTACCCCCTGCGGCCTGACTTCCAAACCCCTTTCTAAAGTTTCAAATATCTCAATATCATAAAAGCCAAGTTTTTTTGCAATTCGATAAGCTGTTTCTGCCTGATCGATATATGGCGCATAGACTGCCAGCCATCCTCCAACATTTAACGCATCCCAAACTTCTTCAAATATCTCAAAAGGCTTTGGCAAGTCCAAAAAGACCAAATCAATATTATCTTCATCAATTCCATCCTTGATGTTCTGGTTTTTAACATGAATATTGGTTATCCCGAATCTGTCAATGTTTTTCTTTGCAACTTCAGCGAAGTCTTCACGAATCTCATAGGTAAACACTTCACCGTCAGGACCTACAACATTCCCGAAATTAAGAGCAATAGCTCCGGCACCGGTTCCCGCATCGACCACTCTTGAGCCTGCGCCCAAACCCGTATGAGCCAGAACCTGTCCGATGTCCTTTTGAATGAGAATAGAACATCTCCTCTCCATTATATCAATGAAGTCATTAATATTAGGTTTCATGATTTTAAATGTGTGGTCAAGGTGGCTTTTAACTTCGTCACCCACTTCAGCATTATCTAAAACCTCCGCTTTTATAATTCCCAAATCGCTTTGAAATTCTTCACCCGGTTTTATAACATATTTCTTTCCACGTTCATCTAAAATCATCTTCATAATTACACCTAATTTTCAAGTTCAGCTAATCTTTTTACTCTTTTTAAGGAATCAGGGTGAGTGGATAATATTTCCATGACCCCATTCTTTCTTGAAATTTTAACATCTGAATTCGCAAGTCTTCTTAACTCATCATCTGATATTTTTCCATCGCCGTCAAAGTCTATTTGTGAAAAATCATTAATATCATGTTTAGCGTTATTTATGTCATTGACAAAGAATGCACGATTTGTATTCAAATCGGAAATAGTCTGATCACTGCATCTTGCAGCACCATAGGATAGTTTATACAATGCAGACACCAATGCAGCAGGCCTGTTTCCAAATTCGACACTTGCCTCATCAGCATAATATTCCCTTATCCTTGAAATGAAGAGTACCAATAGCTGACCTACAAGATAAGCAACATATCCTAAAATTCCAATAATAATTGTTGCACCGTTGTCCCTGTCTCCTGAAAACATGAAGGACAATGCAATATAGTAACAGATCATTGGAATTACACTTACGACTGTAGTTACAATCATGTCATTATGTTGGATGTGACCCATTTCATGACCAAGTACCGCTCTTAATTCATCTCTATCAAGCAATCCTAAAATTGGACGGGTTATTGCAATATGGCCACTTCTTTTAGACCTTCCATATGCGAATGCATTAGGAATATTGACTTCGGATAATCCAACTTCAGGCTTTGGAATGCCAGCCGCATCAGCCAATTCCTGAACCATCTGATGGATGTGAGGAGCTTCAGCTTCTGACAATGGCCTTACATTCATAGAGCGTTTTACGAGTGATGGTCCGAACCAATACTGCAAAAATACGATTATTAAGCTTGCAGCAAACCAGATCATATAACCGCGAACGCCCAAATACCATCCTGCAGCCATGACAAGGGCATAAACAATTGTAAACATTAAAATTGATGTCAACCACATTCTTAGCTTAAGTTTCCATGTGCCTTTCATTATAAACACCTTAATTATATTTCATAAAACATTACTTATCAAATGCTCACTTTAATTATATATTAATTAGATTTCATACATTAATAAAAGTTAAGCAAAAAATAATTTAACAACATAATACATAAATGTTACTATAAAAAAATGGTGATTAAATGAGCGGACCATGGGTAGAAAAATATAGACCACAAAAATTAGAAGACATCGTAGGACAAAAGCAAATAGTAGCAAGATTACAGAAATATGTAGGCGAAGAAAGCATGCCTAACCTAATGTTTACAGGCCCTGCAGGTGTCGGTAAAACAACCACAGCCTTAGCACTAGTAAAATCCATTTTAGGAGAATACTGGAGACAAAACTTTTTAGAATTAAATGCCTCTGATGCAAGAGGAATTGATACAGTAAGAGACCGCATAAAGAATTTCTGTAGATTGAAACCTGTTGGCGCACCATTTAGAATAATATTCCTGGACGAAGTCGACAACATGACCAAAGATGCTCAACACGCACTTCGTCGTGAAATGGAAATGTATACAAAAACCGCTTCATTTATACTCTCATGTAATTATTCATCAAAAATTATTGACCCAATCCAATCAAGATGTGCAATATTTAGGTTTGCTCCGATTAAAGCTGAAGAGATTAAGGAACGTCTGCAATTCATCTGTGAAAATGAAGGATTTGAAACCACAGATGCTGGACTTGATACAATAGTCTACTTTGCTGAAGGAGATATGAGAAAAGCAGTGAACGTCCTTCAGGCCGCAGCATCAGAAGGAGAAGCAATAACAGAAGATGCAATTTATGAAGTTGTTTCAAAAGCCAAACCACAAGACATCGGGAACATGATAAATAAAGCACTTATGGGCGATTTCATGGCTGCCCGTAACATTTTAAGAGACACAATGGTTCTGCAGGGAACCAGTGGGGAAGACATGGTTACCCAAATTTATCAGGACGTTTCCAAAAGAGTCATTGAAGGAAAAATGGATGCCAACATTTACATGGACTTGATTGAAGCAATTGCCGAGTGCGATTTCAGAATAAGAGAGGGAGCCAATCCAAGAATACAGCTTGAAGCACTACTCACCCAATTCTTATAAGGTATAGAAATGTTATGGACTGATAAATATCGGCCGCAGGAACTTTCAGAAGTGGTCGGTAATAAAAAAGAGATTAAGATAATCACCGATTGGGTTAATGCTTGGAAATCCAATGACCCCCAAATACCGTTGCTTTTAGTTGGACCACCAGGCATTGGAAAAACAACACTGGCCCAAATCATTGCAAAAGAGTTTTCAGAATATATTGAGCTTAATGCCAGTGATAAACGTTCCCAAGATGTAATTAAAAGTACAATTGGAGAGTCATCATCATCCAGGTCTCTTTTTGGAGATGAATACAAATTGATAATTCTCGATGAAGTGGACGGCATTCACGGAACTAACGACCGTGGAGGAGTCAAAGCCATTGGTGAAATAATTAAAAGCTCAAAGCATCCCATGATTCTAATCGCTAATGATTTTTACTCAAAGAGATTGCAATCCATCAAACCAAAATGTCAAGTAATCAAAATGAAAAAATCCAGATGGAATTCCATTTCTGCACTTTTAAGGAAAATTGCACAAGCAGAAGGAGTTGAAGTGGAACCTGCCGCATTAAAGGAAATAGCTGTAAAATCTCAAGGAGACGTCAGGTCTGCAATCAATACCCTGCAGGCGCTAGCAGATAAAGACCATACCCTTAACGTTAGTGATGTCGAAGGCATGGTTACAAAGGATACACGTTCAGACATATTCAATGCAATTACAAGCGTGTTGAAAAGTAAAACCCCCGCTCATGTAAAAGAAGCGCTCTGGATTGAAGAGGATCCTACACTTGTCATGGAATACATTGCAGAAAACATTCCAAGGGAGTACAAGAAAAAAGATGAAATCAAAAAGGCTTACGATTACATTTCAAAGGCAGACATATTCTTCGGAAGGACAAATGTAAGCAGAAATTATGGTTACTGGAAGTATGCGACCGACTTTATGGGAATCGGAGTAAGCAACTCCAAACATGAAACCTATAAGAAATTTACAAAGATTCAAACTCCAACCATTTTCTCAACAATGAGCCGTAACAGAGGCAAAAGAAACTTAAGGGATGGAATTGCTGATAAGATGACTGAAAAGATGCATGTTTCAAGAGCAATAGCCATTTCAATGTTTCCTTATCTTGAAATCATGTTCAGAAACGACGAGCTTGCTTGGGAAATTTCCGACTTTTTAGAACTTGAAGATACTGAAATCAAACGATTCAGATCAAAAAAGATTCCTGCAAAAGTTGTCAAAAAAATGGAAAAACAAAAAGCTCAAATGAGAGTGGAAGAACGTGACAGACGTGCTGAAGAGCTAAAAAATCAAATGATGAATGTTATTCCTGAAGTTGAAGAGCCTAAAGAGGATGCACTGCCGTTTGAAATTCCTGGCATCGGCACAAGCAATGCTGAAGAGGAATCCGTTGAAGAAATAGAAAAGGAAACCATCGAAGAGCCACTTCCAGATTTAGACGAAGAAATCATTGAAGAAAAAGTGGAAGAAAAAGCTGAAGAGAAAAAAGAGAAAAAGAAAACTGACAAACAAGTTTCATTGTTCAGTTTCTAATTTATCTTGAATATATTCGGCCGCCTTTACAACATTTTCCTTATATTGAGGAGCTACATCTTCTAAAAATTCGCTGAAGGAGATGGCTAACTCATTTTTATTTTTATTTTCAAAAGTATCCTGGCCATCCATCTCTAAAAACGAATTAATCCAATCCAAAGGAACATTAATTAAGGGATAGATTTCATCTGACTTTTTGGAAAAATTCAAACCAACACCTGAAAAGATGCCTTCAAAAATATCATTAACCTGATCGTCTAAAATCAAAGGATTGACTTTCAAATCATGTTCTCCGTCATGAACCAACTTAACACCATATTTACGGGTGTATGGCTCCATGAGCAATTCAATGATAAAATTTTCTTCCGGCATTAAAATACGAGAATTAGGCTCAATTTCTAAAGCCAACTGCTTTGATGACTTGGAACAAATTTTTTGAAATAACTTATTTCTTACAACTTCAATTTCAGGATATTGTTTCATAAAGGTAGCTTCACGTGTTCTTGAAAATTTTGAAAATCTCAAATTGTTGATGTAAATCTTCTGTGGAGTATATGAAATAAAACGAGTATCTACTCCTATTATCTTTAAAAATTTAAGTACATCCCTTTTAGAATTTGAAAATTCTTCTTTTTCATCATTAAATCCTGAAATGTCAAACATTAAATCCATATTATCATTCTAAATTAAGCGTATCCTTTAAGGCCTTTTCCATCACATCAACTGGTGCATCCCTTCCAGTCCATATTTTAAAGCTCTCTGCTCCTTGATAAAGCAACATTTTAATTCCATAAACAGGATTTGCACCTGCTTTAATGGCTTCTTTTAAAAGTACAGTTTCATTAGGATTATAAACTGCATCAAATACAACCAAATCCTCATCCATATCTTCTGCAAAGGCAATTGGTTCATCGCTAATGTTAGGATGCATTCCGATTGGTGTTGTATCTACCAAAATATCCGCATCTTTCAAATAGTTGCGGATTTCGGAAATTGAATCTGCCTTAACTTCACCTATCAAACCGGATTGTGAAACATCAGCAGCCAAACCTTGGGCCTTTTCGACATTTCTATTTAAGATTGCCATAGATTCGGCACCATATTTTGCAAGATAAAATGAAATGGCCCTTGATGCACCCCCTGCACCTGCAACAACCACATTTTTATTTTTGATTGAAGTCACTTCCTCAATTGCTCTGACAGCTCCAATACCATCAGTGTTATATCCTTTTAAGTTTTTAAAGTCTATTGTATTTACGGCTCCAATCAAACCGGCAACTTCATCGATTTCGTTTAAAAACTTCATAACTTCAATCTTATGAGGAATTGTAACATTAAAACCCTTAATATTAAGAGATTTTGCACCTTCAATTGCTGTTTGCAAATCTGTGGGATTGACATCAAATGCAACATAAGCATAATCCATCCCCAATTCATCGAACGCAGCATTATGCATCGGCGGTGAAAAACTGTGTTCCACAGGATGACCAATCAATCCAACAATATTTGTACTACCTTTAATTTTCATATAATATCTTATTGATTAACAAAGATTATATAACTTTGCAGATACAAATTTTAATTATAATATATCTTATGAAAGGAGTATAAAAATGGAATTTACAAGACCAAGAGGTACAAGAGATTTCTTATTTGAAGAAATGAGAGAAAGAAAGCAAGCAGAAAGTACCTTAAGAAAAGTATTCGAAAGTTACGGTTATCAAGAGATTAAAACACCATTATTTGAAGAATTAAAATTATTTACAACAAAATCCGGAGACGAAATTGTAAATCAGTTATACAATTTTAAGGACAAATCCGACAGGGAATTGACATTGAGGCCTGAAATCACAGCCCCCGTTGCCAGATTATACTTGAACGAACTTGAAAAAACAGCAACAAAGCCAATAAAATTATATTACTACGGCAGCTGTTTCAGATACGAAAGACCTCAAAAGGGCAGATTCAGACAATTTTGGCAATTCGGTTGTGAATTAATCGGTGCAAAAACACCTCAAGGCGAAGCGGAAGTCATTGCATTGTGTACAGATGCAATCAACTCATTGGGCATTACAACTGCCGACGTCAACATCAACCACTTGGGAATCATCAGGGGCCTATTCGAGCATTTCAACATTTCAGTTGAAACCCAAAGTGAAATCATGGTCGTCATTGATAAAGGAGATAAGGACTTGCTTATCGAATCCTTAAGCGGAGATGAACCAATAATCGATGATGATGAATTGAATCAAATATTATTAAAGTTAATCGACCTTGTTGGAGACAAATCCATAATTTCAGATGTTGAAGAATTGATTGCACCTTATGAGGAACCAAAAGAATCCTTGGAGGAACTTAAAGAATTAATAAGCCTATTGGAAGCATTCCAAGTTGAAAATTATACCTTAAACTTAGGCGTTGCAAGAGGGCTTGACTACTATACCGGAATTGTTTTCGAAATCTACGTTCCGGAACTCGGTGCACAAAAGCAGATTTGTGGCGGAGGATCATACAGTCTGGTCAAACTCTTTGGAGGACAGGAAGTTGAATCAACCGGTTTTGCTCTAGGTTTTGATAGATTGATGAATGCAATTGAAGAACTAACAAAAAAAGAGGAGTTGCCTTCACACCTAGACGTCTATGTAGCTCCAATTTCCAAAGATGTCAGGGCTAAAGCATTTGAAATTACACAACTTTTAAGAAAAAACGGCTTTAAAACCGATGTCGATTTGAATGGTAAAAAATTCAAGAAATTAATGAATTATGCTGATAAAATCAAAGTTGAAAAAATAATCATTATCGGTGCTAATGACCTTGCGGAAGGCAAAGTTACCGTGAAAAATATGATTAGCGGTGATCAGAGTTTAGTTGATATCGACGACATTATTGAATATTTAAAAGAGGAATGAACATGGAAATCAACTTCAGACATGAAATCAATGGCGTTAAAGTCATAACAGCAATTGCACAGGATGCCGATACCAACCAGATATTGATGTTGGCCAACATGAACAAGGAAGCATTAATCAAAACAATTGAAACCGGCAAGGCTCATTATTGGAGCACATCAAGAAATCAGCTATGGTTAAAAGGTGAAAGTTCAGGACATTTCCAGGAAGTTCAGGAAATCCTTGTGGATTGCGATATGGATGCAATTATCTTAAAAATCAGACAAGAAGGTGCAGCTTGCCACGAAGGTTACTATTCATGCTTTTTTAGAAAATTAAACACTGATAATGATATAAATATTGAAGATTTAAAGGAAGAAGACTTAGAAGTCATTTTAGAAAGACTTGTAAACCCAGATGATGTGTATTAAAATGAAATGTATTATTCCAGATACCAGTGCAGTTATAATAGGTGCGGTAAGTGAATTGATTGAAAATTCCGATTTGGATTATCCGGAAATCATCGTGCCTGAAGCGGTTGTTTGTGAACTTGAACATCAAGCTAATGATAATAGGTCTGAAGGTAGAAGAGGATTGAAAGAACTCCAAAAACTACAAAAATTACAATATGAAGGAGAAATATCCGTTAGCTTTAAAGGAAGAAGGCCTACCAACTATGATATCAAATATGCAAAAAGCGGAGAAATAGACAGCATAATAAGAGACCTTGCAAGAAGCGAAATGGGAACCTTGCTAACAAACGATAAAGTTCAAGCGGAAACTGCAAAAGCTCAGGGAATCCCCGTTTACTATTACAAGCAGGAATACATTGAAAAACCACTTTCAATTGAAAGCTTCTTTGATGAAAATACAATGTCCATACATTTGAAGGAGAATGTTGTTCCAATGGCTAAAAAAGGAACCCCTGGACACATTGATTTTGAAATATTAAATGAAAAACGTTATTCCTACAAAGAACTTAAAGAGATTGTTGATGAAATCCTGGACAAGGCAAAAAGTGACCCTAAAACTTACTTGGAAAGTGAAAAAGAAGGTTCTTTCGTTGTTCAATCAAGAGAATATAGAATTTCAATTGCCTATCCTCCATTTTCAGAAGCTCTGGAAATTACAATAGTAAGGCCTGTAGCCAATATCAGTTTAGACGAATATCATTTATCTGAAAAATTATTGGACAGAATCAGAACCAGCGCAGAAGGAATATTGATTTCAGGATCTCCTGGAGCTGGAAAATCAACATTTGTACAGGCAATTGCAAAATATTACTCATCCAAATTAAACAAGGTTGTAAAGACAATGGAATCCCCAAGAGATTTGCAACTTCCAGATGAGATAACACAATATGCTCCTCTTGAAGGCAGCATGGAAAATACCGCTGATGTGCTATTGCTTGTAAGACCCGATTACACAATTTATGACGAACTTAGAAAAAACACTGACTTCAGCATCTTTGCAGACATGAGATTGGCTGGAGTCGGTATGATTGGAGTTGTACATGCAACCCGTCCGATTGATGCCATACAGAGAATCGCTTCCAGAGTGGAACTTGGAGTAATTCCTTCAATTGTAGATACAAGCATTTATATTGAAGATGGAAAAGTAACCAGCGTTTATGAAACCAAAATGACTGTTAAAGTTCCAACAGGAATGAAGGAAGCGGACCTTGCAAGACCCGTTATTGAAGTGAGGGACTTTGAAACAGGTGAGCTTAAAAATGAAATTTATACATATGGTGAGCAAACCATTGTTATGGATATGGATTTGGTCAACGGAAGCTCACAAGAAGATAATTACAAGTCATCTGTTGATAAAATTGCAGAAAAGGAAATTTTAAGAAAAATCAAAAAACTTCTTCCTAAAAAAGCTAAAGTTGAAGTGGAAGTGATTTCACCTGAAAGGGCAAATATCTACATCCCTGATGACTTTGTTCCAAAAATAATAGGTAAAAACGGGAAAAGAATTGCTGAAATCGAAGAAAGCATCGGAATAAGTCTCGGAGTTGAAGTCATTGAGGACAAACCAGTGAATAAAGCACCATTTGAAGTTGATATAGTTCATACTAAAAAGCAACTAATCCTTGATTTAGGAAAGGAAAATGGCGGCGGAAAGAACTTTGACATTTTCATTAATAATGATTATCTGCTTACAGCAACCACATCTAAAAAAGGTGAAATAAAAATTAAAAGAGGCATTGAACTGTCCGACATCATTATTGAAGCTATCGAAATGGGCTTGGCAATTACTGCCATACAAAAAATGTGATTATTATGAAAATCGGCGCATCCACACTTGCAGGAATTGAAACTACATTAGAGGAAACATTGGAATTCATTGAAAATTTAGGGATTGACTATGCGGAATTGGTGCATCAATTTCCATCAGAGAACATTGATGCTGACATATTGGAAAGTTACAACCTTAAATATTCCATTCATTCACCCTTTATGGACGTTAACATTGCAGCCCTTCAGGATAAAAGCAGATTAAATTCCCTTAAACAAATAAAAGACTCAATTAATCTTGCCAATAAGATTAACGTTGAAGCAGTTGTTATCCATCCAGGTTTAGCACCTTTTTTAGCCAACAAATACTTCTTAGATAAAGTCTATGAAAGGGCAAATAACTCAATTAAAGAGCTTGGAGAATACGGAAGGGATTTAGGCGTATTGGCAACAATTGAAAACATGCCTACTTTTGATGGAATGCTTTATAATAATATGGAAGATTTGCATAATCTTCTCACTTCCCTGGACATGTCAATGACACTAGACATAGGCCATGCCAATCATTCAGGCTATTCTCCAGACCAGATGATTTTTGATTCAATTAAACACATACATATCCACGATAATTTTGGTGATGAAGATGCACACCTTGCATTAGGTGAAGGCTCTATTGAATTAAAATATATCGTCAATAGTTTAGAAGAAAAAAATTATGATGGCATCTACATCATTGAAGTAAATGATTACGATTCTATCAAAAAAAGTTATGAATATATGAAAAAGAACTTCTAAAGAAGTCTTTTTTCCTTAATCTCTTTTTCGAAATACAAGTATTTTGAGTCAACTACCTTTCTAATATTTTCAGCAGTCTTTTTACCTATTCCCTCAACTTCCTGAAGCTCACTTTCACTTGCATTCAAAACTTTAGAAACAGATCCGAAATGAGTTAACAAGTTCTTAGCGTTAACAGGCCCAATATTCGGAAGTGATTCAACAATGAATAGCTGTTGCTCCATTAAGCTTACCGGTTTTTTATCAGTTCTTATTTGAATTGGTGTTCTTTCGCCGTTTTGCTCCCTGACTGCAATTCTCTTAATCATGGCTGCAGTATCCTGGGCATTTCTTGTTGGAATAATACTTATTCCAAAATCGATAGCGATAGAAGCGATTGAACCTCGAATAGCATTTGGATTGACCATTCCGCCATACAGGTCATCTCCCTCCAAAATCATCAATGGATGCTTAAATTCCTCAGACAATTCCTTAGCTTGTTTAAACAATCTTTTGTCGATTAATGAGTCAATGAAATCTTTTGTAGTTTTTCTTTCAATAGCCACCTCATCACTTACCTGGTAATCGGCAACGGCCATTGACCTAACCTTAACATCGATTTCCATTTCTGTCAAATGCCTAATTACTTTGGAATTTCCTTCACGTGAATCGGCATATACTATTGGAAAATTATTCTCTTTTTTGGGTTTTTCAATTATTTTAACCCTTTTTTCATTTTCCATCCTCTCAATTGCTGAAGCATTTAACTCCTCCAAGACATCAGGATCAATCAATTGATTTTTCATCCTGTCCTCTTTTCTGATAGATGAATAATAATAAGCCTCATCTCTTGTTCCATTTGTGATTAAAACTTTAACACGGCCTGTTCTTTTACGGCCGGTCCTTCCCCTACGTTGAATCATTCTAACTTCAGATGGAACAGGTTCATATAAAACCACCAAATCAACAGCAGGAATATCAATACCCTCTTCAGCTACACTGGTTGAAATCAATACATCATATTCTCCTTTCTTGAAGGATTTTATAATGGCCTTTTGTTGTTTTTGAGTTAAACCCTTTTCACCATCCTTTGGTGCCTGACCAAAGAATTTGGCTGATTTGATTCCTTCCTTCTCTAATTTTTGATGAATCATTTCAAGAGTATCACGATATTGGGTAAAAACCATTATTTTTGAAGATTTTTCATCGCTTTTATCATCGAATCTTGATGTTTTAAGCTTAGTTTGACCATCACTAGCACCCAATTCTTTTTTAATGATTTTAGTGATTTCCCTTAATTTAGGATGTTCCCAACCATGCTTTTCAGCCTCTTTCGCCATTTTAACAGCACGGCCAAAATTATCATCCCACATTAATGATTTTGCTGCCTTAGTCTTCTTTTTACGTAATCTTGCAACATATTTGTTGAAAGTTTGAATTCCTTGAGTTTCGATGAGCTCTTGAGCATGCTGAATGTTAATAACAGCACTCAATATTGAAATAGCCTGAAACAATTCCTTATCAGGATTTGTTGTTCTGGCAATTTCGCCTTGAACTCTTCCTCTTGCATTAAGAATATCCAATTTGTTGACTGAAACTGTTTTTATGACACCCATATTTTTTAAAGCCTTAAGCCTTACTTTAAGGGATTTGTCAACGTATTCCTTTATTTTTTCGAGTTCGGAACTCATTTTAACTCTAACCCATTGAATTTCAACCGGATTAAAGTAAGGTCTTACATCGGCATCATCTTCAGTTTTAACAACGATGTTTTGAATGTAGAGGTTTTCACAAACTTCCTTGATTTTGAACTTATCTGATCCCGGTGAAGCAGTTAATCCTAAAACCAGATTAAATTTAGATTCCTGCATATATCGGGATGCCAAATATACATAAGAATAAGATCCGACACCATGATGGCATTCATCAAAAACAATTAAAGAGACACTGCTCAAGTCATAGCGACCATTCAACAAGTCTGATTCGATTGTTTGAGGGGTTGCACAAATGATTCTTGATTCTTCCCATCGTTTGATTCTGTCGTCAGTTTTGACGGCACCTGTTATTGAGGTGCATGGAAGATTGATGAAATCTTTGAAACTAGCTTCATGTTGAATTGCCAATGGTTTTGAAGGAGCTAAAACTAGAACTTTTGAATTTTTAACCTTATACAACCTATCAGCAGCAACTAAAATAGCTACAATTGTTTTACCCAATGCTGTCGGTGCAACAACCATAGTATTTCCTTTCTTTAAAACATCCCCTGCAAGAACCTGTTGATATAACCTTGATTCAATTGCATTTTTTTTCAATAGAGGATGATCAATGTAACTAGTCATGATAAAAATTTTGTTTTTATATGTTTATAAATCTTTTAAGAGAGCATTTGAAAAGTAATATCTGAAAATCAGGAAAACAGTCCAAATCCATTCCACCATAGAACAATATAATAAGTGAAATGCATTATTGGAAAAATATTAAAAACATGCCCTCATAACTCAAAGATTATTGACTTGAATTTTGTAGCGGCCTCACCAATGGCTATAACCATCTTACAATCCAAATTCAAAGCCTTTTTTATTCCTTCCTTTACTTCCTCTTCAGAAGCGCCTAATGTGGAGGTCTTTTCAAAGTTTCCGACATAATTGAAAAATATTCTGTCGTTCAGTTTAGGATTATCCCTTAATTTTTCTGTAGCTATCTTTTGAGAGGCAGTTGATGCAGGCACAATAAATTTTGAAAATTTCAAAACACTATTGAAAATATCCAAATCTCCAGGATATCCTGATTCGGAAGAAACAGTTATGACAGTGGTAAAATCACCGAATAATTTTTTAAACTCTTTTAAAACAGTCTCTACACCTGCAGGATTATGAGCATAATCAACAAAAATGTCTTTGCCGTTGACTTCACCTACTTCCTCCATTCTTCCACCAACACCTGTGAAAGTAGCTATGGACTGCAATATTTTATCATAAGGCAAATCTAAAAATTCATGAGCCGCAATAATGACTCCAGTAACATTATAAACGTTGTGAAGTCCATCTATTCCCATTTTAACTGTCAATTTTTCAGTTGGAGTGTGCAGGTCGAAAGTCCTGTTTTTCAAATCAACGTTTGTTGCAATATAGTCAACTTGCGGAGTGGTCAGGCCGCATTTACAGAAGTAATAGCCGCAACCTGAGATGATTTCCTTAACAGCAATTTCATTGCCGCAAACACATTCCTTCATTCCTACAGAATCCGGAAGTTCATCAACACCGAAAGTAATGAGCTTTCCCTTAAAGTCAAGTTCTCTCAAAAGACCCATAATTGTTGGGTCATGCCCATTCACAATAAGTGTGCCGTCACCAATTTCCTTAATGAATTCTGCTTTTACGCTTGCATAATCCATAAAACTGCCCAAATCGTTTAAATGATCAGGAGTGATGTTTGTAATCAAACCCGCTGACATGGAAGTGTTTTTCACAACCCTTCCAACAGTTCCAGGAATACCGAATGTTCCAACTTCCAAAATTGCAACATCCCCATCCAATCTTGACTGTAAAATTGGAATGAATTCTGCATTTCCCTGCATGCCTTCCAAGTTATGCTCACAGGGTTTTATTCCATTATCATAAGCTATTTTTTTAAGTAAAGTTGTTGAAGTTGTTTTGCCGTTTGTACCGGTTATTCCAAATACCGGCTTTTCAGGCTGAATCATTTCAATTACATCATATAATTCCAAAATAGGCTTATCAATTTTCTTAAATAATTCTGAATCTTTAGATAGGCTAGCAGGAGGAATTATATAATCAGATTTTTTAAAGAACGCTTCAGGAGTTTTGCCGTAAAAAACATCAATATCATAACCCTCTAAGGCATTGGCAAATCTACAATCTTTTTTAAATGATAAATCAGTTCCAATAACATTGTATCCTCTTTCTTTTAGGATTCTTGCAATTAAATTTCCGTTTGCTCCGCAAACACCAATAACCCCAAAGGTTTTATTCCTATTCATATTTTTTACTTCCCTTTTCAAGTCCTTTCATAATTTTATCCACGGTAGTCAGCCTGTCATATGCGATAAGCGGCCCCATATGCAAAATTATGTCGCCAGGTTTTGAATATTTGAAAGTCAATTCGGCAGCCTTTTCGATTGTCTCAACAGGCACCTTTTCAATATTCGGATTTGTGATTGCATCCAAAATCTCCTGTGCCGCTTCCATTTCAACAGTTTGATTAACTTCGTTGAATCCGCTTGCAATTACAACTTTAATGTCATAATTGCTTACCAATTCACCGACTTCCGCCTTATCCCTTACAGATAATGTATCAAAATGATCTAAAAACAGTACAACACTTTCATCTTTAAAGTAATCGAGAGTTATTTTCATTCCATCATATAAAAATGCGGAATCAAGAATTACTTTCCTGCCATTGTAATCCCCAACGTCTTCCATGTGTGCCGGAAGGCCCTTGAATTCTGTCAGTGCATCTATAATGTCCTCTTCGGAGACACCGTATGTTAACGCTACAGCAGAAGCCGCAACAGAATTCTCGAAGAAATAACTCATCATGTAGAATGGTGTAGTGAATTCTCCATCTGCATAGTTAACAGTTAATGATTTATCGCCAACGCTTCCCTTGAAGTCAACGTCTTCATCCAATGCATAATAGAGCGCATCATCCCTGACTTTTTCAATGATGTCCCTGCATGAATTATTTGCTATAAATGTACTGCTCATAGCCTGCAAAACCAATTTACGTTGCTGATACAATTCAAGGGAGCCTCCAAACTCTGACAGGTGGTCTTCGGCAATATTAGTTAAAAGACCTATCTTGATATCAAGCCTATTCAAGAGGCCTATAGTACCATGAGGAAGCTCAAAAATAGCAATGTCACATTCATTTGCTTTGCCTGTGACGATTCCATCGATTATAGCTTCTGAAACCAGGTTGTTCACAAGAGATGAACAGGACCATACCTTATATCCTGCCTGTTTGAATAAGCTAGTTGTAATAAAAGTAGTGGTTGTTTTTCCCATGGTTCCGGTAATTCCTATTATGTCGACCGGAATCAAATCATTCACCATTTCGGAAAATTCTTCATTAGTCAATATCTTTAAGTCAGACTCTGCAATTTTTTGAGCTATTGGAGCGGAATCAGGTAATGTAGGAGGCATATAAACAGCATCAAAACCTTCAACAGAAGGATTTTTGTTTGCCATATCCAACTTGACGCCTTCCTTTTCCAATTGATTTAAACTTCTTTGAAATTCAATTTTAAATTCGGATTTATCTTTTAAATCAGTGATAACAACATCATGGCCTAAATGATTTAGTAGTCTTGCAACAGGCCTACTAGCATTTCCGGCACCAACAACTAAATAATTCATAAAGTCTTCCTCGCAATTTCTTAATTATAATATTAGAAGTTATGTAATTTAAAGTTTAATAAGAAAATAAGTATTTTAAAAAAAAGAATTGAAGAAAACTTATTCAAACTGAATAAGATTTTCTACATCATTATAAACAACATCAAGTCCGCACATTGACGGAACATAATTTGCTGCTTTTGCTGAATTTACACCGATTACCTCAAAGCCCATCTCTTCAATAGGGGCTACAACCATACAGGTGTCACATACAACATTTCCACCCGCCTTTTCAATGCTTTCTGTGTAACCCATCCTATCAGCGGTCGCTTTTACGCTGACTGATGTGCAAATCCATAATTTATTTTTAATAGTTTTACCTTGGACAATGTTAGCCACTTGTTTAATCTCTTCTAAAGATGCATGAGGACATCCTAAACAAATCAAATCAGGCTCTTTATCAGTAGTTGATAATTTTTGGCGAGTTTCGTTAATTTCCTTTTCGGAAATGAACATTATATCTTCAACTTCTTCCTTGCCGGCCATATCAAATTCAGGAGTAACATTTTCCATATGGTAAAGTGCAACCGAACCGGATGAAGCAAGTGCTGCACCTAAAGTTTTCAAATCATTGTTATTTGGAGTGTTTTCCAATACAAAATAAGGAACTCCTCCACCAACAACCTTACCGATTATATAACCTAATGCACCGAAATCAGCACCGGACAATTCACAATTAACATTAACAACCAAATTAGCTCTCCTATTATTTTCCAAGTGGAATCCATATAATGGAGTTTTACCAACAATGGCTGCCGCTAGTGCTGCAGGCCCTCCTTCACGATTAGTTCTAGCACCAATTACTGAATTGACAAATGCAACAGCAGATGATTCTGACCATGAAACATGATCTCTGAATCTTGGAACATTACCTACCAAGTAAGGGGTGCAAGTGCATGTCTTGGAAATACCGAGATTTGCATAAGCATCGACAATCTGATTTTGCTTTATTGCAAACTCTTCCGGAAAACCCAATTCCTTCCAGTTATCCAAATCTGTTCCAGGTGGATTTAAAGAAGCATTAATGGTAGCTTTACCGGAACCATCCTTAGCCAAATCTTGCAAATATTCCAAACCGGCGTCTCCAATAGTTTTATAAGAGACTCCTGATACCTGTGCAGAAGTTATGTCAACCAATTTAGAAGCACCATAGATATCCCCTAATGCAACTAGGATATCCATACTTTTTCTGATGGTTTCTCCGAACTCCCCATCACACATTTGTTCTTCTTTTTTTGTTAAAAACATATTAATCATTTGATAATTGATATTCGACCATTTCATCAACTAAATGCAAGAAATTGTCTTTACTTTCATATGGAATCATAGCACCTGCAGCAATGTCGTGACCGCCGCCAGTGCCTCCAAAATTATTTGATGAATCCTGCAAGGCCTTTCCTAAATTAACACCTTTGGCAACCATGTCACGTGTGGTTCTGCCAGAGATTTTAATATCCTTATGAAGTCTTGAAAGTCCTAAAACAGGTTTTGAATCATCCAACAATTCAACAGATAAACCAATACTTGCAATAGTGCCCATTACAGATTTCAATACTTTGTCTTCGGAATAAAGATATTGTATGCTGTTAAGTTGCACAGCGCCTTCCTTTTTAACCCATTGCAAACCTTTTACAATTTGGTCCCTGTATTGGCGTTGCAATCTTAAAGCCGCATCAAGAGCCTGGTCACGTTCGCCGAGCGCGATACTTAAACCAAGACCTTGTTTCTTATTCTTACCACAAGCATCAAGTATATAGGAATACTCTTCTAAATCACGAAGCAATGGCACTTCTTTTGGAACAGTATAACAATCACCGAAAATATCCGGATTAATAGAAACAAGAGCATCTTTCAACAAGTCTTTTTCTTCATCTTCCATGTCGGTGAATTTGATACCATAAGACAAGTTCATGCGCTCTAAAAATTCACGAGCCCCATCCAAGTCTCCACTAATTTTCGGAAGAGGGGGTGAAAAAGTGTAAGCAAGAGATTTAAAAATTGGTTCTGATGCTTTTGAAACAATCTTTAAACCTTCATGAACTTCCAAAGCTCCACTTTCTAAAGCATCGTCAAGTATTAATTTATTGACACCAGTAAAGCCATCCTGCCCCTGCATATCACCGAATGCACCGATCAAAGCAAAATAAGCCAAATGCTTTTTATCAAGTTCGCGAATAGCCAAATAGCTTGAACCTGCACCGCATAAATCTTTACTTCCATCAATTCCAAACAAGTGAGGATTAAGATGGACAACATTGCTTTCGGATTCGGTGTCATCTACCTGATGGTGATCTGCAACAATAACATCATGTTTATAGGTATTGAACTCCTTAATGAAAGGACTGCCCATATCAGAAAATATGAATAAGTCATATTTCTCACTTCTGAGCTGATTTACAATATCCTCTTTAAGACGTGGAATAATTGTAGTGTGGAATTGAACATTTTCCTCAGCCAAAGCATTCGCTATTACTGCTGCCGCTGATATTCCATCAGCATCGTTATGAGAAATTATTCTTATAACACTATCCTTTTCGATATGCTCCTTAAGCATATCAGTAGCTTCGCTAGCTCTATTTAACAAGGAGTGCTGCTTCTCTTGGATTATATCTCCATCCTTCTGGTAATTTACCTTCACTTACATAGTAAGATGCTAATCTTCTGATTCTGGATTCAATGATAGTTAAACCTCTTTTAGAGTGTAAATCTTTAGGATTTTCTTCTAAGTGGTCTCTGATGTTAACTGCTCTTTTGATTAAGTTTAATAAGTCTTCTGGGTATTCTCCAGCTTGACCGTTTCTTTGTAAGATTTGAGTGATTCTTTCACCAGTTACATCTTTAACAGATGGAATTCCATATTGGTCTCTTAAGATAATACCTATTTCGGAAGTACTTTTACCTTCTCTGTTAAATTTTAAAATCATCTCTTCAATTTCTTCATCACTATAAGTTACCCATTCTGGTCTTGCCATAATATAAACCTCTTTAAATTTTTTAAATCTTAAATAAGCCCAATTAAGTATTAATTAGAAAAACAATGCTACTCTTGAGAAGAATACCATTCAATAAATTTTTCTAAAGAATTTTTTCTATGTGAAAATTGGTTTTTTTCATCAGTTGTAAGTTCGCCGAAAGTCTTACCTAGACTAGGAACATAAAAAAGCGGATCAAAAGCAAATCCTAAATCTCCTCTTTCTTCAACTGCGATTTCTCCTGACACCTTGCCTAAAAAGATCTTGGGCTCAGAATTGGGGGCACAGTACCCAATAACTGACCTGAATTCGGCATAACGGTCATCAGTATCGGTTAATAACTTTAAAATTCCCTGATTTCCTATTGTATCTTGAACATAATGAGAATAGGTTCCAGGAAAGCCATTTAAAGCTTTAATGAATAAACCAGCATCTTCCACAATCACAGGTTTCTCAAGTTTACGACAAGCATATTTTGCGCCTGACAAGGCCACTTCCTCAAGAGTTCCTTGAGGCTCTTCGTAACCTAAATCAATATGCTCTAGTTTAATGTCATAATCTTTGAAAATATTCTCTGCTTCTTTAACTTTATGTTCGTTACCAGTTATAAATGTTATCATATTTTTAATTATGAATTCATTTTTTTATATAGTTAATCCAAAAAATTAGTGAGTATATCTTCCGCGTGATTCGATGTCTGATATTTTATTAACCATATCCCGCCTTCCATAACCCTTTAAAACACAGTCAAAGTACTTTACCGCCAAATTGTAATCAATGCTTTGCAAAGACTTTTTCAAAACAAGCAAATCAACAGCTTTGTCCTCATCCAATGGTGAATATCTTCCAAGGCCAAAATCTATGAAAACCAACTTATCATCCTGAAGCATTATATTTGAGGTTGTAATGTCTCCATGGATAATATCCGCAGAGTGAAGCTTTGCAATTTCCTCACCGATTCTAAAGGCCAAATCCTCATTGATGATGTCCTTGACCATCTGACCGTCAATCTCTTCCATCAGAATAGATTTTTCCTGCAAGTTAATATCATACAGCACAGGGGTCTTAACGCCTGCACGTTTTGCATCAGACAATAATTTTGCCTCTTCTTTTGTTCTTGCCTTCCTGATTTTATCATCAATTTCAGAAATCCTATATCCTTTAGGAATTCTATCTTTCAGGACGGCTTTTTCACCCAAATAGCTGCTTTTGACAATATTTGACTCAGCACCTTTCGCTATAAACTCATCGCTTAATTTCAAGTAAGTCTTTGTATTGTCAATCCATGGAATGTCGACCTCATCAGTTCTGAATCTTTGAATGATTTCAGTTTCGGAGAATTCCATTGGCCCGAATTCCCTACACATCAAAAGGCCCAGCCATGCAATCATCACACCATTATCACCGCAAAGCTTCATTTCAGGCATGTAAAATTTAGCGCCATGCTCTTCTGACATTGTCTTGAGCATTTCTCTTAACCTGGAGTTAGCTGAAACTCCCCCGCACAACATGACTTCATCCTTCTGAGTATGTGACAGTGCACGTTCTGTCACTTCAACAAGCATTGAAAAGGCAGTTTCCTGAAGTGAAAAGCAAATATCTTCCATAGGAGTTCCTTTTTTTGCTTCCCTCAAGGCTGCAGAAAGCAAACCTGAAAATGAAAAATCCATACCCTTTACAACATATGGCAAATCAATATATGAACCTTGTTTGGCCAATTTTTCAATGACGGGTCCTCCAGGATGGCCCAAGCCGGTTTCACGACCGAAATGATCAAGGCAATTTCCAATAGCTATGTCTAAAGTTTCACCAAAAATTCTGTATCTTCCACTTTCATAAGCTATTACCTGGCTGTTTCCACCGCTCACATAAAGGGATACTGGATTGACTGCACCGGTATCAAGTTTTCCAACTTCAACATGTCCAATACAATGATTAACACCAATTATCGGCTTTTTAAGTGATAATGCCAAGCTTCTTGCTGAAGTTGCAACAATCCTTAAAGCCGGACCTAATCCTGGCCCTTGTGAAAATGAAATCAAATCAATGTCATCATAGGAAAGACCTGACTGCTCAATAGCTTCAGGAATTAATTTAGGAATCCATTCGGCATGATGTTCAGCCGCAATTCTAGGATGAATACCCCCTTCTTCGGGAAATAGCTGCTTTCCAGTCATAGCCAAGATATTTCCATCACTGTCGACAATGCCTACACCAGTCTTTTCTGCTGTGCCCTCAATTCCTAAACTTATCAAAATAATCAACCAAAAAATTTAATTAATTAGTATATTACTTTTAAAAATATAAAAATATTTTTTAAATTTAAAAAACAAAAAGTAAAATATGGGATTTTATAGTGCTAACACCCCCGAACAGAAGAGGGTAAAAAAACTAACAGGCGACATTAACATAAGCGACATGTTTAAAAATGAATGTAAAACCCGTGGAATACCAATTTATAATGCTTACAATATTCAAAAAAGATTACTCCACGAGGTAGAGCAAGAAGAGCTTCATGGCGTTAAAGAAGTGGATGACAGATTAATGGAATTACTTGACGAGAGAGGAAAAAATAAGGTTACACACAGATACGTTGACTTCATATCCAATGAGGACAGCGCTTCAAAAGGGGTCATACCTCCAAGGTCAGATGAAAAAACATCACTTCCTCCAAAAGAACAAATCAAGATTCCGCCAAGAGCAAGGGACGGGCAGGAATTCTACAGGGATGACGAATTGCCTGAAATCGAAATGCTCAAAAAAATCATGCTCCAAAATAAAAAGATTATCAACCAAAACAAGATTATTATTGATTTATTAAAAAAACAAGGTGAAAATAATGATTGATGGAATAAAAACATATGGATCAACTGAATTAACTGAAAAGCTACAGGAATGTGAAGATCCAGTATTCATACTTACAATTGGAACAACTGATACTTCATTGATAGAAGGCATCTCCGGAGCCGGACCTACAGCAGAATTAACAGTATACACACCAGCATCAGATGCTGAATTCATGGTATTGGGTGAAGTTAGATGTTGTGAAGCGCCAGCGGAAACAGTGGTTGGTGATGCCGCTGCACCAACACCTGCAAGACTTACAAAAGCAGCACTTCAAGTCGCAAACATCCCATTTGTCATAGTTGATGCAGGTTCCAAAATTAAACCAGATATCGAATATTATAATTTAGGAAAAGAATATGGAAGAGACATAAGAACTGGAAAAGGCGTTTTGAATCCATTGGAAATATTTGAAAACGGGAAAGAATTGGGAGCTACATTATCCCAAAGACATGAAATGCTTATCATAGGTGAAAGTATAGCTGCAGGAACTACAACTGCATTAGGCGTGTTAAAAGCACTGGGCTACGAAGCTAATGAAAAAGTTAGTGGAAGCATGCCACATAACCCTCATGATTTAAAATCAAATACTGTAAATGAAGGATTGGAAAAAGCGGGAATCAAACCTGGTGAAGCGGATGCAATGCAAGCAATCGGTGCAGTAGGAGACCCTACAATTCCTGCAATTGCCGGAATGGTATTGGGTTCCGATATCCCAATTATTTTAGCGGGCGGAACACAAATGGCCGCAACCTGTGCAGTAATCAAATCCATCCAACCTACATTTGACTTTTCAAGAATCAACTTAGCAACTACAGTATTTGTTGCAGCTGATGAAACAGCAGACCTCTTTGGAATATTGGATCAAATTGACGACAACATTACCGTTAACGTAGTGGATCCAAGATTTGAAGAATCCGAACATGAAGGATTGAAAAATTACTTAAAAGGATTTGTTAAAGAAGGTGCCGGTGCCGGAGGAGCAATGTACACTGCACTTGTTTTAGGAAATTCTGTAGAAAAATTAAGAAAAAGAATAGAAAAAGTATGTAAATAGAGATTTTAATCTCTATTATTTTTTAATTTTAAAATATATGAGCTATTGAGCCCATAAACACCACGATACCAACTACCCAACAATAATAAGCAAAGATATCTAAACTCTTGTTTTGAATTAAATCCAACATCCATTTAATAGCGAAATAACCTGCAATAATTGATGCAATAAAACCTAAAAATATAGGCAAGAAGTTAGCATCCATAGCAGAGCCAATATCCTTTAACTTAAATACAAATGCTCCAAAAATCGCTGGAATGGATAGTATGAAACTGAATTTAGCTGCAAATTCTTTATCGAGCCCAGCCACCAAACCGGCTGAAATGGTAGTACCTGAACGTGAGAGTCCTGGCAATACTGCACATGCCTGACCTAATCCCATGAACAAAGCTTCTTTTTTAGTAATGTTATGTAAATTAATATTTCCACCAGGCATTCTTTGAGACAAGTAGAGAATGGTTCCTGTTACAAATAAAAAGAATGCAGGAACATAAAGTGCACCGGCAAACAATGCATCAACTGAATCTTCAAATAATACCCCAACGATACCTACAGGAATTGTAGCTAAAATTACATACCAAGCAAGCCTCTTATATGGGTCATCACGGAAACCTTGCATAAATCTGCCTTGCAGGAAATCACCAATGCTTAACCACCATGATTTAAGCATTTTAATAATATCCCATCTAAAGTACCATAAAACTGCAATCAAAGTTCCCAAATGAAGAAAAACGTCGAAAGCTAAAGAGCTTTCAACATTTAAAATGTTATGAGCAAAAACTAAATGTGCTGAACTGCTAACCGGCAAAAATTCGGTTAACCCTTGAACAACACCGATAATTATTGCTTGAATTATATTCATTTTTTACACCGCTTAGATGTATGATAACCATCCGTATTTGTCTTCCACTTTAGCCTCTACGATATCAAAGAAAGTAGATTGTAATTGTTCGGAGATAGGTCCTCTTCTACCGATACCGATTGTTCTGTGGTCAATTGAACGGATTGGAGTTACTTCAGCTGCGGTTCCTGTGAAGAATACTTCATCAGCAGCATATAATCTTTCTCTTGAAATGACCTCTTCAACCACTTCGTAACCTAAGTCACGTGCAACAGTCATGATAGAATCTCTGGTGATTCCTTTGAGGTTGGAAGATGACATTGCAGGAGTGAATAGTTTTTCACCTTCAACAAGGAATATGTTTTCTCCACTACCTTCAGAAACATGTCCTTCATAATCGAGCATAATAGCTTCGTCATATCCGTTGTCAATAGCTTCAAGTTTTGCTAATTGGGAGTTCATGTAATTTGCACCACATTTAGCAAGAGCAGGGAAAGTGTCAGGTGCTGGTTTTCTCCATGAGGAAACACCGATATCTACACCATTTGCCATTCCTTCTTCTCCTAAATATGATCCCCATTCCCAAGCAGCAATTGCCACATTAACAGGACATCCTAAAGGATTAACTCCTAATTCTCCATATCCTCTAAATACGATAGGGCGTATGTAACATGCGCCTAAATCATTTACACGAAGGGTTTCTAAAATAGCTTCTTCAATCTCTTCTTGTGTAAACGGAATGTCAATTTTATAAATTTTTGCAGAATCAAATAAACGTTGTACATGCTCTTTTAAACGAAATACAGCCACACCATTTTCGTTTTCATACGCACGAATACCTTCAAAAACACTTGTTCCATAGTGGACAACATGAGAAAGTACTGAAATATTTGCATCTTTCCATTCGACAAATTCTCCGTCCATCCAAACTTTAGTTTCTTTATCGTCCCATGCCATTTTATCACTTCATATTTTTGTGATAAAATATATGTTTTTTATATATATTAAAGTTACTTTGTTCAATTATAGCAATAATGCAAAAATATATATAATAGTAAATTCATAATATTGTTTGTTGGTTCCGTGGTCTAGTGGTATGATACCTCCCTTACAAGGAGGGGATCACGAGTTCGAATCTCGTCGGAACCACTAATTCTTATTTTAAATATTTTTTATCAGTTTTAGTCTACTTTTTCATAATTTTAATAGTAATTATATGCACTAATTTTGGCTTATCTAACATAATTTTTACTCAAAAAATATTCAAAAAAATAGTTAATCGTATACAATTTTTTGATTAAATTTAATTATGAACAACCTTCGCTGAAATAATTAATACAACAATTAAAAATCTTAAATAATAAAACTTAAATAGTTTCTTAATTAAAATTATAACTATCGAAAAAGGAGACTAAATTATGGTAGTAAAAATTGCTATTATTAAAAGTGGTAATATTGGTACTTCACCAGTAATTGACCTATTGTTAGACGAAAGAGCAGACAGACCAAATATCGATGTAAGAACTTTTGGATCTGGAGCAAAAATGAACCCTGAACAAGTAGAAGACGTCGTGCCTAAAATAGACGCTTTCGAACCTGACTTCGCAATCTTCATTAGCCCAAACCCAGGAGCACCTGGACCAGCTAAAGCAAGAGAATTATTATCTGAAAAAGATGTTCCTGCTATTATCATTGGTGACGCACCTGGTAAAGGTAAGAAAGATGAAATGGACGAACAAGGTTTAGGATACATCATCGTAATGTCTGACCCAATGATTGGTGCAAAAAGAGAATGGTTAGACCCAACTGAAATGGCTATCTTCAACTCCGACATCTTAAAAGTATTAGCTGAAACCGGAGCATTAAGATTAGTCCAAAAAACTATCGACGCTGTAATTGCTCAAGCTGACGCAGGCGAAGAAATCGAATTACCTAAACTCATCATTACTGCTGAAAAAGCTGCAGAAGCTGGTGGATTCGCAAACCCATACGCAAAAGCAAAAGCTATTGCTGCATACGAAATGGCTGGATCCGTTGCAAACTTAGACATGAAAGGTTGTTTCATGACCAAAGGTTTCGAAAACTTCATCCCATTAGTAGCTGCTGCTCACGAAATTGCTGCATGTGCTGCTAAATTA
>NZ_CACXTS010000004.1 GCF_902770715.1 uncultured Methanobrevibacter sp. | reverse complement strand
TGTTTACAAAGTTCTTAATTATGGGGCTTTTGCTAAATTAGAAGAATATCAGGGCAAAGAAGCTTTTATTCATATTTCTGAAGTATCTTCTGGTTGGGTAAAAAATATCAGGGATCATGTCAGAGAAAATCAAAAAATCGTTTGTCGTGTTCTCAGAGTAAATCCTAAAAAAGGGCATGTAGATGCTTCTTTAAAAAGAATCCGTGAAGACCAAAGAACTAAAAAAATCCAACATTGGAAAATAGAGCAAAAAGCTGAAAAATTCTTAGAATTAGCTGCAAAATCATTAGATAAAAGCTTAGATGACGCTTATGATGAAGTGGGTTATGAGCTCATGGACATCTTCGGTGATGTTTATGGTGCTTTTGAAACCGCTGCAGAAGAAGGTGCAGAATCTCTCATTGAAGAGGATATCCCTGAAGATTGGGCTGAAGCTATTACTGAAGTAGCTAAGAAAAATATCACTCCTCCTGAAGTTCACATTAGCGGTTATGTTGATATTGAAACTTTCGTGCCAAACGGTGTTGAAATTATTATTGCAGCACTTAAAGCCGCTGAAGATAATGGGGATGAAGAGGAAGAAATTAAAGTCCAATGTGTAGGTGCGCCTAGATACAGAATTACTGTAAAATCTACTGATTATATCTTAGCTGAAAAAGCTCTTAAAGCTGCGGCTGATAGATGTATTGCAGTTGTAGAAGAATCTGAAGGTAACGGTTCTTTCCTTAGAGAATTAGATAATTAGATTCATATGAATATGAAAATGAATAAATGTCCTGAATGTGGAATTTATACTTTAAAAGAGGCTTGCCCTAAATGTGGCGGGAAACTTAAAGTTATTTATCCTCCCAAATTTTCAGTTGAGGATAAATACGGTAAATATCGTCGTATATTAAAAAAAGAAGCAATGAAGGAGTAATGCAAATTGAATGCTGCTGAAATAAATGTTTTAGAAGAAATTGAATTAGAAAATCCTATTTTCATTGAAGCATTACCTGGTCTTGGTCATGTTGGTAAATTAGCTGCTGATCATATGATTGATGAATTAGATGCAACAAAATTTGCTGAAATTTATTCTCCAACATTTCCCCCTCAAGTTATCATTAAAGAGGACGGTATCATTAAAAATATGCTCAATGAGTTATATTATTTAAAGGATGTTGGTGAAGATAATTTGGATTTAATTATTCTTGTTGGTAATACTCAAGCTTTATCTCCAGAAGGTCAATATCTAATTTGTAAAGACATTTTGGAGTTTGTTAAAGGCTATGGAATAGATAGAATTTACACACTTGGTGGAATGGCTATCCCTCAGCCTGTAGAAGACCCTAAAGTTTACGGGGCTGCTACAAACGAAGCTTACATTGAACTATTAAAGGAAGCTGATATTGAAATCAGATCCAATGATGGTGGAATTGTCGGAGCTTCTGGTCTCTTTTTAGGTTTAGGTGTTCGCCAGGGAATTCATGGTACTTGCCTTATGGGTGAAACTCCAGGATACTTTATAGATGCTGAATCTGCCGAAGCTATATTGAAAAAATTATCCTTGTTGCTCAACTTTGAAATCAATGTTGATAAACTCGATGAAAGAGCTGAAGAAACAAGACAAATGATTGCTAAAGCTCAACAAATGGAACAAGATTTAATCAATAGGGCTAACGCAGGAAATGCAGATGATTTAAGATATATTGGATAAAACTTCAATATATTATTTTTTTACTTTTTTTATGAATGTTATAGTTGTACCTGATGCATCAATGATTGTAATTCCATTAATAGAAAAGAATGGACACACTTATTTATCGCCCTCAAATTTTTCCAGATATGATAACATGGATATTTGCGAGGGAAATTTGACTTTTGATAATTTGATTAGCAAATATTCCTCAAGCGAATTGCCGTCAGGCGTCAAATCAAGACTCTTTTTATTTTCTGAAGTTGTGGAAAAGGCTGATGCTGCAATCATAATTGGAAAAAGACCAAAAAACCGTAAAAGAATGTATAACTCTTTAAACGATTTGATTTTGTTTGGTGGAAATGCCTGCAATAATGCCCGCAGTTTGGAGGTTAAGATTGTTCAGGATTTAAACATTCCAACTTTAAAATTGGCTTTTCCCAAAAATCAGGATGAATTGATAGCTTTGATAGATGCAACTAATGAATTTTTGAAAAATTTGGAGAATATTGAAGGCACAGTTAATGAAGGTAATTTAACTGCTGATTTGTCATCTAAAAAAGAGAAATATCCTTTAAATGATTTTAAAAAAATATTGGATAACTTAATATAATTTTAATTTCTAACATTGTATCATGTTAGTGAATGCGGATTTTCATGTTCATAGCTGCTTTTCAATGGCATCATCAAAGGATATGCTAATAAAAAATATGGCTCCTAAATCGAAATTGAAAGGCTTGAAGCTTTTAGGTACGGGTGATGCATTCCATCCGAAATGGTTGGACATTATTGAAGAAAGCACAACATATTCAGGTGATGGAATTTATACTGATTGTGATATGGATTTTGTTTTAACTACTGAGGTTGAAGGAAAACACAGAATTCATCATCTGATTATTATTCCAGATATTGATATTGCACGTGAATTGGCGGATAAGCTTCCTTCAAAGAACAAAGATATTGACGGCAGACCAAAGACAAATTATGGCGGTGCGGAACTTCTGGAATTTGTAAAGGAGTATGATTGCTTGATTGGACCAGCTCATGCATTCACTCCATGGACCGGAATGTACAAGTCTTATGATAGCATTTATGACTGTTATGGTCAAAAGCCTGATTTTGTTGAATTGGGTTTGTCTGCAGATACATTCATGGCGGATTGTGTTAGTGAACTTAAAGATTTTCCATTTTTAACTAATTCTGATGCCCATTCTCCATGGCCACATAGGTTAGGTAGGGAATTTAATCAAATGGAGCTTGAGGATATTTCATTTTCTTCAATAAAAAAAGCAATTAAACACAAGGACATTAAGGCAAATTATGGTTTAATACCTAATTTGGGCAAGTATCATATGACTGCATGTACAAAGTGTTACAAATTAGTTGATCCGTTGATTGCAAAGGAAAATAAAATGAAATGTGATTGTGGCGGAACAATAAAAAAAGGTGTTGATTTTAGAATCTCCGAAATTGCAGATTATAAGGAGCCTAAACATCCTGATTTTAGAGCGGAATATGTTCATTTGATGCCTCTTGCTGAAATTATTGCAACAATTTTGGATAAAGGAATTACAACAAAGACAGTTCAAGCCAGATGGCAAAAATTAATTGATAATTTCAATACTGAGATCGATGTTTTGATTAATGTTCCATTGGAGGATATAAAAAAAGTAGATTCCGCCATTGCCCCTGCGATAGGCTCATTTAGAAATAATTCAGTTGATGTTATTCCTGGCGGTGGGGGCAAATATGGCCAAATTTCTTTTGAAAATGCATTAAAAAAGCCAGAAAAGTCTAAAATAATCACTTTGGATAATTTTTAAAAACGGACTTGGAGGGATTTGAACCCTCGATCTTAAGATTAGGAGTCTTACGCCCTTCCAGACTAGGCTACAAGCCCAAAATTAACTAAAACATATTTTAAAATGTTTTTTAAAAAAAAGAATATGTTAAGAGCGGACCCGCCGGGATTTGAACCCGGGGTCTTCGGATTAGAAGTCCGACGCCCTATCCAGCTAGGCTACGGGCCCTTACATATAACAATAATAATTTTATTTTTAGTATTATATAAATCTATCTATTTTTTTAATAAAAAAATAAAAAGGATTAAAAATTATTTTTTTATCCTCTTCCGGTCATACCGGTTGCATCATTAACACTAATTGTGTCTACTGCATTACCATTTGCATCGTAAATGGTAAAATACCAATATCCATCAGAATAATATCCGCTTCCTGCATAGCATCCAGGTTCTCCAACAGCACCATTAGCGATACTTTTTGCACTAGAGTAAGATAAATGTGTTCCTGATCCACTACCTGAACCGGAGCCGGAGTCACTTGAACCGCTTCCACTGCTGGTTCCAGATCCGCTTCCACTTCCAGAGCCGGAGTCACTTGATCCGCTTCCACTTCCAGAGCCGGAGTCACTTGAACCAGAACCGCTTGAACCGGAACTTCCACTAGTATCTGCTACTGAAACACCACTTCCATTGGTTGAAGCAGTACTATTTCCAACTCCACTGCCTGGATTGTTATTATCATTCGCTGACATACTTGATAAATCAGAAAATATTGGATTATCACTATTAGTAATACCATATGCCGCAACTGCTGCTGCAACACATAAAACGATAATAATGGAGATGATTATATTTGCTTTATCCAATTTTTTCCCTCCTGTAAATTGATATTATTTAATTATAATAATTAAATTAAGTTTCTTATCTAATATATATATTTCTATTTTAATTTTTCAGTATTACTTATTAATGTTAACGAATATATATGTTAATGTTAGTTTCTAATTTCTATAATTGAGGTGACATATTTGAAAGATAGAGTAGTTATATCCCCTACCACTCGTCAAGAAGGCCATGCCGAACTCGTCATGGAAGTTGATGATGAAGGGATAGTTACAAAAGGTATGTATTTTAGTATAACTCCTGTAAGGGGTTTAGAAAAGATGGTTCTTAACAAAGCACCTGAAACCGCTCCTGTTTTATGTCAAAGGATTTGTGGAGTATGTCCAATTCCACACACTTTAGCATCCGCAGAAGCTATGGACATGGCTTTAGGTATTGAAATTCCTAAAGCAGCTAAATTGTTAAGAAAAGCAGTTGCAGCAGCACACGGTATTAACAGTGCAGCAATTCACCACTTCTTAGTTGCACCTGACGTTGTCCCAGAAGACAAATTTGTAGATGCAGTTAACAGTGTAAGTGAAGTCAGAAAACATGTTCAATATGTTGTTGATATGATTGCTGGTGAAGGTATTCACCCATCTGATATTAGAGTTGGTGGTATGGCAAGAAACATTACTCCATTCACCAAAGAAAGATTAATCGAAAGAATGACTGCATTAAAACCTAAACTCGAAGCACACGTTGAATTTATTAAAAACTGTGTACTTGAAGCAGGCTTACCTGCAGATTTAGGTGTAGTTAACCAACCATTAATGGCAGCAGATGCAACTTATGGTACCAACGAATTTGACATGGACAAATTCTCTGAAGTATTACCAGAAGCATGGTATGATGACCCTGAAATTGGTAAAAGAGCTTGTTCCGTTATTCCTTTATGGGAAGGCACTAACGTTGAAACTGGTCCAAGAGCAAGAATGGAAAAATTCGCAGGTTTCAAAGACAAAGGTGTAATCGCACAACACGTTGCTCGTGCAGATGAAATGATTAAAAACTACAATGCTTGTTTAGAAGCATTAGATGCAATTGATCCTGCAGCACCTGCAAATGTATCTTACGATAAAAGAGGAACTGGTGAACTTGGTTTTGGTGTTATCGAAGGTCCTAGAGGAACCGATGTACACATGGCAAAAGTTGTCGAAGGAAAAACTCAGTTCTACTCTGCTATTGTACCAACTACTTGGAACATTCCAACAATGGGTCCAGCAACAGAAGGATTCCATCATGAATTAGGTCCTCATGTAATTAGAGCATACGACCCATGTTTATCATGTGCTACTCACGTGATGGTAGTTGACGACGAAGATAAATCCATTCTCAAAAATGAAATGGTGAGAATCTAAGTTTGGGAGGAAAAATAAATGCCTTATCATTCGGATATAATCGTTATTGGCTGTGGAAACATCCTGTTTAAAGATGATGGTTTCGGCCCAATTGTCATAAATTTATTGCAAAAATATCTTAATGATAAAAACGATTATTACGATCCAGCTGTTACTTCTTATGTCGAAGATGAATTTAACAAAGATATTTTAGAACAAATTAAAGAAAAATTTGTAGATATAGAATTACCCGACAGTGTACAGTTTATTGATGGCGGTACTGCAGCTCCAACTAACTTTTTCCCGCTGTATGAAGAATACGATTGGAAAAAACTAATTGTTGTTGATGTTGTTGAATTTAATGCAGAACCGGGTACCGTTGATAAATTCGATCCTAATATTATGAAAATAGGAAAATATGATAATCCTCACGGAATGACTGTTGAAGAGCCTCTTCAAAAAATTTCCGAAAAATGTGAGGTGGTCGTTGTCGGTTGTAAACCAGCTGAGATTCCAACACCGGATGTTGATATGGGTTTAACAGAACCTGTAGAAAAGGCAGTTCCTAAAGCTATTGATCTTATTTTAAATGAAATCGGGGTAAAATAATGTTTGAAAAATTGAAAAAAGCTTTTGGCGGCTCCAAAGAAGAAGTTGCACCAAAAGTAGAAGAAAAAGTTGAAGCAGCTGCAGAAGCACCTGTTGAAACTGCTCCTGCAGAAGAACCAAAAGCTGCTTCCTCCAAACCACGTATTGGTTACATACACTTAAGTGGTTGTACTGGTGATGCAATGTCTTTAACCGAAAACTACGACATATTATCCACTGTCTTAACTGACATGGTTGACATTGTATACGGACAAACTTTAGTTGATAAATGGATTCACGGTACTTATGCTGAAGAAATGCCAGAAATGGACTTATGTTTAATTGAAGGATCTGTTTGTTTACAAGATGAACACAGTTTACATGAAATTCAAGAAGCAAGAGAAAAATCTCAATTCATTTGTGCATTTGGATCTTGTGCAATGACCGGTTGTTTCACCACCTTCGCTCGTGGAGGTCAACAAGCACAACCTAAACATGAATCATTCGTACCTGTTAGTTCATTAGTTAAAGTAGATTTAGCACTTCCAGGTTGTCCTGTAGCTCCTGAAATGATTGCTAATGCAGTTGTAGCATTATGTGAAGGAAACTTAGAATACTTACAACCAGCAATGGACATTGCTGCATGCAACGCAGGATGTGGTTGTGACGTATTAACCAACATTATCCGTAACGGATTATGTACTGGATGTGGAACTTGTGCTCTAGCTTGTCCAACAAGAGCTATGGGCTTTTCTGAAGGTAGACCTAGCTGTGATAGGGACAGATGTATTAAATGCGGATCTTGCTACGCAATGTGTCCAAGAGCATGGTTACCTATAAAAAGAATTAAAGAGGAAACAGGATTATAGGAGGAATGAACATGCCATTAGGTACTTATAAAGAAGCATTATCTGCAAGAGCTACTGATAGCAAAATTTTAGAAGTATCACAAGACGGAGGAATCGTTTCAGCATTACTTTGTTACGCACTTGATGAAGGAATCATCGAAGGTGCTGTTGTAGCTGGAACTCCTGACGAAGATTGGAGACCTGTTCCTACTGTAGTAACTTCCTCTGACGAAGTTATCGCAGCAGCTGGAACCAAATACTCAATGTCCCCAACTTTATCTGCTTTAAAAGAAGCTACCCGTCAATACGGGCTTGAAAAAGTGGGAGTTGTAGCAACTCCATGTCAACTCCAAGGTTTAAGAAAAGCACAAGCTTACCCATTCACTAGATTCGTCGTTAATAAAATTAAATTAATGATTGGTATTTACTGTATGGAAAACTTCCCTATGGCTTCTCTTGATACCTTTGCTACTGCAAAATTAGGATTTGACTCTTTAACTGATGCAACTAAAATGGACATTGGAAAAGGTAAATTCTGGTTAACCAAAGATGGTGAAGACTCTGGTTTAGCTATTAAAGAAACCCACGGATATGAACAAGCTGGATGTAACATTTGTATGGACTATGTTGCTGAATTAGCAGACATATCTACCGGTTCTGTAGGATCTCCTGACGGATGGTCTACTGTTTTAACCAGAACTGACGATGGTAACAGCATATTCAAAGCAGCTGTTTCTGCTGGTTTAATTGAAACAAAACCAATGGATGAAGTAAAACCAGGTCTTGGCTTACTTGAAAAATTAGCTCAAGGTAAGAAAGATAAAAACGGTGCAGAACGTGAAAGAAGAGCTAAATTAGGATTACCACTTCCTGTGGAATACTAATCTTCTTTCTTTTTTTCTTTTTTTTTGAAAATATTTTGATTATAAAAAATAGTAGAAGAGAGTATGCACTCTCTAGATAGTTGTAACAGTACAACCTTCTTTTTCAACAATAATTGTATGTTCTTTTTGGCTTACGAAACAACCTTCTTTTTCACGAAGTGGGGCATAAGGATAAACTGCCATTGCACCGGATAATTGTTTTAAGGCTATTGCTCCTTTTCGCTCACCAAACTCATCTGTAATCCATCTGCCTGAAAATGGAACATATTTGTGGTTTTGCTGAATATATTTTAAGACTCTTTGTGTACTTTTCATTCTAAACGGTTTATTTGTCATATATGAGAAGATGTAATGTCCGGGAGCATCGTTTACAATTCCCTCTCCGTTGGTTGCAAATGGTTCTATTGCAATCGCTTGTCCTTCTTCTAAAATGTAACCGTCATGATTGTCATAGTTTGGAATTGAAATTCCTGCATGTAAATTGTATTGTTCTAAGCTGTGTCCTGTCAAATTGAATATGGGATTCAAATTATATTCTGAAATTGCTTCATGAACTGCAGCACCAATTTTTGAAACTTCTACACCTGCTCTTGCGGTAGCTATTGCAGCTTCCAGGCCAGCAGCGGAAGCTTCCTGAATTTCTTCATGCAGATTTATTTCGTCTTGAGTGTAATTTTCATCAATATTTCCATCGGCTATAACTGTAACTGCGGAATCTGCAATATATCCATCCACCATCGCACCTAAATCTAATTTCACCATATCTCCTGCTTTTATAGTCAATTTATCATTTGCAGGAGAGGTATAATGTGCAGCTATTTCATTTAATGATACATTGCATGGAAATGCAATTTCAGCACCGCTTTTCAATATTTCACTTTCTACATAGTTAACAAGGTCAATAACTAAGGTTCCATCCTTAATCATTTTTGAAGCTTCACTACGTATGTCTGAAACAATTTTTCCAGCTTTTAAATAAGATTCTATCATAAATTTTTACCTTCTTGAATAATAATTAATTATTTAATAAATAAAATTTATATTATATTTATATTATGTTACTCTATAAATATAATTGGAGGTAAAAAAATGGATGCTATTACTACAATTCCTGATCAAATTTTTTATTTGATTGTTTTAGTAATTGTTGCTATTGTATTAATTATCATAGTTTTCCAATGGAGAAAAGTTGCACAATCTAAAAATTCAATTTTAATGCTTGAAAAGGAAATTGAACTTAAAAAAATGTCTATGGTAGAAAAAGACATTGAATCAAAAAGATTAATGGATAACCCTATTCCATTACCACAAGAGCAACAAGACAGTCTTTCAGCAATTAGGCAATCAACTACTGAAGTAAGAAGTAATGTTGGTTATCTTCACTCAGAAATTAATGAAAGATTGGCTAGACTTGAAGCTGAAACTGAACAAAGAAAATTAGAAAAAATGCTTAAAGAAATTGAAGCTAAAGAGAAAAAACTCAAAAAAATGAGTAAATAGGTGGTAATATGGATGCTATGGAAGCAGTTGCAATTGTCATATTAATTATTGCGATTGTAATTTTAGTTTATTATTATTTGTTGAATAGTCCTGAAACTATGAACAGGATACGTAACGTTGTTCCGGAAAGTGCTGATGCTCATATGGATGAAGTTTTAGGTAAAAACTCAGAACCAGGTTATGATTTAGCTAAAGATGAACTTTTAGATGAAAAAGCCGATTCGGAGTCAATGAGTAAAAGAATCAAAGTTAAATTAAGTGACATTGACATGTCCGGATTGAATACCGATGCATTTTCTAATAAGATTGATGCATTTTTAGATGCTAAAAGTGATGAATTAATTAAGGACTGGTCTTTAGCAACTACTAATGATTTAGAGGATCTTCAAACCAAATTCTCTGAAACTACTGCCAATGTAGATAATTTGGAGAAAAATTTTGAAGAATTTAAAAAATCATCTGCTGAGTTCCAGAAAGTCACTGAAGAAAGATTAGGTGATTTAGATAAAAGAATCGAATCATTAGAAAATAAATAATTTATTTTCTTTGATTTTTCTCTTTTTTCCGAAACCTTTATATATTATTTTTTATATAATTTATAAATAGTTATTATACTACTTTTATTCGTATAGCAGGGTGGGGTAGTCTGGTGATCCCGCGGGGCTCATAACCCCGAGATCCCTAGTTCAAATCTAGGCCCTGCTACTATTTAATTAATATTTTTCATGGCAAGTTAAAGACAGCTTTTGGTTTTTAAACTAAGGAAACTCCGCCCATCAAACAAGACTACGGCGTTGAAAAACGTATGCTGAGAAGTATGACAATGGAGCAGAAACGACACGGCTTTTAATGGTAGACGATGATAGTTAATTGAGGACATTAAAAGAATCGGTGAAACGGCCATTCCGTAGGATGCAAGAGCAAAGTTGCCGATAATCACTTGTGTAGGCAAGGTAGCACGCTTAGATGAATGCTGTTAAACAGAAGGTGGGTTACTCTTAACAGGCCATGAATATTAATTTTTAGCTATTTTTAGATGATTTATAACATAAATTTGATATTAAATACATTGTATAGATTTATTAAACATGAATTATATGATTATATAATATGATATAAAGTATTTGAGGAGGTCAAATTTCATGAATGCAAGGAGATTTTTAATTTCGCTGACAATTATTTTATTGATAATTTCATCTATTGCCATCGTATCGGCAGAATCAGACAATATCAAAACACATGAATATAATTATGCAAACAAAGCTTTTTTTAACATTAGTGATGATTTAACTGATGAAATGGAATTTAAACCTTCTTTTTTTGACAGTTTTGAAGGTGGAACTTATTATACCTATCCTGATGAAAAATCTTTCTGTTCATTATCTGTTGAAGGTGAGGACGAGCCAGGTGATTTTGAAACCCATAAAAACAATTCCTCATATGAGGAAATGGACAGCAATGCAACCTCTCAAGGATATAAGACATATATTTTCAAGGATTCCAACGAATATGTTGTGTTCATTGATTTGGATAATATTACTGTTGCTTTTAATGAGGGTTTAGATTTACAGTATAACTATTTCAAAGGGACTTTTAAAACATTGGATGAAGCCCATATATTCATTGATACATTCAGGATTAACGAAACATCAACAATATAAACGTTATTTTAAACTAGTTTAAGCATAGGGAGATTATATATGTGAAAATAATATTCTAATATTATATCTCCACCAGAGATTTCTCCTTTAAGATGGACGGAAGAATTGTGATTATTTAACTCAGAGGAATATTTCACAATAATCTTTCAATAGGTATAAATAAAATAAAACTATATTTTTTATTATGGAAAGTCAAGAAAAATTTAACGGTGCTGAAAACACCTCTGATGAGATTAAAGCACTTAAAAATGAAATTGATATCTTAAATGAGGAGATTAATTCTTTAAAAAGTGAAATTGAAAACTTTAAAGAAATATTAGATGAAAAAAATAAAAAACATCCTCCTAAAAGATATCTTACATTAAATGATGTTCTCAGCATTGGTGAAAAATATTATGATGAGGCCAGATGGAATACATATTATGTCGAAATGATTGAAGAACTAAAGAAAATGGAAAATATAGGTTCAGTTCTTGAAATCGGTCCCTATAAGGCACCATTTATTGAAGGTTGTGATGTAATCGATAAAGTTGACCTTTCAAAAGATTTTCCAATGCCTGCCAATAGAGTTATTGTTCATGACTGCAGAATTGTTCCATATCCCATTGAAGATAAGAAATACGATTTAGTCATTGCATCACAAGTCTTGGAACATTTAGGATTCTATGGCGAACAGCAAGAGATATTTAAAGAAATTGCTAGGATATCAAAAAGGGCAATAATAGGATTGCCGTACAAATGGAATAGACCTTTAGCCCGTGATCATCATATGATTGATGAAGAAGTTTTCGATGCATGGCAAGGGGAATTTAAACCTGTTCATGAAAGGAAAAGTGAATGGACAATACTTAGAATATATGAATTTGGAGATTAAACTCCTTTTTCATCAAAACCATGGCAAACATCATGTAATTTAGATGATGTAATCTTCGCCCATTCTCAACATGCTCGGAATATTATTTATTTCTTTTTGTTTTTTCATGCATGCATAAGATGTAGCTTTTGCAAGATTTAACTTATTTTAGAAAAAAGTTTTATTTATTAAAGTAAATATTTAATATCATGGTTGAATATACTAAGGTTGAAATAAGGGATTTGATAATTGCATTTATTGCGCTAACAATTTGTTTTTCAATAGCAACTGCCGGTTTGAATGCGCATGCATTCATTTCATGTTTGCCAATTGTTATTGTAGGCGTGGCGATAGGATCTGTATTGCATGAGCTTGGACACAAATTCGTAGCAATGAAGTATGGCTGCCAGGCGGAATTTAAATTATGGCCTTTAGGTTTATTAATTGCATTTGTCACATCATTTTTTGGAGTTGTATTTGCATCACCTGCTTCAATTAACATTCATCCGGGAGATATCGATGATGAAGTGAGCGGTAAGATTTCAATTGCCGGACCAATGGCCAATATGGTTCTTGCATTGGTATTTATTGCAATTGCCGCATTGATATATCCTTTTAAAATATATTCTAATATTTTTAATTTAATATATTTGATTTCTACAGTAGGATTCTCTGTTAATAGCTTTTTAGCTACATTTAATTTATTCCCTATCTATAGTCTGGACGGAACTAAAGTTTTAAAGTGGAATATTGGTATTTGGATTATTACAATTGCAATTGCAGGAATCATGGTGTTGATTGCCATTACAATAGGTGCTGAAAATATGGTCAGTTTGCTTATCGGGGCGTAGTTCATATTCTTAGTGCAATATAAGAGATGTCAAGTTTTAAATCAGCAGATTATTAAATTAAATAAGTTTTAATATTTGTATTTTCATAATTTATTATGAGGCTATTAGATGGATGATATAACAATTTTTTTCAGAGGATTGCTTTTTGAAATAATAATATTTCTTATCGTGGTTGCTATTGGAACATTTGTTTATAAAAGAGTGATGTCCAGTTCCAATGCACTCTCAAATTTGGGTGAAATACTTCCGGAAGATGAAATACATACTTTAAAACAGGTATTTTACCTAATACTAATGTCATTGGCTTTCATTGATATTTTATATGCTTTAATATCTAGCGAGGGTATTATTTATTTTGTAATATTTGACATTGCTTTATCCTTATTTTTAGCAATAACATTGGATAAAAGTTCTTTAAAGGGGAAAATTATACTTTTGCTTTTAGTTCCTTTTGATTCTATTAATTTCCTGTTATTTGGTTCCCTTTTATTAAGTTACATAGATTTAATTCATGTTTTGGTTTTCATATACTTTGTTAAACTCTATTATGATAAGTTTAGGCAATACACGGAATCTAACGGTTTGAGCGTAACTATAGTGGTATTGTTCGCCCTAATATTCATTAGTTTCATTTTAACTCAAATTGTTGAAGATGTTTATCCTTTGGATTCTTTGGTAATGGTTTCCAATGCATTTACAAGTAATGGATATGCCGTTTTAGGAACTACAATTGCCGGAAAAATAAATGCATTAATTTTGGTTTGGGGAGGATATATTCTTTCAGGTGTGGGTACTGCTACTCTAACAGCTGCCATTTTAATGAAGCATTTTAATCATAAATTTGAAGAGAATGAAAGATTAAACAAAGAGTTGAAAGAATCCATCCAAAATCTGGAGGAATTAATTAAAAGCAATGAATCATCCGGTCAATCTGATGATAAGGAGCAATAGCTCATAAATCTCTTATTTTTTTTATTAAAAAAAGTATAAAAATGGATTAATTGAATAATCCATTTATAATTCCATCAACTGATCCGGTATCTGTACTGTTTAACACATCAGATACTTCTGCTTGATAGTTGTTAATGTCTCCTTGGACATTTTGAATTTGTTCAATACTATCAGCAAGGTTTTCTATATCACTATTTGTGATGTTAATGTTGTAATTAACAGTATAGTTATTAATTATATTTACAATAGTTTGGTGATCTGTGATGTTTTCTTCTTGAACTGTTTCTTTGACGTCATCTACTAATTTAGATAAGTCATCAGCATTAACATCTGAATTTTGCACGATTTCAGATTGAGTGTAAATTTCATTGTTGGCTGCTTCTTTAACAGTATCCGGAATTTCAACATCAGTTGCTACTTCATAAGAATTCATAATACCTGCTAATGCAGATTCACCGGTAGCGGTAACAGGGCTTGTTACATAAACATGTCCGCTGGTGATTCCAGCTGATTTTAATGCAGATAGGTACATGTCTCCAGTGATTGTAGTGATTGTAGATTTGTCAACGCTGACTTCAAGATTGTCATTGTCATTCAAATCAACCAATGCTGAGGAGAAGATTTGTTCTGAATTATAATATTTTCCAGTAATTGTGCTTGAAATTTTATTTACTTCATCAGCAGTAATTGTTTTTGTATTCACACCATTCAAATCAATTCCAGCTTGATTTTTAAAGAATGTATCTACAGTACTCTTATAATTTGCATTGTGCTGTGTAGTTTCTCCGTAGGTTATAACAACTTGATTGTCATTAGTTGAAAAACCTGCTGGGATGAGCATACCTATAACGAGTATGGATAAAAGTATCATTCCAATACTAATCTTGCGCATTTTTGTCACCTCTATTATATTAGTACATTTTATTTAGTCAATTATGTATTTAAATGTATCTTATTCGTGTTAATAATTTTTTGAAAATATATAAAGTAAACTTACTTTAACAAACTTTATATGTTTTCAAATCAAATTTAAACTTATAGTAAATTATTGCTATGTTTGTTATAAATAACTGGAAAAGGAGGTGAAAAGACGAAAAAGATAGATAATAGATTGTTATTCACATTAATTCTTTCAATAATGATTTTATTTTCTGCAAGTGTCGTCTTTGCGGAAGATAATAATATAACGCAGGATATTGCTAGTGTGCCTGAAGAAGTTAATGAAATTGCCAATATTCAAGATGTTTCACAAGTTTCACCAATTCTCAGTTCTCAAAATAACGAAAATGTTTTATCTGAAAGCAATAATGTAATCAACGTTCATGTTAATCATTATTATAACGAAACAAGCAAAAATTGGGATGAAGATGGGTTTAATTTAGCTGGTGCAACAATTAAAGTATATGACTCTTCAAATAAAGTTGTTTCTACTCAAAAAACAGATTCAAGAGGTGATGCTTTAATTAAAAACTTAAATGGTGGTAAATATAGTCTTGAAGTTTCTTATTCGACATATGAGCCTTATAAAACAAGTGTTGACTTCACTAAAGGCAATTATGTTATGATAACTCATGATTTTATACCGGATATACTAATATTTGCAGATTATTCATCTCATAATGAGAAAATTGACATGCTGATGAATTTGTCTAAAAGAATTGCTTATATCAGTACCACAGACTATGATGTATCTAGGGAATGGTTGGCAGAAAAGGCAAATTTTATTCACATAGACATGTTTGCTGATAATTATAACATGTTTACAGGGAATCGTTTAGCTAAACTTTTGGCAAAATCACCTGCTAACGATAATTATAAAGTTGCATATACATTCGGTGTTTATGATGATAAAATTAAAGAAGCTACAAATATGCACATTATTGGAGGAAATGCTGAAAATAATACTTTCCATACTATTGAAAATACATATGTTGGTTCATATTTTTTAGCTGATGATATTAACAGCACAAATGTATTGGAACATAATATGAGATATTACTTGCAGTATGTTTCTTACTTAATTAATCCATCCAGATACAGCAATCCCACTCTTAATGCGGGGTCAACTCCTTTAATGAATCCTGAATGTGGATTTTATCATCCAGACTTAGGAGTTTATACTGTAGTGCCGGAATCTAAATTGATTAACGAGTGGATTTTGAAAAATCCGGGTTATAATCATGATGGTGAAGGTAGTTTAAACTGGATGATTGAGGATTATCCTAACTGGCTTAGTTCTGTTTTAGACCCAACAGAATTATTCAAACAATTTGAAAATAATTATACTTCTAAGTTCAATCCTGATAAAAGATTCATAGCTATTGCTACCTACTATTTCGGTGGAGATGTTGTAGATTCTTTAATTAGAGGTTATGAGGCAAATGGAAGGCCTGCATTCAATGTATTTAAATTATCCACACAGCCTTCAATGTCTTCCATATTGAATAAAGTCAATAAAACATCTAAAGTTGGAATTTCTGCTATTACTTCATTGTATAGTTGGTCTTTAAGTTATGCAAACGGTTCAGCAGAAGATGATTTATCCGAAATCGATTTAGAAGTTTTAAAAGGGGTCAATGAAATTTCAAAATACAGTTATGAAAGTGAATTAGGTCCTCAAATCGAATGGACTTATGCAGTTACATATCCTAGTTTTGAAGGAGTATTCGGACCGGTTATTTTGTCATGGATTGATGATTTGGGTAAAGTTCATGTTATCCAATCTGGTATAGATAAAATGGTTAAGTTAAGTTGTGGATGGGCAGATTTAAGAGATATGGATAATGCTGATAAAAAAATAGCTGTTGTACTTTATAATTATCCGCCAGGTAAAGCTGAAATTGGTGCATCATACTTATCTGTTTGTTTGAGTACATATGATTTAATTATTAAATTGGCAGAACAAGGTTATGATATTGGATGTGATGTAAGTGATTTGATGAATCTCACCACTTTCGAAGATTTGGTATTTAAAATGGGTAATAAAGGTTCCTGGGCATCCGGTTTATTAGAGGAATATGTCGAAACTAATTGGGATGCATTGATGGAACATCATCAATTAATATCTGTTAAAGACTTCTATGATTTAACTGAAGACATTCCTGATGACTTATTCGATGAAATGATGGAACGTTGGGGAGCTAAGGGGGTTCTTGGAGAAATAATGGTGTATAAAAATAGTTACATTGTTATTCCAGGATTATGGTTCGGTAATGTATTTGTAACTTTCCAACCAAGTAGGGGATGGGAAGAGGTACAAAATTACCACGATTTAAAATTGCCTCCGCATCAACAGTATGTTTCATTCTACGAATGGTTGGATAAGACTGTTAATGTAAATGCGATTGTTAATATGGGAACTCATGGAACATTAGAATGGTTGCCAGGTAAAAATATCGGTGTAATGGGAGGAGATTGGACCTTTGAGTTAACTTTAAATCCAACAATTTATCCGTATATTGTTTCTAACCCTGGTGAGGCTATGGTTGCTCGTGATAGGATAGCATCATTGATGATTACTCACATGACTCCAGCTATGGTTTCTTCTGAGTTATATGGTAATTATTCTATATTGAATGATTATATCAATAGATATAAAGAACAATTAACAATTAATGTTACATCTAATGCAGAATATTATGCAGGGGAGATATTGAAACTTGCTCCAAGTTTAGGTTTTAGAAATATTTCTAAAGGTGAAAACTTCTCTGCGTGGGTTGATGAGTTGCATGTTTATCTGGAAAATATGACTGATGACTTTAACACATATGGATTGCATAACTTAGGTAAAATTTTAACCGGATTTGAATTATCTGAAGAAGTTGCGACAATCGTTGCATCTCAAACCAGAATTTATAATCAGCTTTTAGAATTTTTATATCCTAATTTAAAAGGAAAAGACTTCTTCACTGATATTTCTGGAAAAGCAAAATATCTCACGGAATCTCATATGGTTAAGGAATTCTTGCATACATACACTGCATTGCTGGTGAATGGTTCTTCAGTAGAGGAATTAAACAAGAAGTTTGGAATTAGTCAGGGCACTGATTTGTATAATTCAACTTTGTTCTGTGAAAAGGTAATTGTAAATATTCAAAACAATAATGAATGGAATGCGATCTTTTCAGCATTAAGCGGAAAATATGTGCAATCAGGTTTGTTTGCTGATCCTGCATATAGTGATTCTATCCCAACTGGATACAATGGTTACTCTTCCGATCCAACAAGAATGCCTTCACATGCTGCATATGAGTCTGCAGTAAGGATTGTGGATTTATTGCTTGCAAATTACTACGAAGCGCATGGCAAGTGGCCGGAGTTAACTTCATTAATCTTATGGGGTACAGAAATTTCAAGAACTGAAGGAATTGGTGTTGCAGAATTTTTATACTTCTTAGGCTGTAAACCTAAATGGGTTTCTAACACTAATGATAAGGTTATAGGTGTTGAATTATTACCATTAGAAAATTTAACTGTTAAACTGAATAATGGAAGTATTGTCAATAGGCCAAGAGTTGATGTATTTGCTAGTATTGTAACTAGTAATAAAGACTGGTTAAACTGGATGTTGACATCTATTAAATTGGCAGCATTTGCTGATGGTGAAGATACATCAGATAATTATATTAAAAAACATTATGAAGAAAACCCATCTTTAGATAGGTTATTTGGTTTACCTGGTAATATTTTGGAAGGAACCGGTATGAGTAATCTTATTCCAAGTACTTCCGATTGGAACATATCTACAGTAAATGAAAAAGCTAGTGATGTTTACCTTAACAAGGTTTCATATTCATGGACTGTTGATGAAAAAGGTAATATTCACATTGAAAAACAAAGGAAGAATTATGAATATCTTTTGGACAATGTGGATTTAATTTCTCAAAACTTTGACAGTACATGGAGACTGTTTGATTCCGATGATTACTATGACTGGTTTGGTGGTATGTATAATGCCGCAAATACTCTAAGAAACAAATCTGGTAAGGGTAAGCCTGACACTGCATTTGTAGATATCCGGAATAAAAATAAATATGTTTCAAGATCTTATGAAGAGGAATTGGAATTTGAAATCCGTTCCATGGTTATTAATCCACAATATTATGAAAAATTGGTTAACACTCCTGACGGAATGAATGCATGGTCTGCAAGAATGCAAAACATGTATGCTTCAACTGTTTTAAGTGGAGGAAAAATGAATAGTGAACTTGGAAATCAAATGGCCGATACTGCATTAACAATTAATCAAGGTGTTGATAGGGGTACTTTGGCTGCAGGTATTCAATCTTCTTCTGCATGGCTGATTTATATGGCTGACCAAGGACTTTGGGATGCAGATTCTAAAAAACTACAGGATTTGGTTGACAATTACATGAAAAGTGTTATTGACTATGGTGTAGCATGTTGTCACCACACTTGTAAAAACTTGGCGTTCAATGCAAAACTCATCCAGATGAGTTCACTTACACCGGCCCAAAAACAGAAATTTGCGGAGATTTTGGCAGCTGCAACTAATACTGATCCGTTATATCAAATGGAACAAGACTCTGAAAACAATGTTAATCAAGGAGATTCTGATGGAAAGTCATCTGGTGAAATGGATGACGGAAATCAAAAAGCTAATGTATTAACTAATAACACTTCTCAAGAGCAATCTGATGGAAGTCAATCTGGAGGCAGAACTTCCGTTGGTGCAGACCAGTCTGCAAGCGGAAATGAGAAAGTTGCTTCTGAAACACAAACTTCTCAAGATGCTTCATCTAGTGCGGGCAGTGATGCTGGTGCTAAAGCATATGAGCTTTCAGAAAAATCAACATCTAAATCAGTTAGTGCAACTGAATCTAGCATGCCTGTATTCGTGATTGTTGCAGTTATTGTTTTAATTGCAATATTTTTAGTAGGTTATGTTAGGGATAATGAAGACGACGACGATGATTATTAATTTAATCATCAACTTTACTTTTTTTTAGAAATTTTTAAATATACTTTAATTGCAAAAATAATAATATATTAGATAATTTTTAAAATATTCTTTATAAATATTTTAGGAATTTTATTAAATTTAATGTGAGAGGTTAAGTATGTTTAAAAAAGTTAATATTTTTTTAATCTTATTTGTATTGCTTATCTCAATTACAGCCGTTAGTGCGGTTGATGATGTAAATGATACGTTAAATACGAATGAGGTTGACTTGGATAATCTAGAATTATCTGATTATTCGGACACCCTTTCTTTAAGTGAAGAGAGTAATGATAATTCAGATGTATTGCAAGCAAGTCCTACCAAGATTACATCCAATGATTATGGCAAATATTTTGACAAGGAGGGTAATTATATAGGGTCCGCATCAGATATTCAGTTATCCGGAAAATTTTCTGATAAGGTATTTATTTTCAATAAAACAGTAACTGTAACAGGTAATTCCAATTCAATGAGTGATTCCATGATTACTGTATTGAGTGGCGCATCTAACAGTTCATTTTCTAATTTAAAAATAACCAATACAAAAGATGTTACCTATGGTATCTTTTTAAATTCAGCTAGCAATTGTGTGATTAAAGGTTGTACTATTAATAATACTGGTGCATCTTCCTATGATATTTGCTTAGGAAATGGAGCGAAGTATAATAAAATACTTGATAATAAGTTATATACTTATGGTATAACTTATGGGCATAATACAAGGTCCACTCCGCCATTGGTTCTTTCCGGCTCTGACTATAATGAAATCGCTAGAAATAAATTCATTATTGATGATGCGAATGCTATTTACTTATCAACTTATGCTGGTGGACCCCTAACCGGAGGAACTTCTAACTATAACAATATTCATGATAATACAATTAAGTATAATGTCATTCCTACTTCATGGAGTTATGGTATTCAAGTAATGGGAAATAACAATAAAATAAATAAGAATAATATTACTGGTGCATACAGAGGAATTTCTGTATCCGGGGAGTATAATAATATCACTAACAATAATATTGTTGGCATTACTGGTGCAGATTATAACAATAGGGAAGAAGTTGTTGGTGGAGATTTTGGTATTGTTGGCGGTTCAAATGCATATATCTATAAGAATGTAATTTCAAATGCTAAAATCATTTCTTCCGGTGCAGGAATCTCAGCTAGCGCGAATTCCATTATAGACTCTAATAAAATCACTGTTGTTTCAAAAGGTATGGGCATTAATGCTGCTGGTTCTAAGATTAATATTAAAAATAATATTATTTCAACTGAAAAAGGTGTAGGTGTTTATCAGAAAGAAGAGGCATCTGGATTGACTATTACAGGAAACACTATAGAAACTGGTACTGGTATTCCTATTTTAATTGAAAAATTAAGTTCAAAAAGAATGCCTTCTGATGTGACTATAAAAAATAATGATATTTCATCTGATAGTTCAATTAAGATTGATGTGAGAGGAGTGGATAAATCTTCTAAAAATACTATCAGTGGAAATAAAAACATTAAAACCGGAAAAGAAATCAATACTGATCCGGATTATAAGAAACCTGCTGGTGTTACATCTGCTTCAATAGAGTACAAATATAATAATATAACTCATGTGATTACTCCTGAAAATATCAGAGACTTTATTGATGATAATGGTAATCTTATTGGAGTAGAAGACCATGACAACATTATATTCAAAGGAAAATTCGATGATGAAGTAATTCATGTCAATAAAGAAATTAAAATCACTGGTGATAATGCATTCTTCTATAATTCTACATTTAAGGTCACCTCTGGTGGTGTTTGGATAGAAAATTTAAACATTGTTAATGATAAGGCTAAAAGAGTAAATGCTTGGGGTATATATGTTAATGAGGCAGCAGGTGTAAAAATAATTAACAATAAAATCAATGTTTCTGATCCTAATGCTGCTTATGCAGTCTATGTGTTGGAATCCAGTAATGTTGAAGTGATAGGAAACACTTTATCCTCAAGTGGGGATTATTTAACATTCACATTGCTTTCTTACTCTTCTGAAGACTGTGTGTTTAAGGATAATATTATTAATACCAAGGGTACCGGAAAGATTTATAACTTTATTGATGAAAATTCAATTGAAGGATCTGTATTTGATAACTTAAATTATACAATTAACGGCACTGAATTATGTATTGATGGTGTGACTTATCGTTTGGATGCTGGAGAGTTATGTATTGATGGTAAGACTTACACTATTAATGAAAATAACGAGTTATGTATTGATGGTAACGTTTATACAACTTCCGCAAGCAATGAAGTTTGCATTGACGGTAAGACTTATTCAATTAAGGGCAATGAGTTGTGTATTGATGGTAAGACATACACTGTTGAGAACAATGAAGTTTGTATTGACGGTAAGCATTATTCCATAAAAGATGGTGAACTTTGTATTGATGGTAAGACTTATTCAATTAAGGGCAATGAATTGTGCATTGATGGTAAGACTTATTCTTCAGATAATATTCCTAAAGATATTACTTACTCTTCAGAAAATAAAGAAATATGCATTGATGGTAGGACTTATTGTTTGGATGGTAATGAGTTGTGCATTGATGGTAGGACTTATTGTTTGGATGGTAATGAGTTGTGCATTGACGGGAAGACATATTCCGTAAAGAATAATCAGTTATGTATTGATGGTGCTACTTATTCAATTAAGGATAATGAGTTGTGCATAGATGGTAAAACCTACTGTTTAGACGGTGGAGAAGTTTGTATTGATGGTAAGACTTACACTATTAATGAAAATAATGAGTTATGTGTTGATGGCGTAACCTATTGTTTGGATGGTAATGAGTTGTGCATTGATGGTAAAACATACAGTACTAGTCATATTGTACCTGAAATTTTCAGAACTTATGGAATATTGTTATTATATTCCTCTCAAAACTATGTTTCTGAAAATACTGTAGATGTAACTTCCAAAGTTTCTGAAATTCAAAATCCTTTTAATTCTCAAAATTCAATTGTGGGTATCGATGCTTATTACAATTCACATAATAATACGTTTTCAAAAAATAAGGTTACTGTAAAAGCTAAGGATAATTATATTTATGGTATGGGTGTTTTAGGATACAGGACTGGTCACTCTGCTTCTGAACGTCAGGGCGCAACCAATAACAATTTCACAAATAATATAATTTATTTGGAAGGTACATATTTCACAGAGGGTATTGTTATAGGTTCATCATCATATGATACTCTGTTACAGGATAATGTCATCACTTTAAAATCTCAGGTTGCTTATGGAGTTAATTTGGAATTGTCTCAAAGGTCAACTATTAAAAATAATAATCTCACATTAAATTCAGATGTTGCTTACGGAATTGAGGCAGTCACTTCAGATAAAAACACTATTGATGGCAACAATATAATTGCAACTGCAAAACAATCTAGGGGAATCGCATTATCCGGCTCTAACAATAAAATAACTAATAATATTATTAATTCCAATGGAACTGGAAATTCAGTAGACTTTAAAAACTTGGATTCAATGGGATATGGGAACGCTGGTGTATATATTGTTGGAAACTCAACCAACAACAAAATAAACGACAATAAGATAACTTCCAAAAAAGGATATGCTGTTGAGTTAAATTCAGCTGGAAACAATGTTGAGGATAACTATTTGAAATCTGAAAAAGGCAATTCTGACAAGGGAGTCAACAACAATAAAGGAAATGTCGTTAAAGATAATTATATTTACGTAGCAACTCAAACCACTTCATTAAAAATTATTGAAGTTCCATATTCACAAACTGGATCTGTAACTTTGACATTCGTTTCAGATGGGGGCAGCGTGAATGATAAGCTAGTGGATTTATATTGGGATAATGTTAAAATTGCTAGTGGAAAAATTGCAAATGGAAAAGTCACAATTAACTTCAAATTGCCAAAAGATGATGAGGTTAGTGGAGCAACTATCTATCCTCAGGCAATTTTCAATGGTTCTGAATTTAAAGCTTCAGTGACCACTATTCCGATTAAAATTGTTCAGGACACACCTAAAATCACAGTTAATAGTATTTCAGTCAAACCTGGTCTTAAAGCACCGTACACCGCAACAGTTACGGACAGTAGCGGAAATCCAGTTTCAGGATTGAATGTTTCATTTGGAAGAGGTATTGGTTCCGCAATAACTAATGCCAATGGTGTGGCTATAGTCAATAAGGTGCTTGACAAATCATACAGCGCTGTACAATCTGATGACATAAAGGTTACATTTTCTGGGTCTACAAATTATAAGGCTGCAACAGGAACTGGTAAACTGACAGTTCTTAAAATAGCTAAAACAACCATTAACTTAAAGAAAAAGCTTAGTCTGAAATCTGTTTTAGCAACTGTGGTTGACAACAATGGATTTGCAATAGCCAAAATGAAGGTCGCAATGACAATTGACGGCAAGAAATACTCTGCCACAACAGATTCAAAAGGACAAATCAAGTTGCCTTCAGCCATTAAAGCGGGAACTCATAAAGTTACATTGAAAACCACTAAAACAACTTATTACTCAGCTGCAAGTGCAAAATACAATAAGGTTGTGGTTGTCAAGCCAATTACAGGCAATAAAAATGTCAAAACTTATTATGGTTCCACAGCTACTTATAAAATAAGATTTTATGATGCCAATGGTGTCATACTCGCCCAAGGCAAGAAAGTATCTATTAAGGTGAACGGCAAATCAGTTTCACGTACAGTGGATAAAAACGGTTATATTTCTTACAGTGTTAAAAAGATTGGTACCTATACCATTAAAGCCACATACAATGGATATTCCGTATCTAACAAACTTGTAATCAAGCCAACATTGACTGCAAGCAATGTTGTTAAGAAAAAGGCCAAGACTATCAAGTTCACTGTAAAGCTGGTCAATAAAAACGGTAAGATCTTGAAAAACAAGAAGATTACAATTAAGGTAAAGAATAAGAAGTACACTGCAATAACCAATAAGAAAGGTATTGCAACTTTGTCCCTTAAAAACTTGAAGGTAGGCACCTATAAGGTAACATCCAGCTATGGTGGATGCACTATAAAGAACACAATTAAAATTAAAAAATAGAGATTTTTAATCTCTATACTTTTTTTATTTTTTTCATGTAGATAACTGAATTTATATTTTCTATTTTTCAAACATCAATTAATTATATGGATTATTTGAAGTAATATTTTAATAGAAAAATAATATAATTTAATTTAATCAATTGTTTCTTTAATAATTCGATGGGAAAAATTTATAGTAATTTTTCAAAAAATAGAAAAAAAGTAAATTAGTCAATACCAACTTACTTCATAGCATCTTTGACTCTATCGAAGAGTCCTTTTTCGACATGTTTAATTTCATCTCCGCTGATTTCAGCGAATTCCTTAAGCAGGTCTTTTTGTTTTGAATTTAATTTTTTAGGAACAACAACCTTTACAGTAACATACATATTTCCTCTGCCGTTATGCCTAACAGAGTTCATACCTTGTCCTCTTAATTTGTATACTGTTTCGCTTTGTGTTCCAGGAGTAATCTTAAATTCAACTTCCTTTCCTTCAATTGTAGGAATGCTTATCAAGTCACCAAGTGCAGCCTGAGGGAAACTGATTTGCTGATCTAAATATAGGTGGTCTCCTTCACGTGTGAAAACTTTATGTCTTTTTATGTGAACGGTAACAATCAAATCTCCTTCAAGGCCTGCTGCATCACCGCAGTTTCCTTCACCGGAAACTCTTAAGTGGTTGCCTTCATTAACTCCTTCAGGAATTTCAATTTTTATTGTTTTGGTTTTTCTGACACTACCCCTTCCGTGACATTCTTCACAAGGGTCTGTAATGATTTTACCGGTTCCGCCACATTCTCTGCACGGTCTTACGTTAACCATTTGGCCTAAGAAAGTGTTGCTGACCTCTTTGATTTGACCTGTTCCGCCACAAGTTTTACAGGTTTCAGGATTGGACCCCGGTTTTGACTTGGACCCGTGGCATGTAGGACATAGTTCACTTCTTGTAATCTTGATTTCTTTTTCGCATCCGTTAAAGGCTTCTTCTAAAGTAATTGGAACTTCAGTATAAATGTCTGAACCTCTTTGAGGACCGGTTCTTGCAGCTCTAGAGCGACCTCCACCAAAACCGAATATGTCGAATATGTTTCCAATGTCGAAACCTTGGAAGATATCTTCAAAGTTTACATTCTGATAGAAATCTTCTGCAGTAAATCCATCCATTCCGGCATGACCGAATTGATCATACCTTTGACGTTTTTCATCGTCAGACAAGACAGCATAAGCTTCACTAACTTCTTTAAACTTATCTTCAGCATCTGGTTCATCGCAAACATCAGGATGGTATTTTCTAGCTAATTTACGATAAGCTTTTTTGATTGTCTTTTCATCAGCAGATTTATCTACTCCAAGAACTTCATAATAATCACGCTTGTCTGCCATTCATTCACCCTAATAAATAATTTTAAAAAAAATAAGATAGAAAAAATAATAGTTTTATCTTATTGTTAGTTTTATTGATTGATTCTGATTCTGATTTTGTTATAACCTAACAATGTAATAAAACTGTATTATTTAATCTAATCGTCTTTTACTTCATAGTCTGCATCAATTGTGTCATCATCGTTGTTGTCTTGAGCACCAGCATTTGGGTCAGCTCCAGCTTGTTGTTGAGCTTGAGCTTCAGCTTGTGCTTGTTGATAAATTTTAGCACCAATTTCTTGAATGACATTGGATAATTCATCAGACTTTGCTTTAATGGCATCAACATCATCGCCAGCTATAAGTTCTCTTAATTCTTTAACAAGGTCTTCGACTTTTGTTTTTTCATCTTCAGATACTTGATCTTTGAGTTCGTCTAAAGTTTTTTCTGAAGTGTAAATTAATGAGTCTGCATTGTTTCTGATTTCGATTTCTTCTTGTCTTTTTGCGTCTGCTTCAGCGTTCATTTCCGCTTCTTTGATTTTTTGTTCGATTTCTTCATCGGATAATTTTGTTGAAGAGGTAATTGTAATAGCTTGTTCTTTACCAGTTCCTTTATCTTTAGCAGTTACATTAATAATACCGTTTGCATCAATATCGAAGGTTACTTCAATTTGTGGCACTCCTCTTGGTGCAGGTGGGATACCTACAAGTTGGAAACGACCTAAAGAGGTGTTGTCTGCAGCCATTTTTCTTTCCCCTTGTAAAACGTTGATGTCTACTGAAGGTTGGTTGTCAGCAGCGGTTGAGAAGATTTGGCTTTTCTTGGTAGGAATGGTAGTGTTCCTTTCGATTAAGGTGGTTGATACTCCACCTAAGGTTTCAATACCTAAGGATAATGGGGTTACGTCTAAAAGAACGATGTCTTTAATTTCACCAGCTAATACTCCTCCTTGAATAGCAGCACCCATAGATACACATTCCATTGGGTCAATACCACGTTCAACTGGTTTTCCTATGAATTTTTCTACGAATTTTTGTACAATTGGCATTCTGGTAGGTCCACCAACTAAGATGATTTTGTCAATTTCGGATTTGCTCATTTTAGCGTCATCTAATGCTTGTTGCATTGGTTGACCGGATTTTTCTACAATAGGATCAACTAACTCTTCTAATTTTGCTCTTGTAAGAGAGTGGATTAAGTTTTTAGGAGTTCCGTCAGTTCCCATTGCAATGAAAGGTAAGTTTACTTCGGTAGTTGTGGTAGTGGATAATTCGATTTTTGCTTTTTCAGCAGCTTCTCTTAATCTTTGTACTGCTTGGTCATTATCCATTAAGTCAATGCCTTCTTGGGATTTGAATTCATCCGCCAAGTATTTGATTAATACATTGTCCATATCGGTACCACCGAGTTGGGTGTCACCGCTGGTGGATCTTACTTCAAATACTCCTCCACCGAATTCCATAATGGTTACGTCTAAGGTACCTCCACCTAAATCGTAAACCATAATGTTCATGTCTTCTTCGTCAGCTTTATCGAGACCATATGCAAGGCTTGCTGCGGTTGGTTCGTTTACGAGTCTTACAACATCAAGTCCAGCAATGGTTCCTGCGTCTTTTGTTGCAGTCCTTTGGTTGTCGTCAAAGTAAGCAGGTACGGTAATTACAGCTTTTTCAATAGGTTCTCCTAAGAAACTTTCAGCATCTTTTTTGATTTTTTGTAAGATGAATGCGGAAATTTCCTGTGGGGAGTATTGTTTTCCGTTTACAGTAACCTTGTGGTCAGTACCCATGCTTCTTTTGATTGCACTGATAGTGTTTTCTGGGTTGGTTACTGCTTGTCTTCTTGCTGGTTCACCTACTAACATTTGACCATCTTCGGTAAATGCAACGTAACTTGGGAATGATTTACCGTATTGGCTTGCTCCTTCTGCGGAAGGAATTGTGGTTGGTTTACCTCCGACAAGCACTGATGCTGCGGAGTTACTTGTTCCTAAGTCAATTCCAATGATTTTTTCTTTTTTAGTATCAGACATAATTATCACCTATATTTTTTTTCATAAATTATTTAATAAACGTTATTTTTTACAAACTATAACTTTTGAGTATTTAAGAACTTTATCTTTGTACATGTAGCCCTTCATTAATTCTTCTATAATATAACCATTTTCAACATCTTCTGATTCTTGAACCATCAATGCCTCATGTTTATTCAAATCGAATTTTTCTCCTTTTGCAGGAATTTCTTCAACACCTTCTTTTGTCAAAACATCTTTAAATTTATTATAGATGAGTTCTACACCTTCTTTTAAATCTTCATCATTCTCAATTTCTAAAGCTCTACCAAAATCTTCATAACAGTCTAAAAACTCTTTTATTACATTTTCATTTGCGAATTTAACTAATTCTTTATTTCTTTTGTCTGTAATTTTTTTGAAATTTTCGAAATCTGCTTGAAGTCTTTGTGCAAGTGAAATGTATTCTTGAGTTTCAGCTTCTTGTTTTTCAAGATCTTCTTTTAGTTTAGTCAACTCTTCGTCTTTGAGAGATAACTCTTCAAGAAGTTCATCATATTTTTCTTGAATATCTTGAGTTTCAACTTCAGTTTCGCTTTTATTTTCGTCAGTCATATTTGCACCCTTTTTAGGTTTTTTGAAAAACTTTTGTAATAACTCTCCGTAGAGAACTTGAACTTTTAGCCATTTAACATTGGTTTGTAGGAATTTATGGACATATAGGAAAATGGTTCATCATTTAAGAGTTATTACTTTAAGTTTTTCTGAACCAAATATTAAAGTAACCAAAAGTTATCTTTCTCTTACATTATTATAGTAACAAAAAGTTATATAAAGGTTTCGATATAATGTATAATCATGAGCAATACAAACGACATTGAGAAAAATGAAAAAACCCGCAAAAATGTCAATATGCCGAAAGGCCACATAGAACTTAGGACAGATTACAATACTCCTGTCGATGACATTGATGTGGAAGATATCCTTGATGTAATGGGTTGTAAGACTAGAAGAGATATTATAAATCTTTTAAGGGAAGAACCTATGTTTGTAAGTGAAATTTCAAATGAGTTAGATATTGGTCAAAAAGCCATCATTGCTCATTTACGTGCTATGGAAGATATAGGTATTCTAAATTCTTCTTATAAAAAGATTTTAAGAGGTCGTCCACGTAAATATTATGATTTGCAGAATGAAGTCAACATCCATATTACTATTAATAGGAATAATTTCGACGTTCAATTCACTGACGACATGCTTAATACATTACAGCTCCCATCCGGGGATGAGTGGTCAAAACTTTTAGATATTGAAAAAAGAATTGATGATGGCCAGCTCGAAGCTATTGATGAGTTGAAAAACCAAATAAGGTTATATGGTAATCTCCTTGAAAGGGCAGAATACATCCTTGAAAGAACTCTTAAAAATAGATAGCCGTCATGTTTGAATATAAATTTCAAACCATTCTTTTTTTTTACCTTTTTTTAGCAATGATTGCCTGTCCGAGTGAAACGGAACCGTCTCCGGCACAGGTGTTTTTGTGTTGAATGAAGTTAAATCCGTTATTTTCTATATGATTTTTAACAGTATCGGTAATGGCTTCGTTGTAGAATACTCCTCCTGTAGCTCCGATATCGGAAATGCCTTTTTTGTTCGCAGCCATTATTGCGAGTTCGCTTAAACCGCTTGCAACTGCATATTGGCCTGCAGCAGCAACATCAGCTTTCTTTTCACCATTTTCATATAACTTTACAACTTCCCTCAATATTTCAGTGGTGTTCAATGTGTTGTCCTCAACGATTATAGGAATATCTAATTTTTTAGTTGAATAATATGCGGAGGATTCGAGTTTCATTGAGCATTCGCCTTCGTAAGTTCGTTCATGACAAATTTCCAAGGCCACAGCCATGGAATCTAAAACTCTTCCTGTACTTGTTGTCTTGCCGACGTTTATTCCAGCTTCAATTTGCTTGAAAATGTTTTTTATTTCAATTTCACCATATTTAAAGTAATTTGAATAATTTTTGATTAAATCTTCATCGTTTAATATGCTTGCAAGCATTCTTGCAGGGTATTTTGTCGCCACATCTCCTCCAGGCATTAATTGAGGTTGCAGATGCCCTAACCTTTCAAAATCTTTAATGTCAGTATAAAGGATTTCTCCACCCCAGCTTGTTCCATCACTTCCATAACCCACTCCGTCGGCAGCAATAACAATCATTTCCTCGATGGAGCTATCATTTGCAAGAGCGATTGAATGTGCGTGGTGGTGTTGGATTGGCATTACTTCGGCATCATATTTTTCCGCCAATTCATAGGCAAGTCTTGTTGTAAAGAAATGGGGATGCATATCACATGCAATCACATCAAATTCATTAATTTTGGTAATCCTTTCCATATTTTCAATAGCTTCCCTTAGGAATTTCAATGTTTTTGGCTTGTTTGTATTTCCAATATGCTGGGAAGGGTATACTATATTGTCTTTGGCGATTGAGAATGTAACATCAAGTTCCGGACCCAATGCAAGCACATTGGATTCATTGACGTCATAATTTATGGTGTATGGTTCAGGTGTGTATCCCCGTGATCTTCTAATAAATGACAGTTCATCATTTCTGAATCTGATTACGGAATCATCACATCTATTTAGGATTTGGCGATTGTGAACCAAAGAATAATCATTTACTCCATTGATTATCTCTTCGTTTTTAATCATCATAGGCTCGCCGGGGATATTTGCGGAGGTCATTACATATGTGTCAATGTCCCCTTCATCAAATAGCAGATAATGCATTGGTGAGTAAGGAAGCATGACTCCAATATTGTGAAGGCCAGGTGATAAGCTGTCGGGGAACGGATAATTGTCTTTTTTCTTTAAAATAACAATCGGACGTTTATTTGAGGTTATTGTATCAATCTCTTTTCTTGTCAAATGGGCATATTCTTGAAGACTATCCAAATCCTTGCACATGACGGCAAAGGCCTGGTTTGGTCTGTTGAGTCTTTTTCTTAATTCTTTAATCGCTTCATCATTATATGCGTCAACAACCAAATGTGTTCCTCCAATACCTTTAATTGCGAGTATTTTGCCTTCCTTTAGTTTTTGAGCTCCCAATCTTATCGGATTTTCAGTATCTATTTTTTCCAATCCTTCATAAATTTCCATTTGGGGGCCGCATTCGCTGCAGCATATTGCCTCACCATGATAACGTCGGTTTAAAGGCTCTTTGTATTCGACAAGGCAGTCGTCACACAATGGGAATTCATCCATAGAGGTTCTTATCCTGTCATATGGAACGCTTTCGATAACGGTAAATCTTGGACCGCAATCAGTACATGCATTAAAAGCGTATTTATATCGCCTATCGTTGGGATTTCTAATTTCTTCAAGGCATTTATCGCAAATTGCAATATCTGGTGGAATAACGCTTATTCCGGAATATGAAGCTCCGCTTTCTATAATCTCAAAATCAGCATAGCCATTTTCTTCAATTTCTTCGACTTCCATAGAACTAATTTTAGCTATCGGAGGCAATTCATTGGGAAGCTTATCAACAAATAAATCAGAATTATCTCCTTCAACAATGATTTCGACAACATTTCCAAGGTTCCTGACATATCCGTTTAATTTTAGCTCACTAGCTAATCTATACACATATGGTCTAAATCCTACACCTTGGACTATTCCCTGGGTCAAAATCTTTAAAGCTTTCATTAAGTTATAATATTGTAAGTCAAATTTTATATAATTTTATCCTATATATTATATTATGAAGGATATTCTTGAAAGACTAGTCAACGGAGAACTTAATATTGATGAAGCGGAGAAGCTCATCACTTCAAATAATATTTTGGAATTTGACGAAATTGCCAAACTGGACATGAATAGGACTGACAGGACAGGCTTTCCGGAGGCGGTTTTTGCACCAAGTAAGAATTATGATGATTTAATTTTGATTATTAGAAAATATATTGAAAATAGTGAGGATGACTTGATTATCACTAAATTGTCTTGGGAAAGATATGAGAAGATTTTAGATGATTTGGATGATGAATCCCTAATTTTCGATTATAACAAAAGAGCTCAAATTTTAATTATAAGAAAGGAAATTAGAAATGCCGAACCAATTGCAAAAATTGGAATCATTACTGCAGGAACTTCAGATATCAATATAGCCGAAGAAGCACGCGTAATTGTTGAGGAAGGAGGATGTGAGGCCATAACTTCATATGACATTGGGGTTGCGGGGATTCACAGGTTATTCCCTCAAATAGCGCACATGGTTAAGGAAGGCGTTCGTGCATTCATTGTCTGTGCCGGAATGGAAGGTGCGCTTCCTTCTGTTGTTGCAGGTCTTGTTGATGTTCCAGTCATAGGGGTTCCAACTTCTGTCGGTTATGGCGTTGGAGAAGGGGGAAGAGTTGCATTGGATGCCATGCTCCAATCCTGTGCACCGGGCATTGCAGTTGTTAATATTGATAACGGTTTTGGCGCCGGAGTTTTTGCATTGACTATTGTTAAAAGTGTTTGATATGAGATATGAAAATTTTAACCCTAAAGTTCATGATACATATAAAGTTGCTAAATTAGTTTATGATGTGGATTTTAGAACTTTTGATTTATTATTTAAGAATGAAGATAAGGCTATTTCAACTATTGAAAGGGATTTAAGAAAACATGAACCTGAAGGAACGTTTAAAGTTATTTTAGATGATAATGATGAGATTATTGGCATGCTGATGGCATATATTTCAGAAATGCCTTACGATTTCAGATTAAAATCATTAAAATTGATAATTGTTGATATTTTGGATCATTTTGTATTGTGCGACATTGAAAAGGATGATTTGTATGTTGCAGAGATAGCTATTGATGACTCTTTAAGAGGTCAGGGTTTGGGCAAACAGGTTTTGCTTGATGTAATAGACTATGCAAAATCTAAAAATCTAAATAGAGTTATTTTAGATGCCGATTTTAGAAACATTGGTGCCAGAAAACTTTATGAAAGAATAGGTTTTAAGGAATTCAATAAAAAAAGTTTAAAAATCGGCAGCTTTGAAAGAGGAATGCACAATATGGAACTAATCCTTTAAGGGTATTTCTTTGATTTTATCGTGCACTCTTTTGCAGTTGTTTTTGTCAGTAAATATGAAAAAGTCGCTGATTCTCTTTGCATATTCATCATCGAGTTCACAATTTTTTTCAATATATTTTATAGTTAAATCAACCAATTCTTCCTCTGTTTTTACAACTTCTCCGAAGCCCATGGTTTCGTAATCAAAATAGCTGTCTTCTATGTCGAAATGGTAATCGTCACCGTATTGATAATATAATACTGGCTTGTATAAATATGCGAAGTCAAAAGATACGGATGAATAATCGGTTATCATCAATGATCCGTTATTGAATAGGGTCTGATATCTTTCTTTATCATAATCTATTTTTACATAATCATTTCTATCAAAAAGGTCGATATAAGCATATACTTTTGGATGTGGCCTGAATATTATTTCATAATTGTTTTCCCGTGCCTTTTCAATTAGTCTTTCATTATTAATCAGGGAATTAAACTTTTTAAAGAATTCATTGTTTTTAACATACTCATTGGATTTATGGTCCAGGTCCCTTCTCCAGGAAGGCATTATGATAATCTGTTTTTTATCTTTTTGATTTTCAAGGGTGTCATATCTAGGCAAACCTAGTAATTGAACCACATTTTCATCGTAGTTGTAAGGATATTTAAATATTGATTCATATTCTTTAGCTGATGAGACCAAAAAGAAAGATAAATTCATGTTTGATTTATTTAACCATGATGAAATATCGTCCTTCAGAATTCCATGCTGTAGGAATATATTGTTTGATTTTAGAAGGCCGGCAAAAAATGGATAACCTCCCCAGAAGGGGTAAATGATTTCATTGTCCGGATGGGACGTGATAATATTTTCAACGAATAATCCCAATATCCTATGTTTGATTGATTTATATGGGATAACTTTTCCAATCTTTTTGATGTTATTGAACTCTTTATTGTGTGAATCCAAAATAAAGTACTTGTCGATTTTTTCATTTTGTTTCATGGAATATTTAAACAAGGCCAACCCATTGTCATCAGATTCATTAGGGCGGTCCATGTAGAACCATATTTTTTTATTTCTTAAAAAGGGATATGCGAGCATGTAAATTATTCTAAATGGAACTGCCTTTTCAAAGCCTGTTTCACGCTCTTTAACAATATGGATGAGTGTTTTTAATTCTTGTTTTATCCAGTTACCTGTAGTTTTCTTTTTAATTATGATGGAATCATTATTTAATATGGATATATAGTGCTTTGTTTTTGCATATCCCACAGTTTTGGAGAAGTTGCACGGCCTTGAAAAGTCTATGTGTAGTTTCTTGTTTTCTTGCTTGAATTCCAATTCGAATTCTTCATTTGTATTGATGGGTATTGCTGTTTCGATGGAATAATCTTTAGCATATCTGCAATTTAAGCTATACTCATCTTTTTGAGGAAATAGAACTTCCTGCGCTTTGATTTTTTCTCCATTTACGAAGATATCGACATGGGTTAACTCTGTTGTTAATTTGCTTGCCAATATATGGAGTTTATCATTTATAATATCGTAATTATCAATAAATATCGTATTTAGCTCTAGTTTTTCTTTTAAATCTTCACTTAATTCAAAATCATGTTTTAATAAGCATGTGAATATCTTATGGTTGCGGGGAAGTAATATGCTGTTTAAAATTATTTCATCATCAATATATTTTATTTTTTCAGATAATTTTGATAAATCCAGTTTTTCAGGTGTTTTTTCAGCATATAAAAGCCATCTAAGATGATTAATCAAATTAAATTGGATAAACTGGGGGACATTTGAGAATTTGTTTAGTGTTTTTTCTATTAATCTGCTGAAGTTAATTTCAATATAATTTTCATAGTCATCTGCAAAAAATGATTCCTCGTTGATGGAGTATATCTTTTCATCAATATTTCTTGAAAAATAGGCTCCATTGTTTGTTATCCCTAAGGTAGGATTGTTCATTAGGATTTCACTAAAAATGGTCGGGCCTTGATTATGAGGTATTTTGAACTTCAGCCCTTCAATTGAATTTCTTCTTATGAAAGTGGACAACCCTAAATATTGAACGTACTTTGGTTCGTTTAAAAGATTAACTTTTTTGCTTTTCTTAATCTTATAGTTTAAATAATTCCATTTTTTATTGTTCTTAAAGAAAACAAGGGGGATTGAAATCACATCTACATCCTTATTTTTATTAGCGAACTCCCAAATCTCTTGTAATGTGTTTTTTGAATAATAATCGTGGGGCTGCAAACTTGCAATAAAAGTTCCGGATGATTGTTCAATACCTAAATTAATTGATCTGACAAAATCATTTTCGTCCAATTGGAAGTATTTTATATTATGAGCGTATTTTTTGATATAGTCATCACAAATGTCCTTTGTTTTGTCATCACTATTATTATCAACTATGATTATTTCAATTTTTTTGAAGGCATGTGTCTGATTGATTATTGAATCTATGGATTTTTTTATACCTAACTCTGAATTAAATGTTGATATTATAATTGAAAAATCAAATTCCATTTCATCTTCCTATTTTAATCTTGTTTTTGCTTAAAATCTGGAGAAATTGTATTAATTATAAAATTAAAATCTTGATTCAGTTCATCTTCATTGGAATAACCATTGAATTTAACATTAAATGTATGGTTACAGGAGTACATATAAACGAAGGTACTGTCCACACCATTAGTATCATTTTTGAGGTTTATCCGATAAACAGGATTATCCTTAATGTTTAATGTTTCATTGTTAAGGACATGAATGTTGTTGCTTTCATAAAATCTATTTAAATCGTTTTTAAAGTTGTCAAGAGAAGTATCGGATTTTCCTAAATCTTCAATGAATATTGTTTCGTTATTATTTTCATTGACTAATGTCACACTAGACCTATCATCATCGCCAATTGTAAATCCGCTTGGTAATGTTATTACAGTTTTATTCACAACTGTAATTGCATCTCCAACAGAATTTGATGAATCTACAATATGATACATGCAAGCGCATCCAGCTATTAGTATTATTAATATTAAAATCCATCTTTTATCCATTTTAAAACCTTATTTTATTTTTTTGCACGTTTAAGATAGGCGTCACAAACTTTCCTTGTTTCCCCTTCCATATAGACTCTTCCATTTTCAAGCCATATGCATCTGTCACATATTTGTCTAACTTGAGCTAATGAATGGGAAACGAGAATTACTGTAACTCCGTCTTTCATCATTGATCTGATTTTTTCAGAGCTTTTTTTTCTGAATTTTATATCCCCAACAGCTAAAATCTCATCGATGATTAAAATTTCAGGATTTATCATGGTAGCTATTGAAAAACCAAGTTTGGCTCTCATACCTTTAGAATAATTTTTAACAGGATAATTAATATGCTCACCAAGTTCAGAAAATTCCACTATTTCATCATATTTTTCTTTAATGAAATTTTCATCCATACTTAATAGCGCACCATTTAGAAAAACGTTATTTTTACCGGTATAATTCTTATCGAAACCGGCGCTTAATTCTAACAGTGGGGCAATTTTTCCGTTAATCTTTATTTCACCTTCTGTTGGTTCATAAATTCCAGCAATGATTCTTAGAAGGGTACTTTTACCTGCACCGTTGAATCCTAAAATACCGACCCTTTCGCCTTCATAAATCTTAAATGAAACATCATCAAGTATTCTAATCTTTTCATGGTCTTTTTTGGTTCTTTTCAATGTTCTAATTACATATTCTTTTAATGTGTCAATCTTATCTTTTGATACTTTAAATTCCATTGCGAGGTGATTGACTTCAATCATAACATCCCTGTCAATATTTCTTGTTTTAACTTCCAATTTTGATTTTTTTGAAACAGGCTTGAATCTAGCATTTCCCTCGAATGTTGTTTTTATGTTGTAAGTGTCGGGAGGGAGTTTCAAGTCCAGCCTTAAAAATCCTTCAGGGTCTGTTAATCCTTTATAATGATGATCATTAATTTGCACTTTAAGAATTTCAAAAGGAATAGGTTTATCTTCATCGTCAAGCAATCTGACGCAGTAGTCCGGTTCGTCTTTTGAAAAAACAATCATATTTGGAGCATATATTTTTGCTTCTTTTTCATCAGTTTTTTCCACTGCTCCGGGCATAATCAATTTGGCCCTTACCCTTGGGCAGTAGTCTTCATCAGGAGGGTAATATACCTCAATTTCTTTCCTGTTTGCTACAGGGGATATTTTTAATTTTGCATACCCATTTTCATCAGTAACTTTTTCAAAGGTTTTTCCATTAAGTTCTAAAACAACGGTTTCATTCACAAGAGGATTATTAGCGCTGTCTAATATTTGAACCCTATATCTTGATTTTGAGCTCATTACATAGTCTGGAGCGTAAATTTTTATATTTTTAAATCTATTATTTTGAAATTTAGTATCTATGGGAAGCCTTTTCATTTCCCTTTCTTTAGGACTTCTCTTAAATAGATTTTTTATTATTTTAGTCAATTTCATGGTAAAACCTTATAATTCTAATACTAATCTCTTTTCATAAATTTTAAATAAGACTATTCCAATACCCAGTGTTGTTAGTGAAAATGCAGCTAAATAAAGTAATGTGGATGCATTTGGCAATATTCCATAGCTAATGCATTCTCTGAAACATGAAATTGCGGAATAAACTGGGTTTAAGGTAAATATTCTCTGAACAAGTGGAGGTACAATTTCCATCGGGTAGAATAATGCTGAAGAATACATCAATAGCAATGTAAATACATTGTATAGATGCCCAACATCTGTGAAATAAGTGTTGCAGACAGCCAATATCAGTCCAACACCAAATACCAAACATAATAGGAAGAACATTGGTATGATTGAGACTATTATTGTCCAGTGGAATGATGCTCCTGTGATTATCATAACTCCAAACAGGATTACAAATGAAATCAAAAAGTTAATGAATTCATAACATATGGTACTCACTGAAAACATATATTTTGGAACATAAATCTTTTTAATAAGGTTCTGATTTCTTTTAATTGATCTCATTGCGCCTTTTGTTCCAGCATTGTAAAAGTCAAATATTATACGTCCGGATAAGAAATAAACTGGATAGTTTTCAATACTTCTACCAAACAGCATAGAAAATATTGCTGTAAATACTAACATAATTAAAAGAGGATTGAAAAAACTCCAAAGAATACCTAATACTGAATCTTTGTATTTTGAAGTTAAATCCCGTTTAACTAATTCTTTTAATAGAAATTTTTTTTCAGCGAATGTATCGAACATATTAACCAGTTATATTTATTTTTATTTTCTTCTTCTAGAGAACTCATCGAATATTTCGTCAATTTCAATTCCTTTATATACAAGTAACAATAATGTGTGAAAAATCAAGTCCACTGTTTCGTAAACTAAATTTTCATCGTTTTTAGAGGCAATCAGTACTTCTCCTGCCTCTTCTGCGATTTTTTCTAAGATTTTATCTTCAGCTTTTTTATCGCTGTCTTTCATGATGTTGGAAGTATATGAATCAATAGGGTTGTCTCTCCTTGATTCCAAGACTTCATAAACTTCTCTTATTATTTCATCACTCATTTAATCATTCCTCTTTACCTTCTTGTTCTTGAAGGCTTTCGGTAAGTGCTATTAGTGGATGTTTATCATCATCGATAATTTCAATATCTTCAAAATTTTTAATTCCGGCTTTATCAGCAGTTTTTTCCATACCTAATCTGATATCTTGCCCTAAGTCAATTACATATGAGTCCACTGTCTCGTAACCTTGCTGTGCTGATGCCACCGCCCTGTGGTGCCCATCAACTAAAATCCATCTGTCACCAGTTTTAACGACAATTGCAGGTTCTGCCAGACCTCTTTTCAATTCGTAGGTTCTGCCTTCAAGCTCGTCAGCATAAACCCTGTCTTGTGTAGGGCGTAATTTATGGGTATCAACACGCATGTGTCTTAAAGTGGTTTTAATGCCGTATAATTGTTCTAAAGTCTTTTTGAAGTATTCTACCTTGTTGGGTGTTGACCTTTCAATGTGGGATCTGACCATATCTGTATTTGTGATAATTCCAACCAGGTGTCCTGATTCGTCGACAACTGGCATTCTAGAGATTCCTCTTCTGAACATCACTCTGGAGGCGTCATTAATTGACAATTCCTGATTAGCGACAACTAATTTAGTACTCATTAATCCTTTAACATCATCTGCCCACTCTTTAGATACAATATCGAATGCAGTAACCATTCCAACCAATTTGTTGTCTTCAACGACAGGATAACTGTTGTGGCGGCTTGTTCTCATTAATTCAATGACTTCTTCAGTTGAAGTATCGGGGGAAACACTAATAACATTTTTAGTCATATAATCTTTTACATAAGATTTTTTTTCTCCCATTATGTTTCCTCCTTTTATTCAATGTTTTCTTTTAAGAGTTTGACAGTTTCTCCAGGATCAGCTTTTCCACGGGTTATTCTCATTACTTGACCTACTAAGAAGTTAATGGAAGCTTTTTGACCAGCTAAATAATCTTCAACAGCTTTTGGATTTTCATCAATAGCCTGTTTTACTGCGGCAAGCACTTCATCATCTTTTACAACACCAAGCAATCCTAATTCTTCAGCAATAGCTTTAGGGGATTTGTCGTTGTTTGGCATTTGTTCAATGATTCTTTGTCCTGCTTTTGTTGTAATCTCTTTGTTTTGAAGCATGTTAAATAATTCAACTAAATTTTCAACAGTAATTCCGCTATCAGCAAAATCTAATTTGTTGTATGATAAAACTCTTTTGAGTTCATCTTTCATCCATTTGGCTGCAAATACAGGGTCAACTTCTTTTACAACTTCTTCATAAGCAATTGCTAAATCCAACTCTGAAGTTAAAACTTTTGCAGATTCCTCATCAATGCCGTAATCAGCAACGAATCTTTTCACTTTGTTGTGAGGTGCTTCAGGCATGATATCAAGGATTCTTTGGATTGTTTCATCAGAAATTTTCATTGGTGGCAAATCAGGATCTGTGATGAATCTATAATCGTCTGCATCTTCTTTCATCCTCATTCCCACAGTAATCATTTGTGATTCTAGGTAAGCACGAGTTTCTTGTTTGACTTCCACCCCTCTTTTTTCAAGGTTTTTTTGTCTTACAAGTTCGAATTTCAATGCTTTGTAGGCACCTTTAATGGAGTTAATGTTTTTCATTTCCACTCTGTTTCCTCCATTAATGGAAATGTTAACGTCAGCTCTCATGGTTCCTTCCCCACGGGCTGCTCCACTATATTGTAAAACACGAATTAACTCTTTTAAGAAATTTCTTGCTTCTTCAGGGGATTTTATGTCTGGTTCGGTAACGATTTCAACCAAAGGAATTCCTGAACGGTTGAAATTCACATAACCTCTGTCCGGATTGTATTGGCCCGGATCTTCTTCAGCGTGTATTTCTCTTATTCTAATTCCGTTTAATTCTCCATTTATTCCAATTGGAACTGAAGTTCTTTGATATCCTGAAGGAAGGTCCGGATAATCATAATGCTTTCTCATAAAGTAAATTACGTCTTTATCAATTTCACAGTTGAGCATCAATGCAATCATCAATGCATTTTCTAATGCTTTTTTGTTAGTTGGGTGTGGTTTAGCCCCTGGTTGATTAAGACAAACTGGACATATGTTTGTATTTGCAGGTGCGTCCTGATAGTTTGTAGGACAACCACAGAATAATTTTGAATCAGTTTCTAATTGTACGTGGATTTCAAGTCCACACATCATATCGACATCGTCACTAATAGTAATTCCTCCATTATGGGATAATTTTTATACTACCTATATATTTGTTTTAATTGATTTATAAATATTATTAGATATGGGTTTTAGCCAATTTTTTAAAAATAAAAAAAGAAATGTCGGGTGATATATACTCACACGAAATTCAATACTTGTTTTTCAAAGATTCTTTTATGTATCTTTTTATGAATTTGTCCAGTTCAGGGTCAAATTCACTTTTTTCAGGCCCCAACATATTTTTGTCAGTGAAGGTTCCCTTGAGTTGACGGCCGGCCCATTTCACTTCTTCTTCAACCCTTTTCCCGTATTTTGTTCCAAACATTTTAAACAGAGGGAATTTGGTTATTCCATTTGCACCGCTTAAAATCAATATTCCAATATTCGCCAGATTATCAATCCATGTGCCGCAAATGATTTCTATATCCGGAAAAGCTAGTCTGACCTGAGCTACAACTTGGGCATAGTAAAGTGAAGCCGGTTGTGAAGAATTCGCATATATTGTTTCTTTATGCGGATTTAATGAGTAAAAGATAACTCTATCAATATTATGATCTTTAATATAATCTATAATGTAGTCAACATCATCCAATGTTTCTCCAAGTCCTAGAATTATGGTTATTGCTTTTTTAAATCCTAAATCATTAGCTACATCTAACATATTGCTTATGTCATCCAGTTTCTTTGATGGACAAACTTTTTCATGGATTCCAGGATTTGCCACTTCAACGGCACCGGTAATTCCTTTAATTTCTGAACCGAATTCTTCAAGCTCATCTGTAATTCCTGTATTTAGCCAAACGCCATCTCCTGTGATGTTTTTGATGGTGGTTGCAATTTCCTTTATTTCGGGTATTGTGAAAGATTCATAGCCTCCTGATAAAAATTCGATATTCCAATCAAGACGTCTGCACATTTCTGCTTCGGCATAGATGTTGTTCACGTTACGCCTGGCTTTTTTTGGATCTCTTATTTTATTTTTTTGAGTAGACATATAACAAAATGCACAGTCTCCTTTGTCGCACCACCAGGACAGGAATACTGCTCTTTCCAGTGTAATTAGGTCTCCATGTTTGTCTAATGTAATAGCATTGGCTTTTTTTATTAAGTCGAATATGTTAGAATCCATGTTATTTATATATATTCTTAAAGTTTATATATTAGTTAGATTAATTTATTTAATAGAACTGATTTTATTAGTTTAATGTTGAAAATACCAAAAGGTTTATATAGTATATCGTGCATAATTAAAATTACTGTTTAAAGTCTTTTGATTTTTAAACATGGGTATTATTTGGTTAAGTTAGATGGGTGTCATATGCCATCGTAGCTCAGTAGGTAGAGCGTTCGGCTGTTAACCGATTGGTCACAGGTTCGAGCCCTGTCGATGGCGCTAGGGCCCATAGCTTAGCCAGGTAGAGCGTCCGGCTCATAACCGGAAGGCCATGGGTTCGAACCCCATTGGGCCCATGTTAACTAAAACTTTATTGTATGTATGCTCCGGTGGTGTAGTCCGGCCAATCATTTCGGCCTTTCGAGCCGAAGACTCGGGTTCGAATCCCGGCCGGAGCATTTTTTAAAAAAATTTGTTAAGATTTTTAATGGTTTCTATGTATCCTTAGTTTTTTTAAGCGGGGGTGCCCGAGAGGCCAAAGGGGACAGGCTTAGGACCTGTTGACGCAGGTCTACCAGGGTTCAAATCCCTGCTCCCGCACTTTAACAATTTTTTTTATTTCACTTTCAATGCCGGGGTAGGGTAGGTGGTCATCCTCCGGGACTGTGGATCCCGGGACTCGGGTTCGAATCTCGGCCCCGGCCCCATTTATAAACTGTTTTTTTATTTATTTTCATATTACTTTTCAAATGCTCTCACATTTTTATTATATATCAGTTGATATAAATTACAAATATATAAAATAGATTTTAGATAATTGAGTGTTAATATGGCTAAAAAGGGATCTGCTGAAGAAAGGGATTTGGTTCATAAATTATGGGAAAGGAATTTTGCGGCAATGAGGGCTCCAGCATCTGGAGGAGCTACTAAAAATCCTTTACCGGATGTTGTTGCAGGAAATGGTAAATTATATTTGGCTATTGAGGTTAAAACAACTACAAAAGACAAAGTCTACATTGAAGCACCTCAAATTGAGGCATTATGTGAATTTTCAAAGATTTTCGGTGCCAAGCCATATATTGGAGTTAGATTCAAATACACAAAATGGCTTTTTTTAGAGCCTGACAAAACTCCCCGCACCAGAAATGGAAATTATAAGGTTGAAAAGGATTACGCTTTAGAAAAAGGCCTTGAAATCGATGAAATAGCAGGCATCGATAAACAAATGAAATTTGAATAATGGTAATATTTATATATTATTAAAATTAAACTTATTATTGTATGTTATATGGGGTTATGGTGTAACCTGGCATCATCTGGGACTCCAGTTGTCTTTGAAGAAATATACGCGTAACTGAGCAGTACCTGTTGTGATGAACAATTGGAGTACTGAGGCAAGAGAAATCCCAGGATCGGGGTTCAAATCCCTGTGACCCCACTTTTCTTCAAAACTTTTTTTCAAAAATTTTAATTACTTTTATCTAGATATTATTATTCCATGTCAGATATTGTTTTTATTATGGGATTTAATTATGATTCTAATTGTTATCTAATCAATGATAATGTTTTAGTTGATACCGGTGCAGGTCAAAATAAGGAATATCTATTCTCCAAATTGCGTGAAAATGGTGTTGAACCGGAAAATATTGAAATGATAGTCAATACCCATTGTCATTTTGACCACATTGGTGGCAATCATTTCTTCCCGAATGCAAAAATAGCCGTTCATAAGTTAGATGCAATCTCAATTAGGAATAAGGATACTTTGGGTACTTCACTATCCGCTTTCGATGAAGCTGATAATTCAAGAGTGGATGTGGAGCTTGAAGATGGAGATAAGATTGGTGATTTTGAAGTCATCCACACTCCAGGCCATACCAGTGGCGGAATCTGTTTATGGGATGGTGAAAACTTAATCAGCGGAGACACTATCTTTGCTGGTGGTGGTGTTGGTAGAATGGACATCGGCGGAGATTACAACGACATGAAAAGTAGTGTTGAAAAATTAACAAAATTGGATGTTGTAAATATATATCCCGGCCACGGTCCAATAGTGGAAAAAAATGGAAAAGACCATATTAAATTGTCTTATTCCTTTTTATAATTATTTCACTAAGTTTTTAGATACTTTATCAAATTTACCACTTTTTACAAGGAGGGTAACTTTTTCTCCACGGCTAATGGTATTGTCTGGCTGTGGAATTACTAATTTTCCATTTTGATAAGTAGCTATAATAATAAAATCTTTTGTTGGTGAGACCTCTTTGAAGCGTTTGCCAACTACTTTGTCGTTGGTTAAGGTCATGTCCATTATTTCGGCATCCCCTTTACCAAGAGTCATTAATTCTTCTGCTTTGGGTCTTGTTACCACTTTCATTAATTGTGCGGCAGCCGCCCTTTCTGGGCTGATTACCCTTTCAATTCCAACTTCTTTAAATGCTTCTTCATGGTCAGGATTACTTACACGGGCAATGATGTGTGGAACATCATACTTTCTGACTAAAATGCATGAAAGCAAGTTTGCTTCATCGCTTCCGGTTGTTGCAATGAAGTATTTCGCATCTTCGATATTTATCTCTTCAAGCAATTTGGAACTGGTACCATTTCCGTTAACTACCAGTGCGTCAAGTTCCGCTGCGACCTCATTACTTAATGCTTCATCACTTTCAATAAGGGCAATGTCGTATCCCTCATCTATTAATAAATTTGCAAGAGCAAGTCCAACACGACCTCCTCCCATGATAATTACATAATCCATATAACCACCTTTAATAATGAATAATCATTGTTTATTTTCATATGTTATAAAGTTATCTTTTAAAAATTTCAAAAAATGCTCTTAATGTAATCAATACAGGATATATTTCAATCCTTCCAGTCCACATATTGAACATACTCACTACTTTAAGCGCCGGATGCAATGCGCTGTTTATGATTCCGAGTTCTAAACCGTTATTTCCCTGAAGTGACATTACTGCAAATAGGCTTCTGAATGGATCGTATCCAAATAAACAGAATAAAGCCCAAGTAAACATAATAAACATCATATAAAGGGTAATGAAGTTTCCTGATTGGGATATTGCCTTTTCGGGTATTGTGTTTCCATGTAATTTTATCGGAACGACTCTGCCTTCTGGGGATAGGACTTCCCTGATGTGTCTGTAGATTCCCTTGAAGAAGGTAATCATCCTAACAAGTTTTATTGCACCTACGGTAGATCCGTTCGAACCTCCGGTCAATATCAGGCACATCAAACAGATTATTACAAATGGCGGCCAGCTGGCCATGGTTGCTGGTGATGCCACATTTGCTCCGGTTGTTGTAATTGCTGAGACGACGGTAAACAATAAATCCATTGGGACTATGTTGGATAGGTAATAGAGCATTAATGTAACCAGCGCTATTACGCAGATTATGATTTTGAATTGCAGATCTTCAAGCAATGATTTTCCTCTTGTTTTAATAACTTTATAGTGGACTAAAAAGCTTGTAGCTCCCAATATCATTAAAATTATTGAAATGAAGTAAATTACGTCGTCATGATAAAAGCCCATATTAGCATTCTTGATGCTCATACCGCCTGTTGAAATAATGCTCAGTGTATTGCAGATGGAATCAAAAGCAGGCAGTCCCGCAAGCATGTATAGGGCAATTCCAGCTATTGTATAAATGGCGTAAATGTCTAATGTTCTTTTAAGTGTTGTTTTTACACTTGGCCTTATACGTTCATCACGAGCTTCTGATTGGTATAATTTTGATGAAACTGTTCCAGGTTTTGTCAAAACGGTAATTACCATAACAACAACTCCTAAACCACCAACCCATTGTTCAAAAGCTCTGAAAAATAATACGCTATGAGGTAATATTTCCACGTCAGGATACATTGTCATCCCACTTCCTGTTAGGGCAGACATGCTTTCAAAAACAGCATCAATAATTGGCATATTTGTTGCTAGGGTAAATACAAGCCCTCCCATAATGCTTGCCCATAGCCATGCAAAGGCTGAAAGAATCATACCATGTTTAAGGCGTACTTTATTGCTTTTCACTTTTTCAAAATGTTTTGAAAAGAAGAATCCCAGGCCCATTGAAAAGGCAGCCGGAAGTAAAAAACTGATAATATCAAACTCAAAATAAATAAAATCAAATATTAGGGGGATTAAACACATTGCTCCAATCCCAATCATGATATTTCCGGAGTTTTCTGCAACAATCAGTAAATCAGTTTTATTAATATACCTCATTATTCTTATAATTTGAATAAATGTCTATATAAATTTATAAGTATTGAAAGAAATAATTAAAAACAATGGACCGTAAAACAATACTTCTCTTGGCGGTGAGTGTCCTTATTCTTTTGGGGATGCTGTACTTAGTTGGAATTGAGCAAGTTATTGCAGCTTTAAAGATAGCGAATCTTTATTTGATAGCCTTGGCTATTGTTATTCAAGTTGCCACTTATTTTTTATATACCCTTCGTTGGCAAATTCTTAATAAGATTGCGGGCATGGATGTAAGCATTAAAAAGCTGCTTCCAATGGTTTTAGTAGGTCTTGCAGTTAATAATATAACCCCGTCAGGACGTGGTGGCGGAGAGCCCGTAAGGGCATATCTTTTGTATAAGGATAATGAAAAATATACATTTGATGAAACATTCGCTGCAGTTGTTGCTGACAGGGCATTGGATACATTTCCATTTGTAGTGTTGGCTGCAATTACAATCTCTTCCATGGCGTTATTTTTCAATTTTGATACTTGGTTATTAGTTGTAATGGTTCTTGCAGTAATAGCTATTCTAATAATATTGTTTGCCCTTATCTACATGTGCATTAACCCTGGTTTTGGAAGCAGAGTTGAAGGATGGATTGTCGGACTCGTCAGAAGATTTTATAAGAAAAACTCAGAGTCTTTTGAAAATTCAATTCATGATGCAATTGTAGGTTTTCAACATACTATGAGAGTTGTGATGTCAGATAAAAAAGGGTTGGTTTATACTCTTACATTATCATTTATAATATGGATTTTTGAAATTGTTAGGGTGTATTTCGTGTTTTTAGCTTTTGGGGCCGATGTTAATTTGATTGTTATTGGGGAAGTATTCATTGTTGCTTGCCTGGTCGGCATGATTCCTCTTCTTCCTGGAGGTTTAGGTGCAATCGATGGATTGATGATTCTTCTTTACTCAGCTGCGGGTGTTTCAGCATCAGTAAGTGCAGCGGCTACTGTCATTGAAAGGCTAATCTCATTTTGGATGGCTACAATATTGGGTATGGTTATTCTGCCGTATTACGGATCATCTGTTCTGGATAAGATTTCATTTTCAGGCTCACCTGAAGAAATTGAAGAGACAATTGCAAGTGAGTCAGATAATTAAATAGAAAACTTTATTTTTATTCATAATCATAAATTTTATTATCACAAAAAATTATTTTTTAAAAAAATTTTGGTGAAATCATGGAAATTAATGGCGTAGAAATTAAAGATACTTATGCAGAAGGTTTCGGAATTAAAGTAACTAGAATCTTGGTTACAGCAGCAACTGCAAAATTAGCAAAAATTGCAGCTACTGAAGCAACCGGTTACGGAACTTCTGTTATTGGATGTCCTGCAGAAGCAGGTATTGATTGTTTTGTACCAGCTGAATGTACTCCTGACGGAAGACCAGGTTATGCAATTATGATTTGTCAAGGCAGTAAAAAGGCACTTGACCATGAATTAATGGAAAGAATCGGTATGTGTGTTTTAACCGCTCCTACCGCAGCTGCATTTAACTTACTCGATGCAGAAGAAACTTTGAAAACTGGTAACAAATTAAAATTCTTCGGTGACGGATTCGAAAAAGAATGCTGCATCGACGGAAGAAAAGTTCACTCCATCCCAATCATGTCTGGTGACTTCTTAGTAGAATCAGAATTCGGATTTGCAGATGGTGTAGCTGGAGGAAACTTCTTCATTTTAGCAAAAGACCAAATTACTGGTGTTAAAGCTGCAGAATTAGCTGTTGCAGCTATTAGAAATGTTAAAGGTGTAATTACTCCATTCCCTGGGGGTATGGTTGCATCTGGTTCCAAAGTAGGATCCAACAAATACTCCAAATTCTTAAATGCATCCACTAACGAAAAAATGTGCGTAACCTTAAAAGGTGAAGTAGACTCTGACATCAGAGATGATGCTGACGGTGTATTCGAAATCGTTATTGATGGTGTAGATGAAGAATCTGTAAAAGCAGCAATGAAAGCTGGTATCGTAGCAGCTTGTTCAGTCGATGGCGTGCTTGAAATTTCAGCAGGTAACTTCGACGGTAAATTAGGTGCTTACATCATTAACTTACAAGAGTTATTCTAGAGAGTTTAACTCTCTTCTTTTTTTTTACTTTTTTTTAACTTTTAATCATATCTCGTATATTATATACTAATTTTTATAATATTGCTTTATATATCAATTACAATTATAATTTAATTGTAATTCAAATCAATTGGATTTTTGTTTTTAATAAATTTGGAAAAGATATAATGGTTGATGAAAGTTCCGTGTCTAATGTTCAAAAAAATTATTCTGAGGTTATCACTAACAATCCAGTAATCAAACATTATGTTAAGGGGATGTCACGATTTTTGATATTGTGGATCATTAAGTATAATGAGTGCATTCATGGTTATGGGATTTTAAAGGAATTGGATAAGTTTTTTGAAATATTCATCGATGAAATGTCATTGAAAAAATCAAATCCCAGTAATATCTATCCTATATTAAATAAAATGGAAGAATCAGGCTTAATCGACAGCGAATTAAAGACTAAAAACAATAAGAAAATCAAGTATTTCAAAATCACGGAAGATGGTGAATATGTCTTAAACTATATTTATTCTAGATTTGACATTATTCACAACTCAGACCAATGGAAATTATTGTTCAGTGATATGGATTAGGTTTAGAATTTTTTAAAATAATATTATTATATTAATAATATTGTTTTATATTCTTTTTTTAATAAAATGATAAATTATGATATTTGTGTGGGTGATTGAGTGATGTTTCTTCCACATGTTTTTAAAAATGAGTAAAGGTTCAGAATAGTTTTTTTTTACCATCAATTGAATTTTGTCATTGCTCGTTTTTATAATTTGAATTAGGTGATTTGTATGGGGTTTTGTTTAAATAATGCAATAAAAATTTTATTAGCAGTTTTTATTCTTTTTTTGTGTATTAATATGGTTTCGGCTTCAGACAACATTTCTGATGAGAATTTAGAAATGGATTATAGCTTAGATGAGAATTCCGTATCAAACGATGTTGAACAATGGAGCATCGCTGAGGAAGACCAACTTGGAAATGTATGTAATGCCACAGGAAATGCCTTTGACGATATTCAAAAAGCGGTCGATAAATCAAAATCAGGGGATGTAATAAACCTTGAAGGAGAGTATATCAGCAGCGGCAAATCCATTAAAATTAATAAGGATTTAACAATTCAAGGATCAAATAATACTATTTTAAAGGCAAATGGTCAATCTAAGTGTTTTCAAATTGTTGGATCTTCAAAGGTTATTTTTAAATATTTAAAAATTGTAGATGCTAATCAGGCAATCTTTTCGGATTATGATTCAGACTCCAGTTCTAGAAAGATAACCTGTGTTAATTGTACTTTTATCAATAATTCTAATGCTGAAAGTAAGTGGAAGTATGGAGGCGCTATTGAAGTACAAGGCTTATTGACAATTAGGGATTGTAGTTTTATTAATTGTTCTTCAGGTATGGGCGGAGCTATATGGTGTTGTGATGGAATTTTCATGAACTCTAATTTTATTAATAATACTGCATTTGAAGCAGGAGCGATTTGGGGTAATAAATTAATCTTAGTTGGTTGCAGTTTCTTAAATAATAAAGCAAAAATTGCCGGGGCAATTCTTAGTGATGTGTCAGGTTTCAACATCACTAATTGTAAATTTTATAATAACCATGCTACCGGTCTTGGTGGTGCAATATATTCATATTCTAAATATGTTATTGATTCCGGATATCATTTTGCAATAGTAAATTCCGAATTTTCAAATAATTCAGCTGATTATTTAACGGATTATGATGATACAAAAGGCATGGACAGTTGCAAATATTCAGATTTTGGAGCTGGAAGCATTTTTACTTATTATAGAAAATCAGTTGTGCTAAAAACTTTATTTTCAAATTGCACAGGTTTAGATGGAAATATCCCTATTACTGCGGTAATCATCACCTCTTCAAAATTAACTGCCCCATATAATTCCGGGAAATTTTTTAAGTTTACAGTTAGTGATAAAAAAACTAATAATGCAATTAAAAATTTACCGATACTTCTTAAGATATACATTCCTAAGAAATCATATAGTTCCGCTCAAAAGGTTCATGAGGCATTTAATTGTTTCATTGAAAATATAGATATTTTTACAGATAACTACTATGTGGTTTATCTAACAAGTCCCACCAACTCCAAAGGAATTGCAAGTTTGAAATTTAATCCTGCTGTGGGGTCTTATAAAATTGAAGTAGTTCCTTTATATTTAAATTATCATGCTCCAAAATTATCTTCAACAATCAAGATCAATAAAGCCCCAACTATCATTAAAGCTCATAAAGTAACTGCAAAATATAAAAAATCCAAATATTTCAAAGTAACAGTAAAAAATAAGGCTACCAAAAAAGCTGTGAAAAACATTAAAGTAAAAATCAAAGTTTACACAGGCAAAAAATACAAAACTTACAATACAAAAACCAACAAGAATGGTGTTGCTAAAATCAACACCAAAATATTGAAAAGGGGAACTCACAAAGTTGTTATTTCTTCTGGAAACTCAAATTACAAGATTTCTGCAAAAAGCACAATTAAAATCAAATAATTGTGTTTATATTACATTTTAAGGTGACACAATGTTTAAAAAGGTTTTAATAGTTTTGATATTATTGATTTTAAGTATGAATTTTGTTTTGGCTTCAGAAAATGTGACTGAAGATGTGGCTTTTGATGAGCAAGCAACATCTTCCAATCAAACTCATATTGTTGAAGAAATGGAAATTAATCTTGACGATTCTTCGCCAATTGAAGAAAATCAAACTCAGACTAATACGAAAATTGAGACAAGGAATGTCAATAGTTATTATAAAGAGCATTCCGAATTAGTTAGCTACTTAAAAGATTGCAATAATAATCCTATTTCAAATAAGAAGGTTTCTATTTTAATCAATAATAATGTTTATAATAAAATCAGTGATAATGCGGGCAAAATTGTTTTGAAAATTACTTTAAAACCAAATACATATAAAGCTACAATTAACTTTGCTGGTGATGAAAACTATACTGCAAGCAATGCAACTGCTATTGTAAAGATTAATAAAAATGCATTGTCCATTCAAACCAAGGATTATAAAACATATTGGGAATCCGATTTGTTTTTCAAGGCAAAAGTAATTGGCAAATTCACTAAAAATCCTGTTAAAGGAATAACGGTTGCATTCAATGTTTATTTTTCCAAAAATAAGTTTAAGACTTATTATGCAACAACAAATGCAAATGGTATTGCGGAATTGAAGAAAAACTTCAAGGTTGGTTCATATAAGGTTGTCACATGTATTAAGAAAAACAAATACCTAAAGGCTAAAAAAATAAAAGCTGCCCTGACCATTAAGGAAACTGCTGAAATGGGATGTTCTTCATTGTACGTTCAAGTAAGCAATACCGAAGCTGTTGCCGGATTTAGAAGGGATGCGACTAATGCTAAGAATTTGCACATTGTCAAATATAAGCTAAATGGAATTCCTGCTGTAAAGCAGTATAAAAAGAATAGCTATTTCTTCCACACAATAACAGCAGCTAACGGTTGGATGGCAGGTACAGGCGGTTGGGATAATCCGACAATCAATCATGCTATTGAAAAATTGGCAGGTAAAATGTTTAAATCTGGTAAGATTAAAAAATCATACCTTAAGAAAATTCAAAAGTATGAAAGAAGATTGACCATTGGTCATTTTTCAATTAAAGCCCCAAACGGAAAATATGCAATTGTATGGGGAAGCGGTATAAAGATGGGTAAATTGAAACCAGGTCAATTTATTGACATTCCTAATTCAAGATCAATGTTTAGGCATGGTACATATGCCCATTATGATAAGAATCCTGCAAAGGCGGCCATTAAAATTGCAGCATCCGATTCATTTGGAGTAAACCGTAGGGATGCTACAGCATTCCATTGGAAAGCAACAACCAAAGAAGGCAAAACTACTGCAACAATAAAGGTTTATGCTGCAAATGACAATGGGCGCATGGTTGGAAAAAGCACAGGGCACTTGAAGGACAATATTTACTTTAAGGGCAAGTTCATATCAAAAAACAGCCTTCCAAAAACTCCGTCAAGCAAATATCTGGGCATTCATAAGATGGGAAACATAGATAAATTAATCAAGACCAAAACAATTGTCAGCGCTCCAAAGGTTACTACAAACCTTAATGAATCTAAAGTATTTAAAGTTACAGTAAAAAATAAGGCAACTAAAAAGGTCATTAAAAACCTTGTTGTTAAAGTAAAAATTGACGGTAAAACCTATTCTATTAAAACAGATAAGAATGGTGTTGCTCAATTGAAAACTAACTCCTTGTCTGTTGGAAGTCATAAAGTGTCAATATACACTAACAACATCAAATACTTGATTAATTGTAAAAGCAATATTATAATTAAAGAATAATTGAAAAATTATTCTTTTATTTCTTTTCTAGTTATTTCAGCTATTTCTTCATTGGATAAGTTAATTCCAATAATATCTTCAATTTTTTCCAGATCTTCAACCAATTTGTCAAAAGTGGTTTTATCAGGGCCTGAAATCAAATGGGAGTGGATGTTGTTTGTGCTTTTATACAAATTGTCTATAGCATGTCTTTGGTCATCATGTGTATTTAGATAGTTTTGGTATTTTTTACCGTCTACAGGATCTTTAGTCTTTATTTCACGTGTTAATGGTGTTTCGATTCCAGGGATATGGTAATCAATATTTTCTAATGTACAACCATGTTTGGCTATTATTTCAAATTCATCAAATATTTTATCAAAGGTGTGCTTTGTGGTTATTCTTAAAAGGTGGGGGCGTGTAGATTCAAAGTAAAGGTCTTGTCCGCCAATAATTTCAGGGGACACTATTTTATTAGCGCCCGCTTTTCTAAGTCGGGATATGTTTTCTATTTTGCTTGCTCTTGAAACGATCCACACGTCAGGATTTTGCTCACGTATTGTCAAGACTATAAATAGGTTGCTGACATCATCTCCAATACTAATGATTACGCTGTTGCATTTATCTCCGGCCAATTTTGTAATCAAGTCGCCTTCAGTAGCATCTTCCTGTATAACAACAACTGATTCGCATTCTTCAATACTTTGACATATGTTTTCATCTTTTTCAATTATTATCACATTTTGATTTCTTTGTGTCAGTTCTTTAAACACCACTTTTCCAACTCTTCCGAAACCACAAAGAATATAATAATCATCCATATCGTTTATCGCTTTCATTTTTCTAGCTCCTTTTGAATATTCGGTCATTCTCTCCTGGAAATTTGTTAATAAAATATTGAATACGTATGCAAGCAATGCAACTCCTGCAAGAGCTAAGGTTGTTGCAAAAATCTTTTCAATTCCAGTATGAGGAGTGTAGTCCCCATAACCTACTGTGGCCATAGTAATTACAGCATAATAAATAGAATCAATAATATTTAAGCCCATAATAAAATAGGAACCGACAATTCCGTAAATAAATAGGAATATAATCAGTATTAATCCTGTTACTCCATATTTTGTAGGCAATCTTGTTAAAAGTTTCAATGTTATTTTTCTCATGGAATTTTTCCTTAAATTAAGATAATTATATTTATATAATATACTTATATTTTAATTTAAGGTGATAATTTGGATCCTATTGATATGATGGTTACAGACCACAATTGTGAATATTTGGGTTTATCAAGATTATGTTTAATGGAATCAGCTGGAAAATCTCTAGCGGAAGAAGTGGGTAAAATTGCAGTTTATACATTTTCAAAACCAGTAAAAGTAGTGATTTTTACAGGTTCCGGAGGAAATGGTGGTGACGGATTTGTTGCTGCACGTTATTTATTGAACAGAGGATATGACGTCGACATTTACATGTTGAAGGATAACATTCGCTCCCCTTATTCAAAAACCAACCTGGAAATATTAATGAATATGAAGCCTCGCCTGTCACGTCTGAATATTTATAATCTTAAAACATTGGAAGACATTAACAGCAGTGAGCTGGCAAAAAGCCATGATTCTGAGTTTGTTATAGTGGATGGCCTTTTGGGAACTGGTATTAACGGAAAACTACAAACCAACATTAGAAAAGCTATTGAAATCATCAATGAATCAAAAGGAATCAAAATAAGCGTTGATGTCCCTTCAGGAATGGATCCTTTAACAGGGAAAGTCTCTGATTTGGCGGTAATTCCGGACTACACAATCAGTTTTCATAAAATCAAGACAGGCGTTAGAAATGCTGATGAAGAGGATGTAGGGGGTCTTGTAACTGCTGATATCGGAATTCCTTTTGAAGCGGAATATTTTGTAAACTATGGTGACTTTTTAAGACTTAAAAATAGAAATCCAAAATCACACAAGGGAAATAACGGTAAATTATTGATTGTAGGAGGCAATAAGGACTTTGCAGGCGCCCCCGCCATTGCAGGCATGGCTGCAATCGGTGCTGGTGCTGATTTGGTCTATGTTGCTTCGCCTGAAAAGGCCGCTGAAGCCATTAAATCAACATCTCCGGATTTAATTGTCAAATCTCTTGAGGGGGATAAACTGTCCCTTTCCCATGCCGATGAAATATTAAGCATTGCAGATGACGTTGATGCCGTATTGATTGGCCCGGGTTCAGGAATTGATGATGAAACCTCAAATTTATTCAATGTTTTGGCTGCAAAAATCAAAAAGCCGATTGTTTTGGATGCTGACGCTCTAAAACAGGTTGAATTGTCATTGATCAAAAATCGTGAAGATATTATATTGACTCCGCATATCTTTGAGTTCAAGTCACTGTTTGGTATAGAAGATGATTTGAAACTTGACATCGATTCATACGACTTTAATCATGTCGATGAAAATATCACAGAATTCCAGAAGATTACCCGTCAAATCAAAGGTTCTGTTGTTATTAAGGGACAATATGACTTAATTTTAAAGGAAACTAAATTCAAAATAAATAAAAGTGGAAATGCTGGCATGACTGTTGGTGGAACTGGTGATGCACTTTCAGGAATCGCAACCAGTCTGCTTTCACAAGGATTAAACTCATTTGATTCAGCATGTCTGGCCGTTTTCATTAATGGTCTTGCAGGAGATGAAGCTTTCAAGGTTAAAGGAAACGGTTTTTCAGCATCTGATTTGGTTTCCTACATTGGCAGTGTGATTAAAGATGGATTATGTTAAAGGGATTTTTAAGAATCGCCCAAATAGATTCATTGCCGAAGTTGAAGTAGATGGCAATTTGGAAATTGCCCATGTGCCTAACACTGGAAGGTGTAAAGAGCTTTTAGTTGAGGAGGCTGTCGTTTGGCTAGAGCCATCCGATAATCCAAATAGAAAAACAAAATTTTCGCTTCGATTTGTTGAGAATAAGGGAGTGTTGGTATCGCTTTACTCTCAGCAGGCTAACAGCATTGTTTATGATGCAATCGTTGACGGCAAAATAAAAGAGCTTCTAAATTATTCTCTCCATCAAAGAGAAAAAACTGTTGACAACTCAAGAATAGATATATACTTGGCTAATGAAAATGAAGAGTGTTATGTTGAAGTCAAGGGTGTTACTCTGATTGTTGATGGTGAAGCCAGATTTCCGGATGCTCCAACAGAACGTGGTGCAAAACACTTAAAAGAATTGATAAAACTTAAAAAACAGGGCAATCGCTGTGTCGTATTTTTCTTAATTCAGCATCCTGCCGGGAAATTCTTCAGGCCGAATTGGGATAATGATCCTGTGTTTAGCGAAACCCTCAATGAAGCTTACAGGCAAGGTGTTGAAATACTTGTCTACAGATGCGATAATCAATTGAGCGGAATTGAATTGATTCCACAATCACTTGACTTTGATTTGGCTCAAAGTCTCTCCAATGGCATCGTTGATGACTAATGTTGCAAGGTCATCATAAGGAGTTTCACTTTTGTTAATCAAAACAAGATTTTGTCCATTGAAATAGTTTATAAGTCCTGCGGCAGGATAAACAACGAGAGATGTGCCTCCAATTATCAGTGTTTCTGCCTGTGAAATGTAATCGACTGAAAAATTTAATACTGCATTGTTCAAGGGTTCTTCATATAATACGACATCCGGTTTTACAATGCCTCCACATTCACATCTTGGAATTGATTCGCTTTCTAAAATGTAATCCAGGCCATATTCTTTACCGCAGATTTGACAGTAATTTCTGTGAATGCTTCCGTGAAGCTCCAGGACGTTTTCACTTCCTGCTTTCTGATGCAATCCATCAATGTTTTGTGTGATGACTGCTTTTAGTTTGCCTGCTTTTTCTAATTCTGCAAGCTTTAAATGGGCAGGATTAGGTTCAGCATCTTTAAAAACAAGATTATCTTTATAATAATTGAAAAATTCTTCTGTATGGTCTAGATAATAGCTGTGTGAAACCAAATTCTCTGGTGTGTCTCCGTATTTCTCTAAGCTTTTAAAGATTCCGCTTTCTGATCTGAAATCAGGAATCCCGCTTTCTGTTGACACGCCAGCCCCTCCAAAGAATACAATATTGCCTGAGGAGTCGATTATTTGTTGAAGTTGGTTAATTTTAGACATAAAAATAAGTAAAGTGATAGCTTAAAAGCTATCTGTTTAATTTTTGGTAATTTGCCGCTTGAAGACCGTGGTATTTAATCATACCTTCAACTTCTCTTTGGTCAGTTTCTTTGTCTTCAAAGGTAATTTGTTCAATGCTGTGTAAGCTGAATGGAGATTTTCTGATGATTGGTTGAATGGAACCTTTAAAGAGTTTCATTACAACTTCTCCGCTTACTCTTTCTTGCATATTATCGATTGCTTGGTCAAGGTCTTCTCTTAATGGTTCTTGCCAGAGTGCTCTGTAGACTAAATCTGCATAGAGTCCGGACATGTATTCCGCGAATCTTAACTCGTCAGTTGTTAAGACCAATTCCTCTAATGCTTGGTGTGCTGCAATCAATAATTTTGCACCGGGGGTTTCGTATATTTCCCTACTTTTAATACCGATCATTCTGTTTTCGATGGTATCAACTCTACCAATTCCGTGAGCTCCTGCAATTTCATTTGCTTTTGTAATGATGTCGATTAATGGCATCATTTCACCGTTTATAGCTACTGGAATACCTTCTTCAAATTCAATGGATACTTTTTCCGGTTCGTCTTTAGCATCTTCCCAGGAAGCAGTCCATTCATAGATGTCTTCAGGAGGTTCATTTGCAGGGTCTTCTAAGACATCTCCTTCAATTGCTCTTCCCCAGAGGTTTTCATCAATACTGTAAATTTTATCGTAACTTAACTTGATTCCTTTGGATTCTGCATATGCCTTTTCTTCAGTTCTTGTTAGGTTCATTTCTCTGATTGGTGCAATGATATCCAAATCGGACATTGCACGAATTACTGCTTCAAATCTGAATTGGTCGTTTCCTTTTCCGGTACAACCATGTGCAATTGCAGTTGCCCCTTCTTTTTCCGCTACTTCTATAAGTTTTTGGGCAATTAATGGTCTTGCAAAAGCGGTACTTAATGGGTATCCTTCGTATTCAGCATTTGCTTTGATTCCACGTGCGATGTATTCGTTTGCGAATTCTTCTTTAGCATCTATATTGTAGTGTTTTAATCCTCCAATGTTAGCTGCACTGTTTTTTGCTTTTTCCATTTCTTCTTCGCCTTGTCCGACATCCACACATGCGGTAATAACTTCTACATCATATTTTTCTTCTAATAATTTAACACAAACGGAGGTATCTAGCCCTCCACTGAATGCTAAAAGTACTTTTTCAGTCATAATCAATCACCGTTAAATAATCTTAAATAAGAATAATTATACATTAAATGTTCTATTTTTAATAGTATTTATAATTTTAAAAAAAGTTGGCAGAAGAAATAAACTCTTAATTTGGGGTTTTATAATTGAGGTTGAAAAGTTGTATGTGTTTTAAAATCGGGTCCCTAATTAAGAGTTTGGAGGAAAAAAGTTATGACTAACTTTTTTAACCTTGTTTATTGTATTTGTTGTCATAGTATTTAAAAGTTTAGGTATGCCTAAATTTCTATCAATAAGTTTTTATTTTCAGCAAATTCTATGAGTCTTGAATATGTTGGATTTGTCTTTAGAGTTTCTTTATTGCCAATAATAATCAGTTTTCGTTTTGCTCGTGTTATTGCAACATTTAATCTTCTTAAATCTTTTAAAAATCCAATGTTTCCATTATTATTGCTCCTTACAGTTGATATGATAATGATTTCTTTTTCTCTGCCTTGAAATCCGTCAACTGTCTTCACTTCAACAGGGGTTTGCTCTTGAATTATCTTCACCTGGTCGGCGTAGGGACTTATAATTCCGATGTCCTCTTCACATACTCCTGCATTCAGATAATCGTTGGCAATGCTTACAGCAACTTTAGACTCCAATTCATTCACTATTGATTTGGAATCTTTCAGGTGTTTTTCACCGTAGCCATCAACTTTAGACGTGTCAATAAAAAGAAAAGGCTCTTCGTTATTGTCAACTCCAAGCAAATCATCGAGAGTTATTTCATCAACACTGGAATCGCTTTTCAGGTTGTTGTTGTAGAATTCCCTGTTTGGAAATTCCATAAGCATTTTATTCATTCTGTATTGGACATTCAAAAGTTGTGATTTGAACGGGTATCGTTTAATAAGCTCTTCGAATAATGTTTTTTCCAAAGGATGTGCCTTTTCACTGATGATTGTTGGCGGAAGCTGCTTATGGTCTCCTGCAAGAATGAACCTGTGCGCTTTTGCAATTGGGATTAAAATGCTGGGAATTGTGGCCTGCGAAGCTTCATCGATGATTGCAACATCAAATTTGGTTCTTGCAATTGATTCAAGAGCTGCTGAGGAATTTGTTGATAATATAACATTGCTCCTTTCAATGATGTCCCGAATCATCCTGTTTTCTATCCTTCTTATTTCGCTATGAGCTTCATCAATCTCCTGGTTTGTTGCAATCCAATGCGCCATTGATTTCATCTGATCAGGGCTTATTCCACGACCGCCCTTTCCTCTTGAAGCATTATACAGTATATCATAATCGCCAAAACCTCTCCTATATTGTGGAGTCGGTTTTGTGTAATTCTTTCTTTTTTCTATTAGTTTGTCAATTTTCTTGTGAATCCTTTTGATTTTTTTGTTTAATTCATGATTTTCAACTTTATAGGCTAAAGTTTGTGTAATATTGTGTTTTGAAACTCTTTGAGGATGTCCCAGTCTTGTCAAGTTTAATTTTTTATTCTCCATCAATCTTTCCAGGATATTGTCTACAGCGGCATTGCTTTCAGCTGTAGCTAAAACTTTATGGCCCTGCCTTGTTTCCTGTGAAATCAGTTCAACCAGTGTTCTGGTCTTGCCTGTTCCAAAAGGACCATGAATCAAAAAGAAGTTTTCGCATGAAAGCGCATTTTCAATAGCTGACTTTTGGGATTCGTTAAGGAATTGGTCAATGTATGCAATATAAGGCACTGGACGATTTTTTTTAGGATTCCTATCATTCAACATGTATTCTAAAGCATTCTTTCCTTTCAGACTTAAATGATTTAAATTGTCTTCCATTCTTTTGAATGTAATGTCATTTGCATATAAGTCAATACGGACTTTCTTTTTTAAAGCCCATTTCGGAACTCGCTTATCAAAAGCTACTTTAACGAATCTCGCTCCTTTTTCGGTCACTGTTCCAGTCAAATCGCTTCTCAATGGGTTGTCCGTGCTTATTAAAACCATATCTCCAACTGATATTTCCGTTTCAATCTTTTCGGATCTTCCAAACTGAACAATTTGCATTCCCAGTTCCGTTCCTTGCCTTTTTCCTTTGACTTTGTTTATGGCTCTTCCCAACTGTTCTCTTTTCTGACCGGACATTGTACTTATTTCATGTGTCATCAGGTCAATTTCAGCATCTCTTTCATAATTGACGAGCCTAATTAGGTTTTTGATATATTTTTTCATTTTCATCCTTATTTTTAAATAAGAGTTTCAATGTATAATTAATTATGGTTTTTAAAAAAGTTGAGGGATTTGACAATTTGGAAATTGATTACATTTCCAATTTTTCAGGGGGTTACATTTCCAGAAATAGAAATCTCATGGAGCAATTGGAGCTGAATAATCTTACTCAACTGATTTTAGAAAAATCCGTTTTCGGAACACCGATCTTTAAGCTAGGCAGTGGTGGCAATAAACTTTTAATCTTATCCGGGATTCATGGAAATGAACTGCCTGCCCAGATTGCGAATGTGAAACTATTGAATCATTTAATCGGCGCTGATTTGTTCACCACCCTATATTTTATACCGTTTGCCGCTCCAAAATCAACAATGAACAATGAAAGAACTTTCAATTCAATGGATTTGAATAGGTCAGCCCATATTAAGAATTCGCTGAGCAATCTGATAATCCAAAAAATCGAGGAACTGCATATTGATTTTGTCGGTGATTTTCATTCAACTGCCCGAAACAGCAATCCTGGCTTTGAATCTATTTTTTCATCCAAATCTCCAAGTCCTGAAAGTTTTTTGATTGCTAATTTCATTTCTAAAGATGTGGGATCCAGAATAATTTCATTCGACTATGCCGGGTCATCTTATAAGGGTGCAGTTGAGGATGTTTGCAATTTAAAGGGCATTCCTGCGATTACTGCTGAAGTATTGTGTCCTTTTGCAAATGTTGGAAAGGGCACAGTTGAAAAATCATATATGCAAATGGAAAGCTTTTTGAATTATTTTGGCATCTAATTTTTAATGTTAATTAGTCTGATTGACATGTATTTTCACTGTAGGTTGCATAACTGCAAATAATTGAAGGATATGGTAATAAAAATGTTAATGTGGATATTTATAACCATAATGCTAGCGTATCAATTATCAGTATTGGGGATTCACCTAATGTGATTGACCATTTCCCAATGGCTGCCTGGAAGCAGAAGGCGATTACTGCAGCTATACTGACTGGAGTGACTATAATTTCAGCGGGTGCTGGATTTGGAGTTTCTGCAGCAATTTCATCAGCCGCACAACTTGTTGGTTGGGCAATAGGTGCTGGTGTAGGTGCTATTGGTGGAACTGTTGATGCAATCATCTATTCAACTGATAACCAGGATTACAGTCAATTCATGAACCGGGTTCGAGATGGTGTTGTCATAGGAATCAGTGCGGCTTCATTAGGTATGGCCATACATAATGTTATAAATTATAAACCTAGTGAATTTAAATCTAATGAATTTGATCCTACTAACATTAAACCTGGTGAATATAACCCTAGTGATTTTTTAAATCCCGAAGCGTATAATGGTGCTGAAAAGTTCTTATATGACGAAAATGTCCAAGTCGGAGATATTGATAATTATTTATATCTCGATGATGGCTTTAAGTTTTCAGAGGGTTATGGATAAATACTTTTAAATGGAAGAATGAATGGCCATTTCATTCTTCCTTTTTTTTTAATTTTTTAATCCTTTACTAAAAATCCAAAGAAATTTAATTATTGGATCTACAATACTATTTTTTCAATATAGAATACTTTTCAAATGCTCTTGCATTAATTATTTTTAATATAGAGTTATAAGTTTAAGTAAGGTGATTTAAGTGCCATCTTACAAGGGACATTCGATATTTGCATTAATACTCGCATGCATGTTTTTTCACAGTCCTCTGTTAATTGCTTTAACATTCCTCGGTGCAAATATCCCGGATTTTGACCATAAATTCAAAACGGAAAATGTCTATAGGATGATTATATTGGGGTTAATAGTGTTCATTTCACTTTATATGCTTAAATTACCTTATTACGTAGGGTTGATTATTGTATTTCTAGGTGTCACGTTCTATTTTTCAGAACATCGTAGTTTTACACATTCGCTTTTTGGGGTTTTAACATTAACTTCCGCCGTCAGTCTGGTATTGATATGGTCGTTGGAGTTAATTCTTGCCGTGACACCTCTCAATAATCAATATCTGTTAATGGCAGTATTGCTCATAATTATCAGCTTTTTATTTTTGAACAGGAAGCTTCTGATGATTTTTCTTCCAGTATTTTTCCTTAGCTTATTTGTAATTCCAAATGCAGAGTTTTCATATATTGAAGTCGTTTTAAGCTTATTGTTGGGTGTGTTTTCTCATGTAGTATTGGATTCGTTCACTCCTGCAGGAATTAAAATATTTGCTCCGATATCCTCAAAAAAAGTTTATAGAAACTTTGGATTGGTCATGATATTCCTATTGGTTATTTGCGCGTTTTTGTATCATGCCCCATTTTTGTTTAACCTGTTTGAAAATTATGTTAAGGCATATTAAAATCTGTAATTGCAAACAAAAAACAGTCCTGAATTTTTAATCCATAAACAGAATTTAGAAACAGTGTAAAGTATAGGCAATTCAATCAGGGGTCCGATAACAAGTGCAATGGATATTAATTCATGTCCAGGAAACGAATTTATTGCTATGGCCAGTGCCAGAGGTGAATTGCGTGCAAGTGTTGTCATTGTTAAACTCGCATATTCAGAATAACTGAAATTAATTTTTTCAGACACTAATAAATCAATTATGACATTAACAATGAAAAATATTATTAAAGGGATGAATATTGTTACAACGGAGTTTAAATTTGTAAATAACAATTCTCCCTGGCTTGCAAAAATGCAGAACACCGCAAGTGATAAAAACCAAATTTGCAAGTCTGTAAAAATTTCTGTTGCTTTTTGTTTTAAATCATCTTTAAGCAGGAATTTTGTAGTTTGCGCCGCTATGAAAGGTATGACAATAACAATTAAAAGTGAATAAGCTAATTGCACATAATCCATTGTATTTCCGCTTGAGAAAAATAATATCAGATATACAGGAAGCAAAATTATTTGCAAAATTAGGTTAATCGGCAATATTGATAGACTTAAGGTCAAGTCTCCCTTTGCAAGTTTTGTAAATACCAGATACCAGTCTGTACAGGGGGTTAGAATCAGCATGAAAAACCCGATAAGCACGTCAACATTCCCTTTTAAGAATAATAATCCTATAAAATATCCGAATAATGGCGTCCATATGAAATTTATTATTAAACTTGTTGATGTAAATTTGATATTCTTAAAGCTGTCTTTCAAGTCGTTTAGGGGAACTTCTAAAAATAATCCGTATAACATTAGGCATAGGAATATATTGATCAGATAAGAGGTATTATCTGCTATTAAATCAATATTGCTTAAAACAAGTCCTAAAATCACCGCTGAAAATATGATTATCGGTTCTAGTTTTTCAATTAAGTCCATGCAATCACCTTTTTAGGCATGACTAAATTTGTATGTCTTATTATATATATTTTTTAAGTTTATACATTTTTTCTTATTTTCCAATTTAGCCATGTTTTTTTCCTCATTGCTTTCATTGGGATATTATTTTGTTCATTTAATTTTTTTTAGAATATTTTTAATATTTTTTTAGAAATTACTCATATTTTTTTTAAAAATACATACATTTATAATAAATAATCATGATAAATAATAATATTATTATATAGTCAATTTTTTGGCTGTTTATTAAAATAATGAAATGGAGCTTGTTTAATGTTTTTGACTAGAATTGGTTATGGAATTATTTATTTCTTAGACCTTATTTATGAAATCATTAAATCAACAATAGATGTTGCGTTTAATGGTGTTATGAGGAGAAATATTGATCCTATAGTTGTTGACATTGAAACTGTTTTAGAGAGGCCGGTTTCACAGACAATTTTAGCAAACAGTATTTCTTTAACTCCTGGTACTTTGTCTGTTGATTTGGACAGTGAAAATAACATTATCAAAGTAGCTGCTATTTCTCCAAGAAGTAAAGAGGATATCATTCCTTTTGAAAAGTATATAAAGAAAATGTTAGAGTAAAAATGCATAACATTTTCCAAGTAAAATAATCGAGTGAGATAGTATGGATATATTGTTTATTTCAAAAATTATTGTGGTTATTGCATTAATGATAATGATGCTGGCTGCTTTAAGGGCAAGTGCATATAAATCCACATCAATGGGGCTTTTAGGAAGTTCTCTAGTAGTCAATGCCTTTGCTGTTGCATTGCTGATTGTTGGAGATTTATATAACCTTGGTTTCTTTAGAGATATATCATTAGCTTTAATATTCTTTGGTTTTGTAGGCACAGTTGCTTTCGCTGTTGTTTTGGGAGGTGATGATGGATGATAGAATATGTTCAATCAGCCCTTCTTATCATAGCGGCAGTTTTAACTATAATTTCCGCAATTGGTCTTCTTAGCTTAGGAAAAGACACAAAGAATATTGTTTATGCAAGAATCCACATTGTAGGTATTTTTGATGTTGCATGTATTATTGCAATGATTGCAATAGGCCAATATTTGCTTGCTGGAATTTATTTCATTCTAGCTCCGTTTATAGCACATGCAATAGCTAATGCTTATTGGAAAAAAGAAGATAGAGAAAATAATTTAGATTTACAGAATGTTGAAGTAGAAGTGGATGAAAATCATCCGTTTTTCCATCCTAAAGAAAAAATGCAAGCTTTAGAGAGCGAAGATTCAGAGAAACTTAAAGCGGATGAAAGATTTTCAGTTACTACATTAGAAATTGACGAGGATGAGTAAGATGTTAGAGTTTGTATTATGCATAATTATAGTTTTAAGTGCAATTCTTGCTCTTATTCAGAAAGATTTACTAAAAGCAGCAATCTTAACAGGATTTTCTGGCGGGGCTCTTGCAGTTCTCTTCCAGATATTATTGGCTCCCGATGTAGCTTTAACTCAAGCTATTGTGGGTGCAGCGATTGTTCCTGTATTCATTGCTTTGGCTGTACAGAAAACTCAAAGGGAGGATAGCTAATGGCACAGACACAACTTGCGATATTATTGACATCAGTTGCTCTAGTTGTCATAGGTCTTTATGCGGCGATTTTCGTTGATAATATCATAAAAAAGATAATCGGTATTAGTTTTATTGAAGAAGGCGCTAATCTGTTCATTGTTGCTATCGGTTATAAGGCAGGCGGTGTTGTACCTATTCTAATGCCTGGAATGGACACATCATGGTTTGCTTCAAACGCTGCTTATCCATTGCCTTTTGGTTTGGTACTTACCAGTATTGTAATTGGCGCAAGTACTTTGGCCGTTATGCTTGCTTTAGTAATGGTTCTTTATAGAAGATATGGTACTTTAAGCACAAAAGTGATGTTGGCGGATACATCAAAACAGGAGGAATACAATGAATGAGCTAATTCCACTTATGGTTATTGTTCCTTTGATTGCTGCATTGTTGATCAGTGCATTTTCAAAGTTCAATAAGGTAACTAAGATTTTTGCATTTGTTGTTGCAATCTGTCTTCCGCTGATTCCGTTATTGTCCAATTATGGATTGCATTACTTTGGCGGATATGAACCTATTTTGGATAATGTGACAAGTTTCGTATATCATCCTGCAATTACCTATTCATTTACTTTCTTGCAACAGATATTCATCGCAATGATAGGTCTTTTAACATTTTTAGTTATATTCGTCTATTTAACTAAATATAAGGAAGTTTCAGGACCATATTTATTCTTATTGTTCTTAGGTACAGCTGCAGTTACTGCAATGCTTTTAACTGATGATATATTCCACATGTTCGTATTCTTTGAGATACTGGCACTTGCACAGGTAGGTATTGTTGCAGCTTCTTCAATTGATTATAGTTATGAAATGGCTTTAAAATATATGATTTTAGGGTCAATCGGTTCTCCAATAATGCTTTTGGGAATTGGATTCCTATTGGCATTGACTGGTAGTGTAAATGTTACTGATATTGCAACAGCTGTTCATAATGGTTTGGTTGACGCTACATCTCCAGTATTTTTAACTTCACTCGGATTAATATTCTTTGGTTGGTTATATGCCTCTGGTTTACCACCTTTCCATACTATAAAATCTGGAATTTATTCAAAAGCGGAACCTCATGGAGCAGCATTGCTTCAATCATTTACAGTCATATCCATGATTTCAATCGTATTGATTATGCACAGGATTTATTCCACCTTGCCGATATTTGAAGTTCTCATAGTTTTCTTCTCTATCTTGGCTATGATATTGGGTGTCTCTATGGCTCTTACCCAAACAGACTTCAGAAGAATGATTGGATTTTTAGCTGTTGGTGAACTTGGTTTCATAGGTTTAGGTATAGGTCTTGGAACTAATTATGCGATTACAGCGGGTCTGTTCCAAGCATTAAACGAAATCATTATTACTGCATTATTATTCATTGGATTTGGCGCAATCGTTAACGCAACAAATGAAGTGGATACACGTAAGCTCGGAGGGCTTTTGGCATATCATCCAAAAGTAAGCCTCATGCTTTTAATTGCCGGTTTGGCAATGGCAGGAGTTCCTCCATTAAGCGGATTCCAATCCAAATTAATGCTTGTTCAAGCATCTTTAAACTGTGGATTCCCTGAAATATCCATTTTGGCTATTATGGTAAGTATCGCCACATTTGTAGTATTCGTAAAAACATTCTATGTGATGTTCTTAAGGCCAAAACCAAAAGAATTGGAAGTAGAAGGAAAAGAAGTTCCTCGTGCAATGATTTTTGCTATGGGAATATTGCTAATATTGGTTATAGGTTTAGGTTTATTCCCTGATGTTGTTGTAAATGGAATTTCTAGCTTTGTAGGAGGGATATTATGAAACTATATGATCAAATATTCGATGTTGTAAAGCAATTCAAGAAATTGTTTTCACCGGGTCCTGTAACCAATGCGGATGTTTCCGGTAGCATTACAGCGGAAATATTCCTGATTGTATCATTGGTTCTCTCAGCAATATTGCTAAGGCATGTAAATGTTTTGCTTGCAGGATTGGTCACATTCATATTGGCAATTGTTCTGATTTCTAATATTCCGCTTATTCCTAAGTTCAAAATCGAACAGGAAGATTCTTTGGAAAAGATGATATTTTATGCAGTTGTAACACTTTCAATTATTGTCGTGTTTATGTACTGGGGTGGTAATCTTGTCTGATAAAGCAACAATTCGCAGTTTGATTGCAGCAGTGCTTGCAGCAATATTTTCTGTTACATTATTTGATTCAGTATTCCATTTAAGTAACATGATTAACCCTGGTGTAAGCAATATTTACAATGCTTTAGGAACTCAAATAGCTCCAAACCTTGTAACCGTTGTTATTTTTGATTTCAGAGCATACGATACATTAGGAGAATCAATTATATTGTTGACTGCTGGTTTGGTAGTATTACTTATATTTGGTAGAGGATTATTGGGGGATAAACAATGAGTCAAGGCAGTGTAATTTTAAAACTAATATCTTTACCAATTTCAATCCTTTTAATTTGTTTAGGTATAATGACTATCCTTGGAGGACACATCACTCCTGGTGGTGGTTTCCAGGGAGGTGCAATGATAGCTAGTGGAATCATATTATCTGTTCTCGTTTATGGATTAGGTAATTCTCCATTGGAATTATCTCATTTGTACATTGAAGTTTTTGAATCTGTAGGTGCATTAGGATTTGTCATCTTTGGATTAATCGGTTTATTCGTTGGAGGATTTTACCTGTACAATTTCGGAACCGACCTGTTGAATGTCGTTCCGGCAGCAATCCAAAGCGTTTTCCACTATCCGGATGTAACCAATGCAGGTATTATTCCATACCTCAATATCTTTGTTGGTTTGAAAGTATTTGCAGGTCTGTCCGCAATCGTCATTGCATTTGCAGGTTTTAAAAAGATTGTAGAGGAGGGTGAATGATGTTAAGTTTAGGACCAATAATATTCGGACTAATATTGGGTTTAGTTATTGGATCTCAGATTAAACTTAATGTTAGTGATGCAAAATTCACTAAGGCATCATTTATCGTGATACTTATTGCAGGAATTATTGTAGCATGGCAATCTGGTAATTATCCATTCTACACAGATTTGCCGATTTCTACAGCATTTTTATCTGCATTAATAGGAATTTTTGTAGGCAAACTACTATTTGCAAGGAGTAAATAAGGAGTTTTTATAATGTTTTTAACAACTAATACATGTGAGGGAAAAAGAGATTGTATTAAACAGTGTCCTACAAAAGCTATTAGATTTATCAATGGAAGAGCTTTCAGCTGTCTTACCTGTGGAATATGTTATGAAAACTGTCCGAATGGCGCCATATTCCAAAATGGCTATGGAGGTTATGTTGTAGATCGGGCCAAATGTAATGGCTGTGGAATGTGTATGCACAATTGTCCTACAAACAATATAACCATTGAAGACGGCATTGTATATGGAATCTGTTCACGCTGTGGAGTATGTCAGGAAGTCTGTTCCAACCGTGTTGACGGATTTGAACTTGAAAAGGAAAAGCAGATCAACTTCATAGAATCATTGAAAATACTTTATCCTTCTTTAGGGGTTGTTCCTCAAAAAGAGGAGTCTGTCGCTAAAGAGGTTTCAAGAAGCTACTTCGGAACTGACACAGAAAAATGTATCTTATGCGGCAGATGTCAGCAATATTGTCCGACCGGAGCAATTCACGTTAAAATTGATAGGGATGAAGGAATTTGTAGTGAGTGCAGACTATGTGAAGATGTCTGTCCAAACCAATCAATGAACAAACATCAAATTGTCAACAAATCATCCTGTACACTTTGTCTTAATTGTATGAAGGCTTGCCCTAACAATGCAATTTCTGTTGATGAATCTGCGATTATTGTCAATAAGATTAATCAGAAACCGTCAGGTTCAATCGTATCATGTCTGAATTGCGGATTATGTGCAGATTTATGTGAAAATGAATCTCATAAGTATGTTGATGGCAAATTAAGGTATGATCCGACTATGGATACTGAAAATACGACTCATGAAATTGCAATCGATGCATGTCCTATTAATACATTGCATGAGGATGAGGAAATGTTTATCTATGACGAGTTTAATGAGGAAGAGTTGCCGACATTGGCGGGATTCTGTGTATCCTGTGGAAAATGTGTGCAGGTCTGTGATGAAACTCATGCACGTCAATATATGACTCATACATGGGACGGAAGCGTTTCAGAAGATTGCATCTCCTGCGGAATTTGTGCAGAGGTATGTCAGGAGGATGCTATCATATTGCACAGAGGAACAATTTCCGTTAACTTGGATAAATGTATCTTATGTGAAAACTGTGCAGTGCACTGTCCGGTTGATGCCATTCCAAAATCAACATTGTATAAAAATGAAATCAAAGACGGATTCAATTTCATTGAGCAGCAATTATGTATGCATTGCGGATTATGTCATAAAACCTGTTCATATGATGCAATAGATGAAGTTGATGGCGAGTTCATTGTAAATGAAGAGAAATGTACCTATTGCGGAGCATGTAAGAATGCATGTCCTGCAAGAGCGTTTTTATTCGAGAGAAATTTTAAAGATTCAATAGAGGGTATTTAAATGAGAAACTTAATTAGAATAGCTTTGGAAGGAGCTTTCACCAACTTTAAAAGAATCTTTTTCGCTGCTGATAGGGTTACAGATATGGAGTTGAGAAGACAGATATCTACGCTTTCAGTTGAAGTGGATGATAGGGTTGATGAAAAGGCTTGCATTGGGTGTTCTGGTTGTGCTAATGTTTGCCCAACAGGGGCAATTGAGATGAAGCCATTAGCAAATCCTGTTAAATTAACTGATGATTGGACTAAAGATAAAGTGCCTGAAATTAATCTTGAAAAATGCGTGGTATGTTATTATTGTCATGATTTCTGTCCAATATTCTCATTGTATGGGCAAAAAGGAACAGTTCATCCAAGTTGTGTTGGTGACCAGGAAGTTGAAATTTCAGAATTCCTTGATCAACCATTTAAGATATCTGATGATAAGCTTAAGGTTATTGCACAGTATTTGTCCGATAATACTGTATTAAAAAATAGAGAGGAAGGTGATTAGATGGGAATTAAATCATTTTCAAGAGCAAGAGCAATACATGTCATGTTAGTTTATACTGGTGGATGTAATGGATGCGACATTGAAATTGTAAACTCCATATTATCACCTAGATTTGATGCTGAGCAATATAATGTGTTTTTAACTTGGAATCCTCGTGAAGCTGATGTTTTGGTCGTAACAGGACCGGTTACACATTTGAATAGGAAACCATTAGAGAAGATTTATGAAGCCATACCTAATCCTAAATTAGTTGTGGCTGCAGGAAGCTGCGCTTTAATGGGTGGTGTTTATAAGAATTGTTATGGTGACATTCCTTCTGAAGAGATTGAAGGGCCAGTCGAAAATATCATACCGGTTGCGGCGAAAATCCCTGGTTGCGCCGTAAGGCCTCAAGATGTTTTGGCTGGAGTTGTATCACTTTTACCTACATTATTAGATGCGGACTGAGAGGGGATTAAATGGATGAAAAAGTACCGAGAAGCAATATAATTGAAACTGAAATTCCAATGGGTACAGTTCACCCCGCTGCATTGGAGCCATATAGGGTAAGGTTTTTTGTAGAGGATGAGATAGTGCAGGAAGCCGAGATAACTATTGGTGTTAATCATAGGGGTATTGAAAGGATTATGGAGGGTCTTCCTGTCCAAAAGGCAAATGCACTTACCGAAAAAATATGTGGAATCTGTTCTAATTCACATATATGGAATTCATGCAGAACCGCTGAAATGGGTTTAGGTATTGAAATTCCAGAGAGAGCTGAGTATATTCGTGTAATTATGGGCGAACTTGAACGTTTGCATTCACACTTCTTGTATTTGGCGCATGGTTGTGAAGTACTGTCCCATGAAACATTTTCAATGAGAGTGTTCTACTTAAGGGAAATTGTAATGGAACTGCTTGCAATGATTGGTGGAAACAGAGTTCAGTACGGATGTTCCGTATTGGGCGGAGTAAGGCCAAGATGTGAATTGGACGAAGCAAAAATATTGAGAATTAAAGAGGATATGGACAAGGTAGAAGAAGGCCTCACTGATTTTGCCAACAGATTCACTGCCGATCCAATCGTGATGTCAAGGATTGCCGGAATTGGGGTATTGCCACAAAAGCAAGCTATTGAACTTGCTGTAACCGGACCGACATTAAGGGCTACTGGTGTTGCAAGAGATTTAAGGACAACAATGTTCGAATATGATAACTTTGACTTTAATGTAGTCACCCAACCTGATGGGGACGTCAAATCCAACTTGTTGATGAGGGCATTGGAATCCTTCGAATCAATAAAAATCATCAGGCAGGCTATTGCAGATATTCCTGAAGGAAAATTGGTCAATCACGACTGGGAAATGGTTGACACAGACATAACCGAAAGTTACATTGAAGTTCCAAGAGGAACTTTGTATCATTCTTATGCACTTGAAAGTGGAAGGGTAAGGCACTGTATAATTAGAACTCCGTCAATGGCAAACATTGGTGCAATGCAATATGCATGCATTGGAGACCAGATTACAGATGCTCAATTATGTATCGTACAATGTGACCCTTGTTTCACATGTACCGATAGGGCAATTGAAATAATTAGGAGGTAGATTATGTTTGAAAGTACAGCAATAAATTCAGTTCTTGCAGTAGTTCTTACAGTGATAGTCTGCTTTATAATTTCAACATTGCTTCCTGGAATTGAGAGAAAATATATTCATGCAAGAATTCAGCAAAGGATTGGGCCGATTGTAATCGCTCCGGGAATAATGGCTCCATTGAAATTCATGTTTAAGGAAAATGTGGAGATTTCATCTCCTGTTCCTAAATTATACAAAATATTGCCGATTATCTGCTTTATTGTGGTTTTATGCGTGCTCATTACATTAACTCCACAAGCTTATAAAATACCTGCGCTTTCAAGCTTAGTGGCTATCGTTGGATTTTTAAAGGTAGAGGAAATATGTTATGTGCTGATGGGTTCATTGTCTAAATCCGTGATGTCTTTAAGAATGCCGTTTCCAGATCTTGTAAAAGGCGGAGCACATTTAAACGCTCAAAGGTCATTTGTTGAAGATATCAGTGCAAAAAGATCTCTCAGAATGATTACATACGGATCTTTCCCATTGTATTTGGCGTTGTTTGCTCCAGTAACCGCTGCTAGAAGTATCTTCTTGCAGGATATTGTAGCATACCAGCAAGCTAACGGACCATTCTTATTCACAGTATCCGGGGCAATAGCAGCTATCGTATTCTTCATAGGATACATGATTATATTGAATGAATATCCATTTTCAATTATTAAAGCCAAATCAGATGTTATTGAAGGACCTTACATGGAATATGCTGCAAAATACAGGTCAATTGTCTATCTTACAAGAGGATTTTTCATGTTCGTACTCGGCTGTGTCTTTTCAGTATTGTTCATTGGAATTCCACCAAGCATATTCTCATGGGGAATTTTAGTCAATATCGCTGTTGCATTGATATTCGTATTCATGATGGGAATATTATCAGCATTCAGCCCGGTATTTACAAATAGGCAGTTATTGCCTACAATATTAGGCGCAACATTACTTGGCGTATTATCTATTGTACTTGGATTATTATAGGAGGAATTATTTATGAAATTTGTTATGAGACCGTATCACATGGTAAGTCTTGGAGGATACATTGTTGAATGGGATTTTCCTTACAGAAATTTAATAGTGGTAAATAAAACCTCCGAACCAATAAAAATTGAAATACCTGTATTTCATGAAGAATGGATTCAAGAGCATAGGGAATTAGGTCTTGAAGTGATTCCCGTTACCAAAGATGACAATTATTTAAGCATGTGGAAAAGAGCGCATGCAGAATTAGATAAAGTAAGGCCATAAAATGAGTGATTATACATTAACTATTAAATCACATGAAAGAAAAGGCGTTTTGGATGATATCACTGATGTCATCACTAGCCATGGTGCCAACATTAGTTATGTTCACCTTTTCGTTGAAAAGAATAACATAGGTTCTATTAATTTGGAGCTAGAGCATGTTGAAGACATTGATAAGTTAGTTTCAGATTTAGAAAATATTTCTGAAGTCAAATCCGTCGAACTGCATGGCTCTCAATTTGATATTTGGGGAAAGCGTATAATCATTGTTGGTGGTGGTGCACAGGTGGCCCAGGTGGCAATGGGAGCTATCACTGAAGCAGATAGGCACAATATACGTGGAGAACGTATAAGTGTAGATACCATTCCATTAGTCGGTGAGAAAAATCTGGCTGAAGCTATTGAAGCCATTTCAAGATTGCCTCGTGTCAGTGCGTTAGTGCTTGCAGGTTCACTTATGGGTGGAGAGATTACTGAATCTGTTAGGAAAGTAAAAGAGGAAAGTAATTTGATTGTAATTTCCCTTAATATGCCTGGAAGCGTAACCAAACATGCTGATTTGATTATAACTGATCCAACTCAGGCAGGTGTTTTAGCAGTCATGGCTATTGCCGATACTGCAGTTTTTGATATTGCGCGCTTAGGAGACAATATTAAATTTTAATT
>NZ_CACXTS010000003.1 GCF_902770715.1 uncultured Methanobrevibacter sp. | reverse complement strand
GTTGTGATTGTTTACTCTGTTAACGAGACTGCTGTTGTTAATTATACTGCTAATATTACTAGTGATGGTAAAGGTAATTGGACTGTAAATAACACTCATATTCCTGAATTAGTCAACGTTTCAGTTGAGAAAGTTTGGAATGACTTCAATGACTTTGATGGTATTAGACCAAATAATATTACTGTTATGTTATATGCTAACGGTAACAACATAAAAAATGCTACTTTAAACAAATCTACTGATTGGAAATTTACTTTCTATGATTTTGATAAGTATGAACAAGGTGTTTTAATTAATTATACCATTAAAGAATTAATTGAGGGTGATTATAATACAACAATTAATAACAATTCATATGAATTTATTATAGTTAACTCTCATATTCGTTCTAATATGACTGTTTACAGTCCTAATATGACTGTTGAGAAAGTTTCATTGAATGGTACTGATTTCGTTGTAATCAATGATACTGTTGCATTTAATATTACTGTTGTCAACACTGGTGACTGTGATTTACATAATGTGACTGTTACTGATGTTTACAGTGGATCTGAGTTAGTTTACGTTGATCATGCTGATAAGACTGTTTGGATTAAATCAGGTGATGTTTACTGGTAATTTGACTGTTGGTGAAAGTGCTAACTTCACAGTGGTCTTTACTGCTTTAGTGAACGGTACTTTAGTAAACCAAGTTAATGCTTCATCTAATGAAACTGATAATAAAACTGGTAATAACACTACTACTGTTTACAAACCTAACATGACTGTTGAGAAAGTTACTCTTGATAATGGTGTATTTGTTAATAATACTGTCAGGTTTGTGATTGTTGTTACTAACACTGGTGACTGTAACTTGTCTGATGTTAAAGTTACTGAAGTGGTAATTTGACTGTTGGTGAAAGTGCTAACTTCACAGTGGTCTTTACTGCTTTAGTGAACGGTACTTTAGTAAACCAAGTTAATGCTTCATCTAATGAGACAGATAATAAAACTGGTAATAACACTACTACTGTTTACAAACCTAATATGACTGTTGAAAAAATCTCATTGAACAAAACAGTTCTCCTTGGAAACAACACAGAATTTGTTATAGTTGTTACTAACACTGGTGATTGTAATTTGACTAATGTAAAAGTTACTGAAATCTTCAATGATAATGAGTTAAAATATATTAAACATACTAACGAAGAATCCTGGACTAAATCCGGTGATGTTTTCAATTATAAAGGTGTATTGGCTCCTAATGAAAGTGTCAACTTCACTATCACTTTCAAGACATTAGTGAATGGTACCTTAATTAACAAAGTTAATGCATCCTCTAATGAAACTGATAACAAAACAGGTAATAATACAACTGATGTAAAACCTGTTTGTGATTTGGAAATCTCTAAACTTGTAAATACTTCTAATGTATTCGTTAATGAATTTGTTGAATGGACTATTATTGTTAAAAACTATGGCCCAAGTACAGCTGAAAATGTTATTGTAAGAGATATTTTACCTGACAATATTGAGTTCGTAGTTCCTAAAGACTGTGAAATAAAAGGTGACGATTTAATTTGGAATATTGGAAAATTAAATCCTAATGAGTCAAAAACCCTTAAACTAATTACTAAACTTTTAGCTGAAGGTCAATTCGATAATTTCGTATCCGTCAACACAACTACCAATGAATCTGATTATACAAACAATAATGCAAGTAATACCACTGTTGCAAACCCAATTTGTGATCTAATCATTAATAAGACTGTTAATGCTTCATCTATCGATGTTGGAGACAGCGTTGAGTGGACTATTAACGTTATTAATGTGGGTCCTTCAACTGCACTTGACGTTAAAGTTAAAGACACCTTACCTGAAGGTGCAATAGTTTTAAGTGCAATTCCAAGTGTAGGCAGCTTCAATAAGGATACTGGAGTTTGGGAGATTGGAAACTTGGATGTAAATAATACAGTTTCCCTTTTTTTAGTTACTAAAGTTGTTGTAGAAGGAAACATTACAAATGTGGTTATTGTCAACACAAGTACTTACGAGCCAAATAAAACAAACAATGAAGCAAACAACACTACTGTTGCAAATCCAGTTTGTGACTTGGAAATCATAAAATTGGTTAATGCTTCTCGTGTATATGAAAATGATTTGGTTGAATGGACAATTACTGTTATAAACAGAGGTCCTAGCGTTGCATATGATGTTATTGTAAATGATACTTTACCTAATGGACTTAAGTTGATTAGTTCAACTCCATCTACTGGTACATACAGCAATGGAATTTGGGATATTGGAACTATGGATAAGGATGCTACAGTATCCTTGGTTTTAATAACTCAAGCTACAGAATTGGGTAACATTACAAACATTGCATCTGTAAATAGTTCAACTCCTGACAATAACACAACCAACAATATTGCTAACAATACTACTGAAGTAATTCCGGTTTGCGATTTAGAAATTACTAAATTGGTTAATGCATCTAAAGTAAACATTACTGACTTTGTTGAATGGACAATTAGAGTTGTAAACAAAGGTCCAAGCACTGCAAAAGATGTTAAAGTGACTGAAAAATTACCAAGTGGTCTTAAAGTTATTAAAGTAACTCCATCTACTGGAAGTTACGCAAATAATGTTTGGACCATTGGAGATTTAGAAAAAGATGCTTCAGTATCTTTAGTATTGATTACTCAAGTCGTTAAAGAGGGTAACATTACAAACATTGTTGTCGTCAACACTACAACTCCAGACAATAATGAGTCTAACAACGAAGCAAACAACACTACTGAAGTTAATCCAGTATGCGATTTGGATATTATTAAACTTGTAAGTGCTAAGAAAGCATACGTTGGTGAAGAGCTTACATGGACTATTAGGGTTACAAACCACGGTCCAAGTGCAGCTTCAGACGTTAAAGTTTTAGAAAACATTCCTAATTCTTTAAAATACATCAAAGCAATTGCTTCAAAAGGCACATACAATGCAAAAACACAAGTATGGACAATCGGTAAATTAGCAAGCGGTTCTAGTGTAACACTCAAAATCGTAACAAAAGTGTTAAGTGTAGGAAATATTACTAACCCTGTTGAAGTTACTACAACAACTCCTGAAAATGACACTACTAACAATAAAGCAAACAATACCACTGAAGGTATTGCGATAGTTGATTTAGCTGTAATTAAATATGCTGATAAGGAAGTTTACCATATTGGCGACAAAATCCAATGGATAATAACTGTTGTTAATTATGGCCCATGTGATGCTCATGATGTTGTGGCATATGATGTATTGCCTGATAGCGTAAAATTCATCGGCTATAAAGCATCCAAAGGATCATATGATGCATCAACTGGAAGATGGGACATTGGCAATTTAACCAAAGATGAATCTGTTACATTATACATTGATTGTATAGCACTCATCAATGGAAAAATTACTAATGAGGTAAACGTTACATGCAATGAAACCGACAGTAACTTATCAAACAATTATGATAACTGCACTGTTGAGGTCATTAAAAATGAAACTGTACCTCCAGTTCACCCAGAAAAACCTCCAGTAACTATGCATGCAACTGGTAATCCTTTAGCATATCTTGTAATGGCTTTAGTTATTATTTTCGGCAGTTTTTGGGCAGAAAACAGGAAAGAATAATCGAAATGAGAAAATTAACTAGATTTATATCTAGTTAATATTTTTTCTTTTTTTTTACTTTTTTTATTATTTAAGACAATTTTTTACGAAAAAACGTTAATTTTAATCAAAATATTTTTATCTAATTAGTTTTAAAGAAGTACTTAATGACTTTTTTGAATATTTATGATGAAATCAAGTGTGAAAGTTCAGATGACAATGTAAGATTTGAATTTGAAGGTCTTTCAACGGATTGGCTGAGCAAAGATGATTCATTCATAGAAAGGATTCAAACAGCAAATTTAAATCAGTCTTTCATAAAAGAGCATATTCTAAAGGAAATAGAAATAAGGAACATCTTGGATGATGGCATCAGATTTTTGAAATCAGAAAAATATGCAAAGGCAATCGAATGCTTTGATGAGGTTATATTTTATGATGAAAACTATGGCATGGCATTAATCAATAAATCACATGCTCTTTTCGGGCAAAAACATTTCGTTAAGGCATTAAGGTATTATAGGCGTGCAATAAAGGCCTCTGTTGATTTGGAGGATATTGAATATCAAAAACTTCTTTTGAAAAAATCCGGTGAGGAAAGGGATAATTTTCCAAAGCTGAAAAAGAACATCTATGCTGGTGATGAGTACTTTTCCCAAGGGGAATATGAAAAAGCACTGGAAAGTTATAAAAAAGCATTGTCTAATCCATCTAAACTTAAGGAAAAAATTCTTTTTAAACTACTCAACAAAAAAGCTACAACACACCTTAAATTAAATGAATTTGAAAATGCAAAGGCATGTTTTAATGAATCATTGAATGCATTAAACAATGACTATGCATACTTCGGAAAGGGACTGTGTGAATATGAGCTTAGTCTTCCGGGCGCATGCGAAAGTTTAGGCAGTGCCGTCAAATTAAAAAAAGCCCAATTGCTTGAAAAGGGATTGATCTTAAATGAGATAGGTTGCTATTCACAGGCATTGGAAACATTTGAATTCCTATTGAAAAATCATTTTAGACAAGATGAAATGTATATTAAAGCTTGTAGCGGCAGGGAATTTGCAATGGGCAAACTGGATTTGAATTGAAAAATTTATATCTATCAAAAATATACTTATAATCATGAAATTTTCAGGCTTCATGAATGTTTACCAGCTTGATGATATGAGTTGGGAGTATCAGTTTGGGGATAAGTCACTTAAAGCTGCGACCCTTAAGGAATTGGAAGTTCTTGTCAGTCTTTATGGCTTGAAATGGAAAGTTTTAGATAAAGACCTGGCTGCCAAGTCTCTTGAAGTTGACAAAAATAATGTAACCGGTTTTTTAAATGTATATAAGAAGGGAGATTTTTGGTATTATCGGGGATCAAATCTAAAGTCCCACAGTCTTGAAGTTTTGAGAAAAAAGGTCTTAAGCGAAAATCTTGAGTGGAAGGAAACTGACAAGGAGCTGGCCTATAAAAACTTGAAGTTGGACTCACGAAAGTTCAAGCAATAATAGGTAAAAAGATATTTTAATATTAAAAAATTCAATCAGTTTCAAATTTAATAATGATTTTATAACTTTTTTTTAAAATTTTCAATTTATGATTAATTGGTTGTCTAAATTTGTACAATTAGAATTATATACCTTGATTAAGAGATATATTATTCATAAGTATAACGAGGTTAAAAAATGATAGGTAAAAAGATTCGTTTAGAAAGAATCATTAACAGAAATACTGGTAGAACTGTAATCGCACCGATGGATCATGGTGTATCAAGCGGACCGATTCCAGGAATAATTGATATGGATGAAACCGTCGAAGAGATTTCTCAAGGCGGAGCAGATGCAATATTAATGCACAAAGGTATTGTAAAACAAGGACACCGTGGTTACGGTAAGGATATTGGATTGATTGTGCACTTATCAGCAAGTACATCCCTTGCACCGGACCCAAATGATAAGGTAACCGTAACAACAGTTGAAAAGGCAATCCAACTTGGAGCTGATGCAGTTTCAATTCATGTGAACTTAGGTTCAGAAACTGAAAGTCAGATGTTACAGGAATTAGGTGAAATAGCTGAAACCTGCGATTACTGGGGAATGCCTCTCCTTGCAATGATGTACCCTAGAGGTCAAAAAGTGGAAAACGAGCATGATGTGGAATTTGTAAAGCATGCTGCACGTGTCGGATCCGAACTTGGCGTGGATATTGTGAAAACAAACTACACTGGAGATCCTGATTCATTTAAAGAAGTTGTAGAAGGAGCAATTGTACCTGTAGTTATTGCAGGCGGTCCAAAAATAGACACTGATGAAGAATTATTGCAAATGGTTAAGGATTCTCTTGATGTTGGTGGAGCAGGCGTTGCATTCGGACGTAATTTATTCCAGGCAGAAAATCCAGGTAAAATCACCCGTGCAATTTCAGAAATCGTCCACCATGACGCAGAAGTCGATGAAGCTTTAAAATTCTTAGAATAGGTGATTTAATGCAAGATAAATTCGCTTGGATCAGCACTCCTGATGAAGAATGGGAAGATAAAAAAGAAATGATTACCACTGCATTGGAATCCGGAATAGACCATGTTTTAGATTTTGATGATATAGAACAAATCAGAAAACTCGGCAATGTAAAGATTATTGCAAACAATGATGATGCAGATATCTATTTGGTAGGCATTAATGGTGAAGGAGATGGCTTTGCTGAATTGAATGAGGATTTCACTGATTCAATTGATATTGCAAATGCAAAAAAAGCGAAAAGCGAAGGAAAAACTGTATGTGCATATATAATAATCACTGATAAGGCTCATGAACAGTTAGCGGTCAAATTAGGTTCAATTGTTGATTATATTATTCTTGTGGGAACCGACTGGACAATTATTCCCCTTGAGAATATTATTGCAGACTTGCAGAAGACAGATGTGGAAATCATTGCTGCAGTCCGTGATTTGGATGGAGCCCGTGTTGCTCTTGAAACATTGGAGCATGGGACTGACGGTATAATATTTGAAGCAAATGATTTCAACAATATCAAAAAGATAGCTCAAGAGGTCGTTGAAGCATCCCAAACAAAATATGAATTGCAGATTGCTACCGTAACCAATGTAAAACCATTGGGGTCAGGCGACAGAGTATGTGTTGATACAACCGATATGATGAAGCCTGGAGAAGGTATGCTAATTGGTTCCTATTCTAAATCCATGTTTCTGGTACACTCCGAGTCACTTGAAAGTGAATATGTTGCTTCCCGTCCATTCAGAGTCAATGCAGGTCCCGTTCAGGCTTATGTAATGGTTCCTGGAAACAAAACAAGATACCTCTCCGAACTTGTTGCAGGAGATGAAGTGTTGATTGTAAATACTAAAGGGGAAACCAGAACAGCTTATGTCGGAAGAAGCAAGATTGAAAGAAGACCATTGATTTTGATTGAAGCGGAATATGAAGGCCAGGTTATCAGAACACTTCTGCAGAATGCGGAAACAATCAGAATAGTCGATGAAAATGATGAACCGTTATCAGTAGCTGACGTAAAGGCAGGCGACAAAGTAAAAGTTTACATTGAATCAAGTGCACGCCATTTCGGAATCGCTATTGATGAAACTATTATTGAACAATGAGGTAAAGCATGTCCCAGATACGAGCATTTTTAGCCATAGATTTAGATGATGATTTAAAACCGAAAATTAATAAGATAATTAAAGAATTTAAACAGATTGATACACGAATCAAATATGTGGAATTGGCAAACCTTCATTTAACCTTGAAATTCTTTGGAGAAATAGATACTGCCGGTTTGGAATTGTTGGAAGAAAAAATAGCAAAAGTCGTATCTGAATTCAAACCTTTTAATGTCAAGATTAAAAGCTGTGGCGCTTTTCCTAATAACAACCATATAAAAGTGATATGGGTTGGAATCGAGGATGATTCCATAATTAAAGACCTGCATGATAAACTGGATAATGAATTCACTAAATTAGGCTTCGATAAAGACAAAAAATTCTCAACTCATTTAACTATCGGACGTATGAAATCAGCAAAAAATAAAAATCAGGTAAAATCAACAATTGAAGAATTTAGTGATGTTGAAATTGGTGAGATGACTGTAAACAATATTGTATTAAAAAAATCTACTTTAAAACCATCTGGACCAATATATGAAGATTTAATAGTATTTGAATTGTGATTTCATGGATTATAATTTAATATTGGATGATATAAAGCCAACAATGGATGAAACAAAACAGATAAATGAAGTTTCATCCAAGGTAATCAATTATTTACAGAAGTTATGTGACAGCGGTAATCTCAATGCCCATGTGGCTTTGGTAGGTTCTGTTGCTAAAAACACAGCTCTTAAAGGCAAGTCAGACATTGATATTTTCATTGCATTTCCTTTGGATACAGATAAAAAGATTTTAAAGGAAAAAGGACTGGAGTTAGCCCACCTGTGCTGTGATGAATTTGATTCGGTTGCAGAGCATCATTTTGCTTCACATCCATATGTTACCACTCACATTGAAGGCTTTGAAGTGGATATTGTTCCCTGCTATGCAATTGAAGACGGAAGTCAGCTCAAGTCTGCAGTGGACAGGACAATCCTGCACACCCGTTACGTTAAGGCCAACTTGAAGGATGGTCAGGAAGATGAGGTTTTGCTTCTGAAACGTTTCATGGCAATGACCGGAACATACGGTTCCGAATTTAAGGTTGGCGGTTTTGCAGGCTATCTATGCGAGCTGCTGATAATCCATTATGGAACTTTTGAAAATACATTGAAAAATGCCATCAGCTGGAAGTTCGGCCATAGCATTGATTTGGAAAACTATGGAACATCCAACCAATTCAAGGACCCTTTGATAGTTATTGATCCTACTGATGAGAACAGGAATGTTGGAGCAGCTTTAAGATTAGAAAAATTGGCTGAATTTATCCAATCAGCCCGAAATTATATTTTCAGCGATAACAAGAAAGATTATTTTTATCCGTTGAATCGAAATCTAAATAAAGAGGAAATATTGAATGAATTCAAATTGAGGAACAGCGAGTTCATTGCAATCAAGTTCAATATACCTGATATACCTCTTGATACGTTGCATCCTCAGCTTAGAAAAACTACGGAGGCTCTTGAGCGAAAATTAAATGGTGAGGAGTTCAATGTTTTCAAGGCGGATTATTGGAGCGATGAGATATTGAATTGTGTAATTTTGCTTGAAATGGCATCATCAACTTTAAATGATGTTAAGGTAAATGTAGGGCCAAAAGTATTCATCAATCAGGCATGTGAAAATTTTGTTGGAAAATACGGCCGTGAAAACTGCCATATTCAAGGTGACTTTTTAGTCCATACACAAAAAAGGGAATTCAGCAACGCCAAAAGCTTTATTGAACATATTTTCACAAAAGAGCACATTGGATTAATTAAAGTTGGAAAAAACCTTAAGAAGAACATTATTGACACTTATAAATTTATTGATATTGACGAAATTGCCAGCGAAGAATTTTTAGATGATTTCATAAATCCTGGCCAGTATATTGTAAGGTGAGCAATGGCACAAAACAAAACTGAAGAAATTGACTTAATCGTAAACCATCCTAAAAAGGCGATAAATAAGTTGGCATTGCCAATTATTATCAGCAACTTGTTCATGACTCTAAACAACATTATAGATGGTATTTGGGTTGCGGGATTAGGTCCTGAATCTCTAGCTGCAGTTGGTTTTGTAACACCTCTATTTTTTGCGTTTGTCGGAATTTCCAATGGTTTGGGAGCAGGTTCAAACAGTCTGATAGCCAGATGCATAGGTGCTGAAAAGTATCATGATGCGGGAAACAGTGCAATTCATTCTATAATGTTATGCTTTATTGCAACCGCCATTTCAACTGTTGTGATTTTAATCATTTTGAAGCCTCTGCTTTTGATGATGGGCGCTGGTGAAGTGATAGATTATGCCTTATCTTATGGATATATTGTTTTGGGAGGCGTTTTTTCACTGTTCATTCCGGCAATGCTTGCTGCGATATTCAGATCTCAAGGTGAAATTGAAAGGGCATCCTATCCTTTGATGCTTACGGCCATAATAAACATGATTTTAGACCCGATTTTTATTTACGTAATAGGATGGGGTATTACCGGTGCGGCAATTGCGACAGTTCTTGCAGCAACTCTTGCAATGCTTCCTATGATTTATTGGATGTTTTATAAAAAGGATAGCTTTTTAGAAATTAGGTTAAGCGAATACAAAAGGGATTTGTCCATCTATAAAGACATTTTAGTTGTTGGAATCCCTGCCAGTTTGGAACAGTTCATTCTATCTTTCGTATCAATTCTAATGAACTATTGGCTGACTTTATTGTCCGGAACTGTAGCTGTGGCGGCCTATACCGCAACTTGGAGATTGATTTCCATTGGAATTTCCCCTTTGATAGGAATTGGGGTTGCCGCATTGACAGTTGGCGGAGCAGCTTACGGCGCTCGCAATCTGGATAATTTGAAGACCGCTTTGAATTATGGTGTTAAATTGGGTTTGATTTCATCAGTAATCATCTGTTCATTTTTCTTTATATTTGCAGAGCCGTTGTCATTTATATTTTCATATTCTGCAAGCAGTGCCGTACTGTCCGATAGGGTTGTTGAAGCTTTACGCATCTTATGTTTCTTCATACTGTTCATGCCGCTCGGTATCTTGGCGGGAAACATTTTCCAGTCAATGGGAAAAGGAACAATATCTCTGATTTTGACAATACTCAGAACTTTTATCCTGGAGGTGCTCTTTGCGGGATTATTCGCATTCGTATTTAATTTAGCTGATATTGGCATTTATATGGGCATTGTCTGCGGAATGGCACTCGGTTCAATTTTAGGATATGTTTATATTAATTATTACCTAAGAAAACACAAAAGCTATTTTAAATAGCATGTGCAATATTTTTTTGTCTTAATTTTATCAACGCTAAGATATTGTTGATAATCGATGATTGTTTAATGCATTCTATTGGGATTAGATGTAAATTTGTATAACTTTTATTTTTAGATATAAATTTTGAAATGTAAAAATTATATGTTAATCCTTTTTCTTTATTTTTTTTAAAAATTATACATAATTTTTTAAAATTTATGAATAAAATCCATTAAAATGAAAAATTATTATTTGTTTTTTTGATAAATTTTTCCAAAACCTTTATTATGTTATATTTAGATAATATTAATCATGTCAGAGATTAGGAAACTCACTGCAGATGTTGAGGTTCAACAGTTTTATGATGAATACGTTGATTTTGAAAAGGTCTCTAAATTATGCATTGAAGAGCAGGAAATGTTGGGATACAACTGGAATTATCCCCCATTCGATTTTGATGTCGATGATGTTTGGAATTCTTACGGTAAGCTTAAGATTATTGCATTCAAGATTGATTTTTCACAAGAGGAGCTTGAACACACTTTTTCAGATCAAGAACTTGATTTTGTTCTAAAACGCTTTGAAAGGCTCAAGGTCAAATTGATGAACGAAATATACATGATGGAAAATGAAGATTCATTAGGATTGTATCTGGGAAAATGCAACATGTGCATGAGATGTACAAGGGAATTCGGAGCCCCTTGCAAGATGCCATTTAAAATGAGATATTCTCTGGAATCATTGGGAGGAGAAGTAGACAGGGCTGTCGAAGACATTTTTGGCTATGAAATCCTTTATGCTCATGATGGTAAACTGCCGGAATATTTGATATTCGTAGGCGGGCTGCTATATGATAAAAAATAGGTGATAAAATGATTGTAAGTGTTATTGGAGGAACCGGACCACAAGGACTTGGAATTGCTGAAAGATTAGCTATCGCTGGTGTAGAAGTAATTGTAGGTTCAAGAAAAGAAGAAAAAGCATTGGATGTAGTTGCAAAAGCTAAAGAAGACTTAGCAGACTATGACCTAAATATGGTTGGAATGGCAAACGAAGACGCTGCAAAAGCAGGTGACGTATTAATCCTCACCGTACCATTAGCAGCACAAAAACCTACTGTCGAAGGAATCAAGGAATTCTGTACTGACAAAATAGTCATGGATGCAACCGTGCCATTAGAAACAGCAATAGGCGGAAAACCATTCAGATTTGTAGACCTTATGGAAGGATCTGCTGCTGAAAGAACTGCAAAAATCCTTGAAGGAACTGGCGCAAAAGTAATCTGTGCATTCTGTAACATTTCCAACTCACACCTTTCAAATATCCCTGAAGAAATCGACTGTGACTGTTTGATTGCAGGTGATGACAAGGAAGCAAAAGAGATTGCTGCTGAAATCATTGACAAAATACCAGGCATTAAAACAATCGATACCGGTATTTTGGAAAAAGCAAGAATCATCGAAAAAATCACCCCATTATTAATTGGATTAAACATCAAATACAAATCCCATTACGGTGGTTTAAGAATTACTGGAATTCCAGCACTTGACAAAGACTAATTTGATTAATATGGATTCATTTGAGGCATTGATTGGAAAGAACATTAATGAAGTTGCCTTGAATGAATCAACAACTTTTTTTATTGCTCCTCTGGAGTATTTTTATAAGAATTGCGGCAGGAGATATCCCGCTTCAAAGTTTAAGCTTGCAGATATGGATTACTTTAACCTGATATCCTTCAGTGACCTGTTCAAGTATGAATCTATTCTGATAATATGGTATGATGAAACAGGTTTGATTACCGATTTGGAGCACTATTACCTGAGCAATGACTTTGATGTCCTGTTTAAGGATTATTACTATATCAAGAAAGCTATTGATAATGGTGAAGCCCATAGATTGCGTGAAGGGGATACGAAATATTTGGGAGCTTCCCGTTTAAGTGAAAAGGTCGCCCAGCCGAATAGTGATAGCCTGGCCAATAGGCGCGAATTTGTTTTAAAAAAGAAGTATCTGCAAAAAATCCTGAATGAAATGGGCTTCAGGTGCATGTGATTTTATACTTTGGACAACATATTATCTAATATGAAGAAAGTTAAGATTACAATTTTAAAGACTACATTTCAGGAAGATTTGGCTAAGGAATATGGTGTTGAAGGCTTGTCAACCTGCCCGTTGATGAAGGAAGGCGAAGTGTATTATGCCGATTATGCCAAGCCCGATGGATTTTGCGATGAGGCCTGGAAAGCCATCTATCAGTACGTTTTCGCATTGGCTCATGGCGCTAATGATATCTGGTACTATTCCGACTGGATAAAGACTCCAGGTGTTGCTATTGTAAGCTGTAATGACGGGCTTAGGCCGGTTATCATGAAGCTTGAAGCTACTGACATCGAATCAAAAGCTGAAGACTAGAATCTGTCGAATTCCTTTTGGGCGTTTTCATAGAAGTATCCCAATTCACGTCCATTGACAAATATGTGGCTTACGGTTATTGACACGCTCATCTCGTAGTTCTCATTGACTTTTCCCCATGTAATCAACGGCTGGATTGCAGCACCGTCAACAACACAGTTTGTAAGCATGTCGAAGTCAATCCAAGGTATGCATGAAAAGTTGGCGACATTTGTCAAATCTCTTTTTTCCATTTCTATGAAATATCCTTCCATTTCACCATTTAAAATGTTTGCTGAAAGATCTTTGACGTAGTCATGCCATTCGATAATGTCTCCAAATTCCTGAGGAACCTTAACTCTCATTTCCTTGTAGATGTCATTATCCTCATCCATAATTGGAGTCAATCCTTCCAGGTAATCATATTCAATGGCTTTCCTGTCTATTATCCTTCTTTTAAGATTGGGAACGGAATTCACTGCATTCATCAGGCATCCCAGACTCATAATGAAAAATGACTTGTCATTTTCATGACACCACTTCCACAACTTTTCCACATTTACCCGTGCAGACACTGCATATCTTGCGGATAAAAAATTAATAAACGGATTTGCATCTAAATCAAATTCAATTTCTCTCATTTTTAAACCTTAATCTTTTTATATTATTTTTTAATATAGTATATATTGTATAAATTATAAATGGTTTTGTTAATAATGAAAGTAGTAATTGTAGGTGGTGGAGCTGGTGGAATTTCTACAGCTTCAAACATTCGTAAACTGAATAAGGATATAGAGATAACAGTTCTCACAAGAGACAATAAGGTTGCATATTCCCCATGCGCTATTCCATACGTATTGGCAGGAATAATCGAAACTTTTGATGATATCGTAATGAGAACTCCTGAAGATTATAAGGACAAGGACATTGAAGTCATCACTGAAGTTGAAGTAACTGGAGTCGATTCAGACAAAAAGACAGTTACCTATGAGAAAAATGGTAAAGAAACTGTCATGGATTATGATAAATTGGTTCTTGCTACCGGAGGTAATCCGTTCATCCCTCCAATGCAGGGTGTAGACCTTGATGGAGTATTCAAGATAAGAAACATTGAGGACGGTATGAAAGTGCAGGAAGCTATGAAAGATGCTAAAAGCGCAATTGTAACCGGTGCCGGTTTAATCGGTATTGAAATTGCATTCGCACTTAAAAAAAGAGGATTGAATGTAATCTTAAGTGAAATGATGCCTCAAATCGTTCCAAGATCAATCGATAAGGACATGTCAGACATTTTGGTTAAATATCTTGAAATGGAAGGAATTCAAGTTGTTTTGGGCAAACCTATTACCAAGCTGCTTGGTGATGGAAAAGTCGAAAAGGCATGCTTCGGTGATGAAGAGCTTTACGATGCAGACATGGTTATCATGGCGACAGGCGTAAGGCCTGAACTAGAATTGGCTGAAATGGCAGGCTGTAACATAGGCAGATGGGCAGTAATTGTTAATGACAGGATGGAAACATCAGTGGAAGATGTTTACGCAGTAGGCGATTGCGTCGAATCAAGAGATTTGATTTTAGGTTCAAATACAATTTCCCACTTAGGAACTACTGCAGTAAGGCAATCCAAAACATTGGCACGTACAATCTGTGGCAAAAAATCCAAATTCAACCCTGTTTTGAATTCAATGGTTTCAAAAGTTGGAAAATTGGAATTTGGTGCTGTAGGATACACTACAAGCTTTGCTATGCAAAACCAAATCAGGCCTGTCGTACAAAAGGTACAAGCACTTACAAGAGCTAGATACTATCCTAATGCAAAACCTATGGATATCAAAGTTATTTGTGATGGAAATGGAACCATTATCGGTTGTCAAATCATTGCGGAAGAAAGGGTAGCTGAAAGAATTGATACAATGACATTAGCTATTACAGAAGGTTTGACCTGCTTTGATTTAAGCAATATGGAATTTGCTTACGCACCACCAGTATCAATGGTTACAGATCCATTAATCCTTGCTGTTGAAGAAGTTAGTAAAAAATTCAGTTAAATAAATAAAAATTTTGGAGATGATATAATGCCTGAACATGGACACGGTCATCATGGTCACGGAGGCCAAATGACACCTGAACAACAAAGACAGATGATTGCACAAGAATTGAGACTTGCTAAAAACTTAGGTCAAATCAAGCATAAGCTAGTTGTTATGAGTGGAAAAGGAGGAGTAGGAAAATCTACCGTAGCGGCTAACATTGCTGAAACCCTGCAGAAGTTAGGTTACAAAACCGGTATTTTGGATGCTGATATTCACGGACCAAACATTCCTAAGATGTTGGGTTTGGAAATGTATGGTGAAGCATTCAGCGAAAATCAGTTTGAAACATTCAGACAAGTCACTGAAGAAAGGCTTGCGGAAAAAACTTTTGAAAGCGATGAAGAGAAATTGGCATACATTGAAACAATTAAGCAAGAGTTTAACACTACAATGTTTCCTGTAACACTTCCAAGCGGCCTTAAGGTAATGTCAATGGCATTTTTGCTTGAAAGCATCGACACACCAATCATCTGGAGAGGACCTCAAAAGACAGGTGCAATCAAACAGTTGATTTCCGATTGTAACTGGGGCGAACTTGACTACTTAATCATTGATAACCCACCTGGAACAGGTGACGAACCATTAACAGTTTTGCAAACCATTCCTGATGCTGATGCAGTTATTATGGTAACAACACCTAACGTAGTATCACAGGAAGATGTTTTAAAATGTGTCAAGATGGTTGGAATGATGAATATCTCAAAAATCGGTCTTATTGAAAACATGGCATATTACATCTGTCCTCATTGTGATGAAAAGCTTCACATTTTCGGTGAAGGCAATGGAAAAGCTTTTGCTGAAGAGATGGAAATTACCTACCTGGGCGATTTGCCTATTGAGGAAAAGGTTTCCAACTCACCAAACGAAGATGGTGTAATCGCAACAATTGACCCTAACGATGAAGTTTCAAAAAGATTCGTTGAAATTGTTGAAGATATTCAAAAAGAGTTCATAGAAGAGTAGTTCCGATAACGTAGCTTACTCTTGCTATATTTACGATGTATCCTAAGAAATTAGGATCTTCCTTTAATTTTTTATAATTTTCTAGTTTTACTATTTCATATTCCTTATTTTCAGCCATATCATTGAGTGAAAAGTAGTCCATTCCGGTGAGATATTCCGCTTCATCGGTGAAGATGGGAACTAAGTATTCTCCATCATTTGCATATGGGATTTTGACGGGTTTTGAATCTTCAATTGATATTATGAATTCTTTATCCTTGATATATTCCTTAATTTCAGATTCGGTTTTATCGATTGCAGATTGATTCTGGTTCTCTTCATGCATGTAAATCATGTTAATATGACCTTTTAACTCCGGATGTTTGATTTCTTCTATTTTCATTGTATCTATTTTTGATGTTCATCGTTATTTAATTTTTTCAAGTATTCCTCTTTTGGTATGAATTTCAAGGCAGCCGAGTTGATGCAGTATCTTGGAGAGCCTCCGGGCCCGTCATGGAAAAGATGGCCCAGATGGGAGTTTGATTTTGAGCTTCTCACTTCAATGCGTGTTGTCCCATGTGAAAAGTCCCGGTTCTTTGTGATTGCATCTTCATTGATTGCCTTTGAAAATGCAGGCCATCCGCAGCCTGAGTCGAATTTGTCCTCTGAAGAGAATAGAACTTCGCCATCAACCACATCTACATATACACCATCTTCAAAAAATTCATCATATTTTCCGCTGTAAGGAGGTTCTGTCATTGCAAGCTGTGTTATTTCATACTCTTCTTTGGTCAAATGGTCGAATTCTTCATCATCTAATAGATTTAAATCGATATGACAATATCCCTGCGGATTTCTTTCCAGGTATTTTTGATGGTAAGGTTCTGCAGGGTAAAAGCTGCTGATTGGTTGGGCTTCGATTACAATCCTTTTTGATGATTCCCTTTGCTTTCGCTTTAAAAAATCCAATACTATATCCCCTTGACAGTCCTCCTGCCAGTAAATGCCTGTACTGTATTGTGTTCCGACATCAGGCCCCTGACGATTTTTGGTGTAGGGGTCAATGATTGAGTAAAATCTTTCTAAAATTTCTTCCAATGGGATTATTTTAGGATTATATGTTGCTTTGACGGTCTCTGCATGGCCGGTTTTGCCGCTGCATACCTTTTCGTATGTCGGTGCCAAATCCCTTCCATTAGCATATCCGACTTCAGTCTGGTTCACCCCTTTCAATCGGGATATGAAAGCTTCAACTCCCCAAAAGCACCCTCCAGCCAAATATATCACTTGCAATTTTTCAAACATGTTTAATAATTTTATTTGCTATTATTTAAATTTTTAATTTAACAAACGGGTGATTGAACTATTTGGAAATTCAATTTCCGGCATAAAGCTTTTTAATTATTAAAATCATAGTTATATTATAAATTGGAGGAAATCTCATGTTTTACAGTACTATAATGAAAATTGATTCAATTGATAGGTTAAGAGATATTAGAGATGCTTTACTCGTAGAACAAGGTATCAATCCTACTCGTCAAGGTGAACAAGCTATTAAGGTTGTTGTAGAAAGGATTGATGAAATTCAAGCAACTTTAGATAAATCCGCTACTAAAAATTTAAACAGAAACAGAAAATAAGTGATTTTTGTGATCAGAATTGTTACAACTGGTAGGCGATTGCTTAGAAAAAGAATGTATAATTCACCGCACAAGCGTCATAGAAATGCCCGATATTATCGTGAAAATAAAAACTTAGTGAAAGCCCACCAGGAAAAATTCAAGGACATGAACGGGCCTAGAATAAGACGCAAAAGAAGACCTAAGCGTGAAGTCGTATCCGGATTTAAGATGTCCTATAGATACAAGTATTATCAAAAAGATTTGATAGAAGAAGAGAACATAGAAGAATCAGAATAATTCTTCTAAAATATCTTTTTTTGAAAAAACCTTCTTTTCATTGTGAATGTCTAAAATAATGCCTGAAAAAGCATCATCATTTTTTGAAAGTTCCTTAAATAATTCAACAGAAACTTCACAAGGTTCGTAACCTTCCAATTCAAGATATTCATATCCCTTTTCATATTCTTCAAGGCTTGAAAAGACAATTATCTTAAAGTCATCGAGACTTCCTGTGACTAAGAAGTCCTTTTCATGGTCTTCGCCGATTGCAGGACATATGAATTTCATCTAAAAGCTCCCGTTTCTGTCCATATTGAAGTTTTGTGAATGGGGATTGATCACAAAGCCCTGAAAATCCTCATCCTCTTCGGCCATTTTTGCGATATCCTCTGGTGTGACTACCTTCATTTCAAGCTTATCTAAGAACAGTTTGGAAATCTTTGCGCTTCCAACGGCATATTCTCTAATGTCGGTAAAGACAGGGATGATATACTCTTTACTGGATTCTGTTAAGGTCAATTTGACAGGCCTTTCAAGCTCATCGATTAAAGTGAAGTATATCTCATTGGGATATGTCTTTTTGATATTGTTTTTAACGGCTTCAAGCTCAACTGCACTTTCGCTTTTGAGCTTTTTCGCCATATCAGCATATATCTGAATGTACTCTTTGAGCTGGCTTTTTGAAGCCTTGACGTTGTTTTTCTGATAATCTTCGTAGTCTTTAGGATCCATATCTATTCACTGCAGTCGTGTACATCTTCACTTGCAATTACAAAGTCCCATTGAGGTGCATTGATTGCAAGACCTATGAAATCTTCGTCTTCAGAGTGGTCAGCTATTATTTCTGCACCGGTTTTTTTATCTAAAGCAAATTCATTTTCACCGAATTCTTTTTTGAATTCTTCAATAGCAGTTTCCGCTTCTTGCTCATCGGTAAAAACAGGTATTACAAATTCTTCAACATCATCATCTTCATCGCTGATGATTAAAGCGACAACCTCTTTATCTTCACTGTTTGCATTGGATGCAAAAATCAATTCTTCATTGAATACGCAATGTTCGATTTCATGATAGATTTCATTCATCTCATCGATTTGTGCTTCGTTTTCATTTTCAAATGCTTCATCAATGTCGTCGTTGGTTTCAAGGTATTTTTCTATTTTTTCGTCTAAATCATCATCAAGTTCAATGAATCTTTCAATTAATTCTTTAAGTTCGCTCATAATATCACCATAATAATCGTTAAAAAAAGTTTTTAAAAACAAATGAACATTCTCTTCCTAAAAACACCACTAAAGGAATACAAACGAATGCTCATTTCAACCATCACCATTGTTCATATTATAAAAAAATAGTATATAACAATATGAACAATACTATTTATGATTTTAACCTATATAAAGGTTAAGGTTAATCAAAGTCACTTTCAATAGCTTTTATTAAGTTATAGATTATCTTATTTGTTGTTACATCAATGTTGTTTTTCTCACCTAGGTCAATAACTTTGCCAGTCAGTGAATCGATTTCCGTTTTTATTTTCCTTTGAATGTCCTGATGTGTTGATGAATAATGATTATATGTATCTGGAACCAGCTTTGAGTAGAAGATGTCTTTGTATTCCTCCGGACTGTTCCATAATGTGGAATATCCTGATGCCTTTATGACATTGAATATTTCATCAATAATATTGTTCATCAGATCTATGGTATACTCATTTTCAGTGAGATTTCCATAGTTGACATCCAGTATGGCTCCCAACGGATTCAATGAGCAGTTGTAAAGCATTTTTGCCCATAGGTACTTGTCGACTTCATCTGTAAGTTCACACTTGATTCCTGATGCTGTTATCATGTCAGCTATTTCCTGCAGCTCTGACGGATTTTCGCCCTGCAGGGAACCGATTAGAATAGGTTCGGTATATACGGTCACTTCGCTGATGTGCCTTTCCGGACGTGTAAAGCCTGTGATGACCCGTGCAGAGAAGACCTCTTTTTTTGAAAAGTATCTCAAATAGGGTTCATCATTTCCAAATCCGTTCTGGAAAATAATTATTCTAGCGTTTTTCTTTAGAATCTCCCTATTTTCGTTTAGTTTTTTGGAGATGTCGTCATTTGCAGTAGTCTTTGATGTGATGAATATATAATCGTAGGCGTTTTTTGGTATTTCACCATAATCTTCATATACCTCAAATTCGTTTGGAGTAAATGAATAGTGTGCAAATAATCCTGTTCTTTTAATTCCATTTTTGCGGATTGCATCTGCGGTCTTTCCCCGAGCAAATATGCTTAGATTTGCATCTTGTGATAATGCTGATGCCGCTAGTCCGATTCCAACTGATCCCGCACCGATAACTAAAATATTCATGATAAACATTCCTCCAATCAATGATATTAATTATCTAATTGGATACTATAAATTTATTTAGGTGCTTCTAAAAAACCGCTTCTTAATACTTATTTTAGGCAATACAAAAATTATCGTTCTTAGTTTTACCTAAAAAAGAATTAATTTAAATATAAGTTCAGATTAATATTAATTTAATTAAATTCTGGTGAATTCAATGGATGAAATCAATTTTATTATAAGGGATGATGGCACCAGGAAGGCCTTTTTGAGCGAGGATTCCTTTGATATCTTAGAGATTTTGAAAGAGGATTATCCGTATATCTACGAATCAATCAATGATGAGAGATTCATTTTAAAGTATGGGCAATGCAATCTCTTTAAGGAGTTGCTTTGTGATAGGAAGGTTGTAGGATTTTGTTCATATGACTTTTCAAGGGAATTTCTAACAGTCGCCTTGAATAACATATATATTCTTCCTAAATTCAGAGGAAACGGTATTTTCCTCAAGGAGCTTGAAAATACGATGATTGAACACAACAAGCCAAGCATAATGGAACCGACCCGCCTTGTTGTTGAACTGTTAATCAAGTATGGCTTTGCCTGCAAAATCAATGACAGTCTTGTTGCAAGTGCAATTGAATTTATTGTTCCTGGAAGCCATGTCCTTTCCAATGGAGGATATGAAAATGAGGAACTTTCAACTCATTTCTATGATCTTGAAATTTCAGGATGCATTCATGTCCTTGACGTTGACGATGCCCATATTGCCTACAGTGCCCCATTGAATTATGATATAATCCATTACGATTGCATTGAAAAGAGGGAAAAAATGGATGATTCATACTTTAAGGGGATTAGTGAAATATTCAAAAGCAATGACTTGAACTTTATGGATATTCTGCTCAATCTTGAAGAAAGACTTCCGGTTAAAAACTACACTCTCGAGGAGGTCATCGGTGATGAAAGCGGTTTTTCACCATATATCCAATCCCTCATTGACGACGGGCACGTAACTCATCAGAGGGCGTTGGAGATAAAGCAGCAGATCAGGGAAGAATATGAGGCTGGGATGGTACTGAATGAATCATTGCTTGTCAGGCTTGCGTATCTCTTTGAGGATAGCAATGAACCAAAGATCAAATCGCATACGGACATCTGCCCATATTGCAGCATGCCTATCGACAGCCACGACAGGTTCTGCCATTTCTGTGGAATCAATTTGGACTGTGACCTGGAAGAAATGCAAAGCAATCTTATTTCATCAATAAATACATCAAATGTCAATTTCAAAGAGGATATTCGATTTGTTGCCTATAAGTTTCTTAAATTGATTGATGAAAGGATAGACTTGGACTATTCAATATTTACAATAGAAAACACATATGATGTCAATTGGTTTGAACTGAATCAATTTTTGGAAAGAAATGATTATTTCAGGGATAATTCCATTACTCCTGAAGGCTATGATTTCATGAATGGCCATCCCCTCCACTTTTGGGAAAGGTATCATATGGATATTGTCAATTACACAGACTTCGAAAAGTATTTCTATAGTCATGAAGATTCAAATCCGATTGAACGATGCCTGTCTTACTTAAGGCAGTTTAAAGATGATGATTGCGTTTTGGAAATTATTTCAGATCTCGAAAAGGATATGTAGTAATACTTTGTTTAGATTAGAAATGATTATTTTTTTTTAATTTATATTTTTGTTAAATTCTTATTTTTAATTTATAACCTTTTTATATGATTAAAATTATAATATAAATTATACATAATAAGTTAATCTTATTAATTTAGAATTTCTTATTAGTATGGATTAATTCATTTAATTTTAATAAAATATAGGAAAATGGTGTGATAATAAATGGATAGAAATATGAAAATAGGAGTAATTGCTGCTGTTTCAATTATAGCTCTTTTCGTTTTATCTCTATTGATTTCTTCAGCACCTGCCGGTGACGACAATGCTGTAAGATTCGGCATATTAACATTATTGCCTCCTCTTGTTGCTATCGCTTTGGCGTTCATTACAAAAGAGACAGTCTTATCATTGTTTATCGGTGTATTTGTTGGAGAATTCATGTTATGTGTAAATGATTTAAACATCGTTTCCACTGCAGTAAATGCATTCCTTCAGTTAGGAACTGACATCATCGGATGTATGGCTGACCCATGGAATGCAGGTATTGTTCTTCAATGTTTACTTATTGGAGGTATTATCCAATTGGTAACCAAAATGGGTGGTGCAAAAGCGCTTGCTGATGCATTCGCAAAAAGAGCAAACACTCCAAGAAAAGCTCAATTATTCACTTGGTTATTAGGTTTATGTGTATTCTTTGACGATTATGCAAACTCCTTGATTGTAGGTCCTATCATGAGACCTGTTATGGACAAATTACATGTATCTAGAGAAAAATTAGCATTTGTAGTAGACGCAACTGCAGCTCCTGTAGCTGGTATTGCAATCATTTCCACCTGGATTGGTTTGGAAATAAGTTTAATTGCTGCTGGTTTTGAGTCTGTAGGCGTAACCAATGTAACCGGTTTTGGAATATTCTTGCAAACTATTCCATATAGGTTCTATAACATATTCATTTTGATTTTCATTGTAATTTCTGCTTTGACATTATACGAATTCGGTCCAATGAAAAAGGCAGAACAAGCTGCTCGTGCTAGAAAAGAAAACGAAGAAATTATTGTTCCTGAGGCTCCTGGTTTTGATGAAGTAAAACCTGTAGAAGGCATCAAATTATCCGTATGGAATGCAATCATCCCAATCGGTACATTGATTATCGGTGCGCTTATCGCATTCTACTGGAGCGGATACACCACTATATTAGGTGGAGAAGATCAGGCTTTGATTACCTTGATGAAAACAGCTCCTTTAAGCTTTGACGGTATTTTCCAGGCATTATCTCAATCTGATGCTTCCGTAGCTCTTTTCCAAGCTGCACTTTTAGCTTCTATTGTAGCTATCGTAATGGCTGTCGGTGAGAAAATCCTCACTATGGAAGAAGCTATCAGCGAATGGGTTGGAGGCATGAAAACCATCGTTATTACCGGTGTAATCCTTCTTCTCGCTTGGTCATTAGGTACCGTTATCGGAAATATCGGAACCGCTGATTATCTGGTAGGTGTCTTAAGTAATGCACTTCCTGCATTCATCGTACCTACATTGATTTTTATTTTAGGTGCTTTGATTTCATTCGCAACAGGTACATCCTACGGTACAATGAGTATATTAATGCCTCTAGCAATTCCTCTTGGTTGGGCGATCAGTTCAGGAGACATGTCCTTTACAATCGTCTGTACAAGTGGAGTATTGACTGGAGCTATTTTCGGGGATCACTGTTCACCGATTTCAGATACAACAATTCTCTCATCCATGGGAACAAGCTGTAACCACATAGACCACGTAAGTACACAAATCTACTATGCAATCTTTGTTGCATGTGTGGCAATTTTCATCGGTTACATCCCAGCAGGTTTAGGAGTTCCATTCTACATATCCTTACCAATTGGTATTGTCGTAATGTATGTTGGACTTAGAATATTGGGTGAAAAAGTGGACTTTGATGAAGTTGGGGCATAGACCCTCACTTCTATATTTTTTTAGTTTTTTTTAAATTTTTATGCATTCCTAAATATTTCAATATGCTCCGCATATCTCTTTATAGGTGCAGTATTTGCATAAAAACTGTCTTCTGGCAGGAAAATTTCCTTTGTTTATTTCATTTCTTACATGGTGAAGAATATCAATAGCTTTGTTTATTTCTTCATCATTCAAATATTTGCGCTTGTTGTCTTCATCGCATACATCCAATAACCTCAAGCGGCCATTTTTAGTAAAAAATATCCCCACGCTGGAAACGCTTTTTCCACATACGTTTTCAACAAGCAACTTATAGTAGCATAGCTCTAAGCGATATTTGGAAAAGGAACTGGATTTTGAAGTCTTGTAATCCACAACAACCAAATCACCATTTTCATCTTCTAGGATTATGTCACATATTCCGGAAAACCTGTTTTCCTCATCCAAAAGATACTCTTCCTGGCAAAATAGCTTGTAATCATTTTCAACAAATACCTCTCTAAAAAAAGAACTCAGATTATCAATGTGATCAGTCAAATCATATCCGATATCTTCCTCATGGGCAATCTTTAGGAGTTCATTTGAAATGTCAACATCATCCAAAGCATCTCCAAACTTCTGCGAAAACTTATCAGCAATCAAATGAACATCGCTTCCAAGGGCCATATATTTATTTTCGGGAACTTCAATCTCATCAATATATTGAAATTTAAACTCGAGAGGACATTTAAGATATGTATTGACTTTAGATTTTGATAATCTCATACATTAAAGTTTATAAAAACTTTTTTAAATAAATTATTATTACTTTAAATACTTTAATTTTAATATAGTATAATAAGGTGAATTTATAATGAAAAAATTATACGCATTACTTGCTATATTGATAGTTATTTATGTCGTATTTAATGTAAGCGGTATGGCCGCCAGTTTGGATAACAATAACGTCACTGATAATGTTACTGATAATGTTACTGAAAATCTGACAGACAATACAATATATGTCGGAGCCAGTAGTTTTCCTACCCTGGATGATTTCAATGATAGTTATTTGAATGATACAACAACCAGCCTGGTCGATAAGGATGGAATGGCAATTTATGTTTCAGAGATTGACAATTCAGAAAGCATAGAAAATATCTACAACAATTTCATTGGCAGTACTGCACATACATCAACCCAAACCATAGACCAGAACGGAGTAACTACATACTTTGTATACAATACCGGTTCGGAATCATATGATGCGGACATATTCTTCAATAAGAATGGACAAAATTATCAAATTTCAGGTGATGGTATCCCATTGTCTAACAGTGATTACTTCATAAATCATTGTAAAACAATTATTGACACATTGAATATTACTTCAACAAGTTAAACTAATAAATTTTCGGAGAGTAGTTAAAAATGAAAATTGTAGCACTTCAAGCAAGTCCGCGTAAAGGCGGAAACTGTGACGTATTGATGGATGAAATGATAAAAGGAATCGAAGAAAACGGTGGAGAAGTAGTTAAATACTACTTGGAAAATCAGGAAATTGCACCATGTAAAGCATGTATGTACTGTGCTGAAAACCCTGAATGTGTACGTGCAGATGATGGAAATAAGATTCTTGATGAATTGGTTGCCGCTGATGGAGTAATATTTGCAACTCCTGTTTACTATGGTCAAATGTCCGCTCAAGGAAAATTGATTATTGACAGATTCTACAGTATTGGTCAAAACCCAGATAAAAGCTTATCTGGTAAAGCAGCTTTGATATTTACCGAAAATCAGCCTGAAGGAACCTATGCTGACTATATTGAAATGACTAAATTCTCACCATTCACATTCATGGGATATGAAGTGATTGGCCATGTGGATGCGGGCAGTGCAGGTCCTGCAGGAATTGTGGCTGAAGAGCAAGAAGATAAGTTAAAAGAAGCTTATGAGTTAGGTTTAAAATTCTAAACCTATTTTTTTCTATTTTTTGGAGACTTTAGATGGGTCTTGGTTCATTATTCAGGCGAAATAAAAATAAGAAGGAAGAAGAAACTGTTGATTGTCACATTGACATTAACACGGTTGATTGCGATGGATGTGAGAAATGCAGCATTGCATGCCCAAATAATGTTTTGATGATAGTTGACGAGGTATCAACAGTACGTGATGCTCAAGTTTGCAAAAGCTGTAAAGTGTGTATGGCAATTTGTCCTAATGACTGCATTACTGTTAATTAGTTCTTGAATAAATCTATTTTTTTTAGTTGATATTCTCACGTATCGTATCAATGAAGCTTGCATCCTCAAGTTTGATTATTTTTGTAAGCTTGTCTGACTTTTCAATCTTGATTACATCGCCGTTAAATACTTCTATAGGATGGCCATCATATAATACGAATGATGTTGTGCTGTCCCTTATTTCGGTAATTCTGATTTCAACTGTTGAATCATCAGACAATACAATGCTCCTGTTGATTACTGTATGGGGGGCTATTGGTGTCAATGTTAAGATTTTTGCTGTAGGATCCACAATTGGTCCGCCGCAGGATAGGTTATATGCGGTTGATCCTGTTGGTGTGCAGACTAATATTCCATCAGCAGTATAGGAATTTATAATCTTGCCGTCTACAAGTACATCAAATCTGACAACTCCTAATATGTTTTTTGAAATTCCGATTTCGTTTAGGGCTTTAGGAATCTTTTTGATTTCACCATCTTTTCTCACAATTTCTCCTTCAAGCATCATTCTTTCTTCAATATGATAGTTTCCGTTTAATAATTCAATCAATGCATTTTTCATATTATTTGATTTAATTTCAGTTAGAAATCCTAAAGTTCCGGTATGTATTCCTATTATTGGTTTTTCACAGGATAGTCTGGCGGATTTAAGAAATGTGCCGTCGCCTCCAATGGAGATTATAAGGTCACTTTCAGATATTTCATTAGTTATTTTAATGTTAAGTTCCTTGGAAATTCCAATGAGTTTTTGTTCTGTTTTTAGGGCATTGGGATTTCTACCGTCTGTATTAATGAATACTTTCATGGATGTAATTATTAATCTCATGTTAAATAATTTTTTCCAACAAATTTAATCAGATTAAATTAAATTATTCTTCAATTATTTAAGGAGTTATATTAAAAACAGTTAATTTAATCAGATGGTTTTTAAAGATAATGGAAGTAAATAAAAAAAAGTAGAGTTTTAATGTAGATAATCTACATTAACTATTAAAATTTGATTTCTTTAGCATCAATAACTTGGATGTCCATATTTTTAACGAATTCTTCACTTTCTTCTCCAAAGTTCAAGAAGTGTGGTGAACCCATGTGTTTTTTGAGTGCTTCAGGACTTTCCCATTTTTCAACAAATGTTAATTCATCGTCTTCTGATGACTTTAACAATCGGTACTCAATGTTGCCTTCTTCTTGTAGGGTTTCATAGATTAACTCATTGGCGAGTTCTATGATGGTGTCCTGACATCCGTCTTTAGGTTGAATTTTAGCTAATACTAATATGAAATCCATAACTACTCACCTAATTGATAATATAATTTTCATATTACTTAAATGATTTTAATTGACTTTTCCAAAAATACATTAATTAAAAAACAGATATATTAAATCAGCAAAAACTTTTGGAGAAAAATGATGATATATTCAACAGAAATTGAAAATATGTGTCTTGTTCGCAAAGGTGCAAATCACGACCCTGCTCCAATTCCTGAAGAGGGCAGATGGGTTAAGGCAAAGGAAGTAAGTGACATTTCCGGTTTTACTCATGGTATAGGCTGGTGCGCACCTCAACAAGGATGCTGCAAATTAACATTAAACGTTAAGGAAGGCATAATTGAAGAAGCATTGGTTGAAACATTAGGTTGTTCAGGTATGACCCATTCAGCAGCAATGGCTGGTGAAATATTGGTAGGAAAGACAATCCTTGAAGCATTGAATACTGATTTGGTCTGTGATGCGATCAACACTGCAATGCGCGAGTTATTCTTACAGATTGTATACGGAAGAACCCAATCTGCATTTTCAGAAGGGGGCCTTCAGATTGGTGCCGGACTTGAGGATTTGGGAAAAGGCCACAGAAGCCAAGTCGGAACAATCTATTCAACAAAAGAAAAAGGTCCAAGATACTTGGAACTCACAGAGGGTTACATTACAGAAATTGGGCTTGATGAAGATAATGAAATCATCGGTTATAAATACATTAACCTTGGCGTAATGTTGGATCACATTAAAAATGGTGTTGAACCGATGGAAGCGATTGAAAAGGCTACAGGTCAATACGGCAGATTCGATGACGCCGTTAAAAAAATAGATCCAAGGAGTGAATAGAATGAGCTTATTTGAAAGTTATGAAAGAAGGATAGATCAAATCACTCCCGTACTTGAAAAATATGGAATAAGTGACCTTGAAGAAGCAAAACAGATTTGCCTTGACAAAGGATTCGACCCTTATGAAATCGTTAAGGGAGTTCAGCCAATATGCTTTGAAAACGCATGCTGGGCATACACTCTCGGTGCGGCAATAGCTATTAAACAGGGATGCGTTAAAGCTTCAGATGCTGCAAAGGCAATTGGTGAAGGATTGCAGGCATTTTGTATTCCTGGAAGTGTAGCAGATGACAGGCAAGTTGGATTAGGTCATGGAAACCTCGCATCAATGCTTTTAAGTGATGAAAGCGAATGCTTTGCATTTTTGGCAGGTCACGAAAGTTTTGCAGCTGCAGAAGGGGCAATAGGTATTGCAAACTCTGCTAATGAAGTAAGGGAAAAGCCATTGAGAGTAATATTGAACGGTCTTGGAAAGGATGCTGCATTAATCATTTCAAGAATCAATGGATTTACCCATGTTGAAACTGAATTTGACTATTTCACTGGAGAAGTCAAAGTCGTTAAGGAAAAGGCATACTCAGATGGTGAAAGGGCAAAAGTAAGATGCTACGGTGCAGATGACGTTCGTGAAGGTGTTGCAATCATGCATTTGGAAGGCGTAGACGTATCAATCACAGGTAACTCAACAAACCCTACTCGTTTCCAACATCCGGTAGCAGGTACATACAAGAAGGAATGTATCCTTCAAGGTAAAAAATACTTCTCTGTTGCTTCAGGCGGAGGAACTGGAAGAACATTGCACCCTGATAACATGGCAGCCGGACCTGCTTCCTATGGAATGACAGATACATTGGGAAGAATGCACTCCGATGCTCAATTCGCCGGATCCTCATCAGTTCCTGCTCACGTGGAAATGATGGGATTGATAGGTATGGGAAATAACCCAATGGTTGGAGCATCAGTTGCCGTTGCTGTTGCAGTTGAAAAAGCTATGAAACAATAAGGGAAATTATTCCCTTTTAACTATTTTTTTTTTAGGTGTTTAATATGTCTACTATGTGGGGTTTGGCAGTTAGAGGAATCTGCGAATATAATGGAAAATATTTGCTTTTGAAAATCAGGTCAAAATCATCTCATGATGCGGGAAGATGGGAGATTCCAGGCGGAAAAGTCAAGAAATGCGAATTTTTCGATGATGCATTAAAAAGAGAGTACCTTGAAGAAACAGGTCTTGAGATTGATGTGGATTCACTTTTAAACGTTATTAGAAGAGATTATACTGCATGCAAAACAAATGAGGACATCAAATCAATTCAGCTGATAATGAAAGTAACCTGCGAAAGCGATAATGTTGCAATTAGTGAAGAGCATGATGATTACGGATGGTTTGGTATGGATGAAATCGAAGAAATGATTTCAAGGGATTTGTTAACACCTCCTGCTGTTGAGGCATTTAGAAAATAAGTTTTTTTTTAAAGTGTGACAATTTGTCACACTTTCACTTTTAGATTAATTTTAACAGTTTAGCGGCATTCTCATAAAGAATTTGGGAACGTTCTTTTTCTGTTAATTCAATTTTGTTAAAGTATTCCATTTCGCTTTTTGACTCCCACATAGGATAGTCTGTTCCCCACAATACCTTGTCGCTGCCGTATGCATGAATCAGTTCTAAGGCGGTTTCAGGACTTAACGCATATAGGCTAGAGCTCAAGTCAACGTAAAGGTTTTCAAATCCGGATAATTTTTCTGTTGCTTCTTCCCACATACTCCAACCTGCAAAGTGAGCGCCGATAAATGTTATGTCCGGAAATTTTTCAAGAAATGGCTTAATTTGTGCAGGATTGGAATAGTTATATCTGAAGTCACCGCAGTGAACAAGCATAGGAACATTTCCTTCATTTACTACTTCACCTATCTTTAATGCACGTTCATCATTCATGGCAAATTGCTGAAAATCAGGGTGCAGTTTGACTCCTTTAAGGCCTAACTCAATTAGATAATCGAAATCACCTTGAATATCATCACTATTCGGATGCAGGGTTCCAAATCCGGTAAATACGTCAGGATGTTGATTGACAGCTTCCGCAATGAATTCATTAATTGACTTAACCTGTTTTGGTGTTGTTGCAACGGAGTGAACCAAATAGTGTGTCACACCAACTTCATTGCCGTCTCTAATTAAATCATCTAATTTACCATTCAGGGACATGTCCAAATCGTAAAAATCCCTTATTCCCATTACTGCTTTATCTGCTATCTTTTCCGGATAAATATGACAATGTGCATTTATAATTTTTTGCATATAATTAAACCACCTAATCAATCTAAATATTAATTTAGATTTTTATATTATAAAAATTTAATAAAGTGAACATTTGAGGATGTTCACTAAAAGTAGTCATCAAAAGTTAATATAAATCCTTACCAGTATAGAGGTTTTCTTCACTGTAGATTCTAATCAGCCTATCTATTAAATCATCATACATCAGTCTATGGCCTACAGCTCCTCCTTGAGGTGTTTTTACATTATTCAATGATTTGTCTGCAAATTCGCCGGAGTTATTGATAATATACCACATTCCGTGAGGAGTGTATATGAATAGTTCGCCTTCTCCTTTCTCAAATCCATTCTTGAAGCGGTCTTGAGGGTCATAAATTTTTGTTGAGTGAACAGCCAGTCTTGATAGGTCCTGTTCAGGCATAGTTCCGCTTTTTTCAAAAAGTATCTTTAACCATTCATATGACTTATCTAGCAGGTTTGCTTTTTTAATTGGGTCTGCAAATGCTTCCTTAACTTTGTTCTGCCTTTTTTCAAGGGTATTTGTAATTCCCAATATCTCTTCAACCTTCGCAACATCTTTTTCAAGGCACCTATATCCTTCTGGCCTTCCGGTCACCTGAACGTTGCCTTCAACAAAATCCATTCTTTTGAACTTTCTAAAATAGGGCTTCACCTTTTCAAATTCTTCATCGGGAATCCTCTTGTTCAATCCATATAGGTATCCGTATTCATTTGCGTCGTAGCATTTTGTTTCCAGTTTCAGTTCATTATCGGCCATGTTATCAACTCGTTTATTATATATTTATTTCATTTTAAGATAAATATTTATTGTTAAATTGAATAAACTTAAATATTATCTAATTTTTTTGTATATTTTTTAATATAATTTAAAATAAGTCTCTAATAATCCATTAGAAAGTTATTTTTATGATAAAAACTAATATAATTACTATGGTAAAAGTAAGTATTTTCGGATCAACTGGAACAATAGGTAAAAATGTGGCGTTTACCCTAGCAAGAGAGGATACAGTTGATGAGATTGTTATGGTTGCAAGACCTCAAAGTCTTGATAAGGTTAAGGGTGAAACTTATGACATGTATGATGCTCTAGCCGCAAGGGATATTGATTGTAAGCTGACTCCTACTTGTGATTTTAATGATATTGCAGGTTCCGCTATCGTGTTAATTACCGCAGGAATTCATAGGGAAAAGGGCATGAAAAGGCTTGATTTGGCGGTTCCAAATGCCAAAATAGTTGATTATTATTCTAGACAGGTTGCAAAATATGCTCCGGATTCAATCATACTTGTTGCAACAAATCCTGTTGATGTGATGACTACTATTGCTCTTGATGCTTCAGGATTTGACAAAATGAGGGTTATCGGTGTTGGAAACCACTTGGATTCATTAAGGTTGAAGAATTATTTCTCAAGGCAAATTAATATCAACAGCTCTGAAGTGCATACTAGGGTTGTGGGCGAACACGGTGACAACATGGTTCCGCTTTTAAGCTCAACAACCATAGGTGGTATTCCTTTGAAATATTTCGTGGAGTATGTTGATTTGGATATTAGGGGATTGGTGCAACAGCTTAGAAATGCAGGAAACACGATCATTTCAAAAAAGGGAGCTACCGAATACGGTCCTGCTTATGCAATTTCAAACCTGATTTCAACAATAATCACTGACACCCATAGGGTTTTAACAGTAAGCTGTTATCTGGATGGTGAAGTTGAAAACGTTGAAGATGTATCGTTAGGTGTGCCTGCGGTCATGTCTAAAAAGGGTGTTGCAATGATTGTACCTATTCATATGAATGATATTGAGAAAAAAAGCTTCATAAAGGCAGCCAACACTGTTCGTGACGCAACTTATGAAGTAAAAGAAAATCTTGATATCTGATTTTTACTTTTTTACTAATTTGTTGTAAACTTTTTTCAATGTAAAGCATAGTTAACTTTTTTTAATCTAATGTCATAATATTATATATTAAAATTATAGAGGATTGTTAATGAACAGAATTATTAATAAATGGACTGAATCAAGTCTTATTTTAAAAATTGTAATTGGTTTGATTATTGGTTCAATTTTAGGTGTTTTCGTTCCTAATTGGACAATTATAGGTTTTCCAGGCGAAATATTTGTAAGTGCTCTAAAAGCTATTGCTCCAATTTTAGTTTTTGTTTTGGTTGCTTCTGCTATTTCAAAAGCAAGAACTGGAATTGGGTCAAGGTTTAAAACAGTAATAGTTTTATATTTATTTAGTACTTTCCTATCAGCTATGGTTGCGATTATCGCAAGTACATTGTTCCCGGTTACAATTCACCTTTCTGATGCAAGCACTGCTGCTGCACCTGGCGGCCTTGGTGAAGTGATGTCTAATATGATTTTGGGTATTTTCTCCAATCCGATCGGATTGATTTCGGAAGGTCATTATTTGGGAATACTGTTCTGGTCAATCGTGTTTGGAATTGCCCTTAAAAACATTGCAAGTGACTCTACAAAGGATGTTGTAACTGACTGTGCAAATGCAGTTACCCTGATTGTGAGGGGCATCATCCAATTTGCACCTATCGGTATCATGGGATTGGTATTCACTTCAGTTTCCGAAAGCGGACTGGGAATATTTGTCCAATATTCTCAATTAATTCTATTGCTTGTCGGATGTATTGCATTTGTTGCATTTGTAACAGATCCAATCATATCTGCAGTAGCATTAAGACGCAATCCTTATCCATTGGTATTGACCTGTTTAAGGGAAAGTGGTATTACTGCATTTTTCACAAGAAGTTCTGCAGCTAATATTCCGGTCAATATGCAGTTATGTGAAAGATTAGGATTGGACAGGGATTTCTTCTCAATCAGCATCCCGCTAGGAGCAACAATCAACATGGAAGGTGCTGCAGTAACAATTACCGTCATGACTCTTGCTGTTTGTCATACCATGGGAATATCCGTTCCTTTACCTGTTACTGTCGTTTTATGCATAATTTCAACAGTTGGTGCATGTGGTGCTTCAGGTGTTGCAGGGGGATCTCTTTTGCTTATTCCTATGGCCTGTTCACTATTTGGTATTCCAGCTGATGTATCTATGCAGGCAGTTGCTGTTGGATTTATCATTGGGGTCATTCAGGATTCATGTGAAACAGCCCTCAACTCTGCTGGAGATGCGCTTTTCTCAGCAACCGCTGAGTATCATGATAGGCGAGTAAATGGAGAACCAGTTAATTTCTTAGGAGAATTTGCAAAATGAAACTAGTAGTTCAAAGAGTTTCCAATGCCAGTGTTGAAGTGGAAAATGAAATTGTTGGTCAAATCGATGAAGGTTTGATGGTTTTAGTTGGCTTTGGAGAAAACGACACTGAAAAGGAAGCGGATTATCTTGCAAAAAAGCTTGTTAAACTAAGAATTTTTCAAGATGAAAACGGTCGTATGAACAAATCAGTAAAGGATATTGGAGGAAAGCTATTGCTTGTTCCCCAATTCACTTTATATGCTCACACAAAAAAGAACAGGCCTTCTTTTCATAGGGCATTGGCACCTGATCAGGCCACAGTCTTGTTTGACTATTTTGCTTCAAAGTGTGGCGAAGACATTGAGGTTGAAACTGGCGAATTTGGCGCATACATGAAAGTTAATCTTTTAAACAACGGTCCCGTCACTATATTATTGGAAAAGGAATTTGATTAGTTAGTAACAAATTAAATACAAATGTTTATAAATACCTAATATATAATTAGTATCATTGGAGACCAATCAATGTCTGATGAAAACTCAAAAATCCATGAAATCAAGAGATTAACAACTCCTATCACCTTTAAAAATTCCAAGGCATACGACAGTGATGGCGTAAGGGTTAAATGTATAGAATCATTATCTGATATAAGGTATATTATTGAACCTAAACCGGGCATCTTGACCGATGATGAAGTTCTACAGTATGCCCCTGACTCTAGCTATGCTTCTAAAATTAAATTACAAAGGGGTTTGGGTGATGCATCTGATTTTTTATTAGCGAATAATTCCATTATTGGGCTATTAGGTGTTTATTATATTGCTTTAATCTGCATTTTGGTTCCTTTCGCTTTTTGGGGAAATAAAACAGTAATGTTCCTAATCTTAATTTTATTTGTAGTTCCTTTGTTATATTTATATAAACAATCAAATTCGAAAGGTTATGCAAATGCTGAACCGAAAAAGCAAAGGCAAAAGGTGACATCTCAAAGTGAGTCCAGCGATTCAACACAAATCCGTAAAGGCATAGGTCTTGAGTCCCTTAAGAAATATGAAAAGGAAGTGGATAATCTAAAAGTGTTGTTTGATGTAAAGGAGGAAGTTGTTAAGGATTTGATAAAGAAATGTTTCACTCCACCTCAACTTACATATGACAGGTTCATGAGCGTTATTGAAAGTTCTCATAAATTGTTTTATGCCCAAAGTGATTCAGCTTTGAATATAATTAATCTTGCAGCTGAAGACACTCCAAGAATTGAAGGTGAACTTGAAAGCAAAATCAATAATATGAAAACTATTATAAATCAAATCGAAGATTTGACAAATGAATTGGTCATCAATTTGAATTCTAATGATGAAAAAACTGAAGAAGTAAAGAATTTATTAGATGAAATGGAAAACTTAATCAGTTCTGTTAAAGAATATTAGGTGATTGAATGAGCAAGACTTGTCCTAAATGCGGTAAAACTGCAGCAGATGATGCAAAATTTTGTATGGATTGTGGCTATAGTTTTAATGATGGTAATTCAAAATCAAGTTCAAGCATTTTTTCAAATGGGAAGATATTTTTAGCATTAATTGCTATCATATTAGTTTTTGGAGGGTTATTCATCCTTACATCTGGAAACGGCAATAATCATGTTGCAACAGATACAGATGATGGTGTTGAACATGTTGATTTGACTATTACTGATGTTTTAGGCTATGACAGTGATTATGATAACAAAACATCTTATACCGTTTATACAGAAGCATTATTTTTAGATGTGCCTTCAGATATGAAGGGCTATGTGGTTAAAACTTCTTATTATGATAAGAATAATACTCTATTGGGCCAGGAATCTGAAAAGTTATCCTATATCTATTATGATAGTGATTACAGCATCAGTTTTGGAGATTACACATCATACAAAAAATTGAATTTGGATCATGTTAATGTAGAAATAATTAAAAGTGGTAAAACCATAGATAATTTTACTGCTAAAGTTGATAGGAATAAAATAGATTATCTTAATTAAGGTGATAAAGATGGCTGAATTTTCTCTAGATGTAGATGAAATTAAAAAAGATGTTGAAACATCCATTAAGGATGAAGAAGAAAAATTGGAAAACTCAAATCTCAAAAACCAAGCACAAGACAACGCAACTGCAATTTTCGACGCTGATTTAAACAATCCGCAAGAAAGGGAAAGCATATTAAAACCTTTAGATGACTTTGGCCTTTCTGACATGTCTAAATCCGCATCCCATAATGAAATGTTATCCACCAGATTAAGTGACTTGACTAAAGGCGGAAAGGAAGCGGACAACATTGGAGAAAAGTTATTGGAATTGGATCAACAAATGAAAGATTTAGACCCAAGCAAAGTTGATTTTGCAAAAAAGGGCATGCTTGGCAATCTGGTCAATCCTGTAAAGAAATATTTTGCTAAATATGAAAAAGCGGAAGTATCCATTTCACATATTATTGAATCTCTTGAAAGAAGCGGTAAAGTATTGCAAAATGACAATACCACCTTATTAAGTGAAGAAAACTATTTGAGGGAAGTTACAAACAAACTCCTTGCAGACATTGAATTAGGTAAGAAAATGGACGAATCCATTGAAGCACAAATTCAAGAGGCTGAAATCAATGGTGTTGACGAAGAAAAAATTGCATTTGTACGTGAAGAGGTTTTATTCCCTCTAAGACAAAGAATCATGGATATGCAACAGATGATTGTTGTAAACCAACAGGGAATTGTTTCTCTTAATGTAATCAGAAGAAACAATAAGGAACTGATTAGAGGAGTTAAACGTGCCCAAAATGTTACAGTTTCAGCCTTAAGGACTGGTGTAATGGTTGCAAGTGCACTTTATAACCAAAAAATTGTAATGGATAAGATTAATATCCTAAACAAGACTACTGAAAATATTATTGAATCAACATCACACATGCTTAAGGAACAAGGAAGTGAAATTCAAAGGCACAGTGCTGAGACAATGATTTCTCCGGAAGTTTTAAAGGCTTCATTCTCAGAAGCTCTTCAAGCTATTGAAGATGTAAGCACTTATAAACAACAAGCACTTCCTAAAATGAAAGAAACAATTGAAGTGTTCTCAGATCTTGCCGATGAAGGTCAAAAAGTTGTTGATAAAATAGAAACTAGTAATAAAGATTTGTTAGAATAGTGGATTTATTTCCACTATAATAAAATTTTTAGGTTAAAAGATGAATGCTTTAGAAAAAATCAAAAGGTCATGGTGGGTTATCTTTTCACCGATTATCATATTCAATGGTTTGGGATTTATTTTTATTGGAGCTATACACGACAATAAGAATTGGATTTTGGAAGGAGTAATCTATGAGCTGCCTTGGGTTTTTGGTATAATATTTTCCGATTTTGATGGAATAATTGAGGTATATGTAGCAATAGCCATGATACTGTTGTTGATTTCTATTGTCCGCTCTGTATGGGTTGCAATTAAGCTTGCTGATGTATATGACAATGAAGACAAATATTCAATTCAATCAACATCATTGAATAGTTCCAATCAGGACAAAAATGATTTTCCAACTACTATTGCCTGCGTTTCATGCCTTGTTTTAATTTTCATAGCCTATGGAATTCTAGCATTCATTTAAATATTACTCTTTTTTAAAATATAATCATGAATAAAATAATTAAAATTGCTATCATTATTGTTTTTATTTTAATTGCTTGTTTTGCAATATTCTATGTTAATGATTATTATCATGCAGATAAAATAGCTATTGACCGTTTAAATGCAAACGATAATGTCAGTGTAGTTAAAACATCAAATGGCCTATTGTTGGATGGTCCTGGAAATGATACCGCACTGATATTCTATCCTGGTGCAAAAATTGAATATACTGCATACGCTCCGATGTTCAAGGACTTATCCGAAAAGGGAATTGACTGCTATTTGGTGGAGATGCCATTTAATCTGGCATTATTGGGCCAGAATAGTGCTGATGAGATTATTGACAGTGGAAATTACTCTCATTATTTCATTTCAGGCCATTCATTAGGTGGAGCTATGGCAGCTTCATATGTTAATAGCACCAACAAGACTGATGGGCTGATATTGTTCGCATCCTATTCAACCTGCAAGATTGAAAAACCGGTTTTATCAATCTATGGAAGTGAAGATAAGGTATTGAACAAGGAGAAATACTTAGATTCAATAAATTTCATAGAAGATAATCTCACCGAAATAGAAATTAAAGGTGCAAATCATGCTCAATTTGCATATTACGGAAATCAGTCAGGTGATGGTGTTGCCAATATTTCCGCTTCATCACAGCAAAAACAAAGTGCAAGTGCAATAATTGAGTTTATACGGGATATTGTTTAAAAAGGGTTAAATTAGCTGTCGGCTAATTTTTTCAACTCTTCACCAGTCAGGTGGAATACATTCCAGTCCTTCTGTTCAGCGCCGAGTGATATGTAAAAGTCAATGCTAGGCTGGTTCCATGATAGGCATGTCCATTCAAATCTACCATATCCTTTGTCGTCCACGATTTTTGCTAATTTTTTAAGCAGTGCAGTTCCATATCCTTTACCGCGATATTCTGAATCAATGAATAGGTCTTCCAAATGAAGATTTGCATTACCGATATATGTTGAAAAGCTTAAGAAGTATAAGGCAAATCCTATCTCTTTTCCATCTTCAAGTGCAAATATCACATTTGCATGTTCCTTGTCGAAAATCCATTTTTCCAGGTCTTCTTCGGTTGCAATAACTTCATCCAATCTGTGTTCATAATCAGCAAGCTTTTTAATAAATGTTAAAATTAAACTGACATCCTCTCTTGATGCTTCCCTAAATGTTAATTCTGCCATAAAAATCACTATAATTTAATTTATAAGTTTGAATAAATATATTCATATGTTTAGAAAAATGAAGAGAATTGGCCAGGCGATATCAAAAGAAGAATGTGAAGAAATCCTAACCAATGAACCTAGAGGGGTTTTAGCTCTTTTGGGTGATGATGATTATCCGTATGCCATTCCGATGAGTCATGTTTATGTCGACGGGAAAATCTATTTTCACGGTGCACAGACTGGTCATAAAAATGATGCGGTTAAAAAGCACTCTAAGGTTTCCTATTGCGTAATTGATAAAGGTGTTAAGGCTAAAGATAGCTGGTGGTACACATTCAAAAGTGTCATTGTCTTTGGAAAGATAAAAACATTAACAGACCTGGATGAAAAAATCGAAATATTGACTCATTTGGGTGATAAATTCTTCCCAACCCATAAAGAAACAGTTGATGAGATTAACAGATTATTAGATAGAACTGAAGTATTTGAAATTACAATTGAACATATGAGCGGCAAGATAGTTAAAGAAAAATAGGTGCATGAATGGTTAAAAAGAGAATCTTTTATTATGATGTGCTGCGCGCAATTGCGATTATTGGCATTGTTTTTTGTCATGCCTCAGTAACATTTGTATTAACTGGCGTAGACAATCCCACATTTTACATTTCAGCATTCTTTGACTGCCTACGGGATTTTTCAATACCGATATTCGTAATGTTGAGCGGAGCGTTATTGATCAATAGAAAGGATTCTCTAGGCGATTTTTTCAAAAAGAGATTATCAAGATTATTCATTCCATTTGTTTTCTGGGTTGTAATAAGCATTATTTACTCTGTAGTATATCTTAAACACTCATTTGATATTTCCAATGCATTGGACATATTCTTCGGAAAACCAGGAACCCTTGGAGTTGCATTCTGGTTCATTTGGATGATTGTAATCGTCTATTTCGAAATATTCATCATAAACAGGTTAATCATATATGGTAGCAGAAAAAGAGAGAATTTTGAAAAAGTATTCATCACTTTATTGACAGTTTTATCTGTGATTTACATAGCCCTTTCTCATTTTGGCATATTAGGACACTATAGTTTTAAGGTATTCTATTTCATGTCATTCATTACGTATGTCATCATAGGATACTTCATTTCCCATTATGATTTGATAGGAAGCAGAGTCAGTGCAAACAAAATGATTATAGCTACGTTATTGGTTTCATGTGCATTATACGGATATTACATCTTCGGTTTTGTAGTTCCCAAATCAATTCAGGCAAATCATTTTGTCTATAAGGGATATTTCAACCTTTTGATATTGGCTCTTTCAGTGAATATATTTTCCTTGTTCAAGTATCTCTCAAAAACCAAATATCTTATGGATATTGAAGATAAAACATTAGGAAAACTGTTCATCACCATAAGCAAATACAGTTTCGGCTTATATCTGTGCCATTATATGATATTGAATCTCATAAAAATAAACCTCATAGGCATATACCGCAATCAAAACCCCTTATTATGGATACCGATTCTTGTAATCTTAACAACATCGATTTCTCTAGCTATTCTGGGAATTTTAAATAGAATCCCATATCTCGATAGGTTCACCGGAAAAAGTTAAGATGGATTAGTTACATAATAAGTTCTATGATAGGAAACGATTGGGATTTGGCCTTGGCTGATGAGTTTGAAAAGGACTACTTTTTAAAAATTTCAGATTTCATTGATGAGGAATATGAATCAAAAACAGTTTATCCGCCTTATGAGGATATATTCAATGCATTTAAACTTACTCCTTTAGGCAATGTCAAGGTTGTTATTTTAGGCCAGGATCCCTATCATGAGGAGGGTCAGGCTCATGGTCTTGCATTTTCAACACCAGATGGCAGACCTATTCCAAGATCATTGAAAAATATTTTTAAGGAAATCAATGCTGAATATGATTTTCCGATTCCTGAATCAGGATGTTTGGAAAAGTGGGCAAAAGAAGGTGTCTTTTTACTTAATACTGTTTTGACTGTTGTAGAGGGTGAAGCCAATTCTCACAGCAAATGTGGTTGGCAGACATTTACTGATGCCGTAATAAGAATATTGAATTGCCAGAACCAACCGATTGTTTTCATGCTTTGGGGAAAACAGGCGGAAAAGAAAAAGGAGCTGATTTCAAATCCGAATCATTTGGTTTTAATCACGTCCCATCCTTCACCATTCTCTGCTAGACGAGGATTTTTAGGTTCAAATCATTTTAAATTGGCTAATGAATTTTTAAGAGAAAATAATATTGATGAAATAGATTGGAAACTGGACTAGATGACAATTTCATAATCTGTTTTTCTATTGTCTCTCATTCTGGAGTCCATATCAATTAAATCATATACTAGAGGATTTGCCATTAGCATAGTCCATATTTCAAAGGTAGTTTTTATAAAATCCTCATTTAGTTTAATGTGGTCATGAACTATTGGGCATTTGTATGGAAATTCGCTCTCATCAAAAATCAGGTGAAATTCGCCCTTTTTGTCTAAGTGGGGAATTAATGGAAAAGTTCTGCATTGGATAGGTCTGATTGAACGGTCGCATTTTGGAGGATTTTTGCATTTTACAAGATAAATCTGTCCTTTCCATGAATGAGGATATTTGATTTCAGACGAATCGATGTAGTAAAGTTCAAATTCATCACTGCCCTCATACATTAACTCTTCGCCTGGAAGCAGATAAAGAGCCAAATCTTCATTGTGATAGTCTTCAGCATCATAAACGCAGCAGACTTCTCCGCATAACCTGCCGCAGTCAAAATCTACGGGTGTTACTTCATCAAGTCTTTCATATATTTTCCTTATGCTTTTTTTCATTTCAATTGCACTAATTTCCATAGCAGTCAACCTTTAATATATATTTTGTAAATAATATTTTTAAGATATTTGTCTTTTAAATTCAAATTCATTAAAATTTTACATTTATAAATCTAAATTTAGTTATTATTAAAAAATTATTTATAATAATAATTTATAAATTATATATAATATGCAATTCTAAAATTAAGGATTTTTTTATTAAACACGAAAAATTAAATATTTACAAAAAGATTATATTATGGCCCATAATCCTTTGGAAATTTTAGATTTATTCATTAATAGAGTTAATATGCATTGGTGGCATTAAAATATTAAAAAGGAATAATTTAAGGGGAGATTATGTATTACATTAATGAAAACATAAAAAATTTATATAGGATTTTTGATCAAAACTCACGTGATGGATATCTCAGATTGGATTTAAATGAGAATCCCGTTGGTTTGCCTCAGGAATTTATTGATGAGGTCCTTTCTAAAGTTACTCCAGAATTTGTGGCAAAATATCCCGAACAATTGGAATTTACAAAAAAATTAGCCAAATTTATTGGAGTTGAAGTGGAAAATATATGTCTTGTAAACGGTTCAGCAGAAGGAATAAGGTATATTATTCAGGCATATAGTAGGCCTGGGGGTAAAGTGCTGTCTGTCAGTCCTTCTTATGCAATGTATGATGTATACTGTGAGATGTACGGTAGGGAAAGTGTCCACGTGTATTATGATGAAAATTTGGAGATGCATGTTGAAGACATTATTGATGCAATAAATGATGATATTGATTTGGTAATAATCTTAAACCCTAATAATCCTGTGGGTGATGTTTACACTTATGAGGAAATGGATAACATTTTAGAGGCCTGTAAAAAACATGAATGTACTCTATTAATTGATGAAGCTTATTTTTATTACTATCCAAACTCCTTTATTAAATATGCAATAGAAAATGATCATGTTCTATTAACCAGAACATTTTCTAAAGTGTTTTCTCTTGCAGGGGGAAGATTGGGTTATGTTGTTGGTAAAAAGTATGATGTTGAAATAGTTCAAAAGCTGGCCACACCACATAATGTAAATGCTTTTGGAATGGCATTTGCACAAGCACTAATTGAAAAAGACGGTATGATTGATGAACTTGTTGAAAAGCAATTGACAGGTAAACAGCACTTGATTGATACGTTGCAAGAAAAAGGATATTGTGTTAGTGCTAAAGAAGGAAACTTTATTTTTATCAAACCAAAGCATCTTGATGCTGAAAGCATTGTCAAACAAATGAAAGAGGAAAAAAAGATTTTAATCAAAGTTTATAAAGATATTCCTGATTTAGGCGATTGTTTGCGTGTTTCCATAGGTGAAAGTGAAGTAATGGACATATTTATTGAAGCTTTAGAGGATATTGATCAATAATTATCTGGATATTAATTAGGAAAATGCCGGAATAGATTTTTAGTAAGTCACTTAAGAAATGAAAGGGAATGAACATGTTTAAAAGAGTTAATCAAGAGAATGTGAAATTAATTAAAGAATATATTGGAAATGACTATGATAAATGTTTATATCTATATTTGGATTTTTTAAAATATGGATTAGACAATGATAACTTAAAGTTTTGGTTTGATTCAAAAGATGATGAAATTAACTGTGTAGTTTTAAAATATTACTCTGGAATGCATGTATTTTCAAAGAACAGAGACTGTGACTTTGATGAAATTAAAGAGTTAGTAATGGATGAGAATCCTTCAGTCATATGTGCTGAAAAATTTCTTATTGAAAAGTTGTCTGAAATTCTTAAAGAAAAGGAATATTCTACTGACTATGGTTGGGTTAGAGTCTTATCAAATCATTATGAATGTGAAAATTCATGTGTGGAATTAGCTGTTGAAGATGAGGATTTCGTTGAAATTTCAAAATTAATTAAAAATGATCCTATGGGAGAATTTTACGATTTGGATGAATTGATTTCTCAAATCAAAGAAAGAGATGACGATAATTTTGGAAGGAATTATATAATTAAGGATGATGGCAAAATCATTTCCAATGCTTCAACAAATGCCGAACTTGAAAATATTGCGGTATTATCCAATGTCATTACAGACCAAGCATACAGAGGAAAAGGCCTTGCAACAAAAGTCTGCAGCAGATTATGTAATGACTTGATTGATGAGGGTAAAAAGGTTTATTTAATTAATTATACAGAAGAATCAACTGGATTATATGATAAATTAGGATTTGAAATTTCTTGTGAAATTGGAAAGTTACATTAGGATGTTTTTCTTATTCACTTAATGAATTCATTATTATCCAAATAATTTAGGGATACGATGGTATTACGAAAAGATAGGATTTTTTATTTAGATGAATTGCGGGCAATTGCAATACTTTTGGTTTTGTTGGCACACACTATCCAATATTTTCCAGTGAATATGAACTATTTAACATCTCCTACTCTATTATCTTATCTTGCAATTTCCAGAATGGGAGTCCCATTGTTTTTCATGCTTAGTGGAGCATTACTTTTAAATAGGGAATATTCAATTTCACAATTCATTAAAAAACGTTTTTCAAGAGTGTTGATTCCAGCTATATTTTGGTATATCATATTATTCTTCTCTGTTGCATATGTTAATTCATTCAACTTTGATTTAATGTATCTCTGGATTTATGATGCACCATTTCCATGGTTTGTTTGTGTAATTATTGGAATTTATTTATTAATGCCGATTTTCAATTCTTTTATCAAGGAGCATGGTACTAGAGGGGCAGAATATTTCTTATTGATATGGTTAATTTTCATTGTTTTAACTAATTTGAATCTTGCTCAGGAGTATTATGTAACTTTGATTTTTCAAAATTTTGGCATCTATATGGGTTATGTAGTCTTGGGATACTATTTGGCAAATAAGGAATTTAGGATTTATTCCCTTCCAATGACAATATTCTGTACTGTAATATTCATTGTTTGCATTGCAATAAACATTTACAATGCCTTGAACTTTGCAGCAATTGTATACATTGAATCAATTTCAATTATAATTCAATGTTCCGCATTGTTCTTGATTTTGAGATATTTAACTAAATTTTCATCATTCAATCCGAAAAGCGCATTGTCAAAATTGCATCATTTCATTGAAAAATCATTCATTGGAACCATAGTCTACGCATTAAGCGTTTGCAGTTATACTATTTATCTGATGCATGAACATATCATAAATTTACTTTTACAATATTATCCGATTTCAACATTTGACCTTGTTCCAGTCGTATTCTTATTGCTGGTAGTTGGGTCATTGATTGTTGCGATAATATTATCAAGAATGCCGGTCATAAATAATATTGTTGGTATTTATTAGTTAGAAAATTATGTATGAAAAATTGGAGATTAAATTTCATTGTTTAAGGGTGGAGTGTTCTAGTTGTATAAGTTGAATAGGATACAAAAAAATTTATACCAGTTACTGGTTGAATTGGATGAAATCTGTAAAAAGTATGATATTGATTATTTGTTGGCAGGTGGTGCTAGCTTAGGTTCAATCAGAAATCGTCGTTTCATGCCATGGGATGATGACATTGATTTGTTTATCACTAGAGACAACTGGAATAAACTGAGACATATCATAGAAACTGAAGAAAACGTTCTTCCTGAGGGACGTTCAATGGTATATAAAGAAAATACTCCATATTATTGTAATCCTCTTCCAAGATATGTAAATACTGAAACAACTACAATTTATGTTTCTCAGTCATTGCCTGCAAAATCATGCGGACATCAAATAGAATTCTTTATCTTCAATCCGATGCCTTTAGGTGAAAAGGCTAAGGAAGAATATATGGATAAATTGCATGTCTATACAGAGTTATTATCCCCATATTTTGTCGTGAACAAAAGAGCCACACTTGAGGAATGGGAAAAACATTATGAATTGTATGAGCATTATTGCCAAAGAATTGATGAGGAAGGAGAAGAAAAGGTTCTAAAGGAGCTGGAAGATGAACTGCAGCAATATTCTCCGAAATTTTGTGATCAGTACTGTGTGTTCTGGGGATATAATAAGCATGTTTATGATAAGGAACATTTTCAACTTGAAAGTGAAATGGGCCAGTTTGAAGATGGAGTATTTCCACTGGGTTATCGTCCCGAAGGTCTTCTTAGGTCAGCTTATGGCGATAGTTGGATGTACATTCCAGAATATGAAGAACAACTTATTCATAATGCAGTAAGAAATGATTTTCTTCCATTTGAAGAATATTCTAGTCGTTATCTTCCAAAAATAAATCGAGAATCTATTTTTGAGAAATGCAAAATAAACAAACGTAATAATGCTAAGGTATATTATAATAGGCGAAAAGTTGAAATGTTGATTGCTAAAGAGATTGTTGCTGTAGGGTCAGTCCAAGTATCTAAAGATTTGGACGGTAAGGATGATTATTTGCGTTCTCTTCTTGAAGATAAGAATTATGATGAATTATCTGCGGAGTTTGGAAATTTCACCGATTTGCAGAATATTGAAAATGTGTTTAAGTATAATATTTTAGCTCCAATTTCAGATAAGAATCTTGCAACATATTTGTTCAGTTTGATTGAACAGGGAAGATATTTTGATGCTTCCAAATACTTGAATGCCCGTGAAGCTCAAGACAAACCTTTAAATGATGAATTGAATAGAATTATGGATATCATTTCAATATGTCATGAGATTTCAGTAGCGCGCTATGATCTGAAAGATGTTAGTTTGGTTCAATCTCTTGTTGATGAGTATGAAGATACATATGATGATTTACTTGACATATATCGTGCAAGAATCTGGATTATGGAAAATACCGCAGAATCTATTGATGATTATAAGATGATTGATGAATTATGCAGTCATGTTTTATCATTATATCCATTTGATGGAGAGACAATGGCTTTTCAAGCTAACGCTAAAACCAAATGCGGTCAGAAAAAACAGGCTATGGAACTTTATAGAAAATCAGTTGACCACACTAGAAATGGAATAATTTGGCAAAAAGTTGAAGATGAATCAGGAATTAGTCGTATGGATATGGAAGCTGAATTGATTGAGGAGTTGAATAATGAAAAGTAAACTGGCGCTGTTTGCTGAATTGCATCATGAAATCGATGATTCATGTGTGGAAATTAACAGTATCTTTGATAGGGTGCATTTTGTCAGATAACATTATTATTTAGGGGGATTAAGTATTCAAACAAGGCATAAAATTCAATTGAAGTTACTAAAAGAGATAGATAGTATTTGTTCCCGTAATGGCCTACATTATTTTTTAATTGGTGCTAACTCTCTCAGTGCTTACAATGACCATACCATTGACAATGGATCAAGGATGGTAGCAGTAGCCATGCCTTCGGAGGATATTGAAATATTCAGTAAAATCGTGAAAAAGAATTATGATAAGGACAGATATGTCGAAAGAAGCGTAAATGATAAAGAAGATTCATCATTTTTCGTCTCTTATGGTGATAGGAACTCTACCTTTTTTGTTCTATCAAATCTGGATATTCTTAAACCCCATGGAATTATTGTTCGTATTTATCCTATTCGTAAGTCCATTATCAATATCGAGGATACGGAACAGCCAATCAGCTTTTATACTTCAATGAAAATTAGTTTCAATAGCTTCATTAGGAAAAATTTGCTTTATAGGGAAGCTTTCTATGTGAGATATGGTCTAAAGGTCATCCGTTTTGTACATAATCATCTTGCTAAGGTTAAAAATTATTTTGTTCGCAGGTATCCAAAAGCAATTGTAAAAGAAAGATTATATGATATTTTTGGTAGGGATTCTTACTTAACCAATACCATAATCACGATATATAATTATGTTTTTGCCTCTTTAGACTTCACATATTTCTATTTCAAGAATTTAAGAAAACATCCATTTATTGAAACTTGGGATGAGCTTCAATATTACGATAATGCCCAAATTATTAATAGGGATTTGAATACTGAATTATTTGAGGGTGTTGATAAATGGGAAGTCGATGGAATTGATTTGAATTTACCCAATTCTGATTTTTATGAAGAGGTTTTCGGAAAAAATTATATGAACCGAAAAATCAAATTCAAGCCGCTGAAATCTACAGCGGTTTTAGATACTGGGACAAGCTATCAAAAGATTCTCAATGAAAGAAAAGATAACATCAATGAAATTAAAGCTATCCAAAGAGAGATTAGGAAAACAAGATATGAAGTACTAGAAGAAACAACTGCTGTTAACAAGATTTTTAAGCTTGTTAAAATGACTGATTCTCAAATAAAATATCAAAATTACTTTAAAAGGCGTAGGAAGTATTTGTTCTCACTGGATATGGATAATGAGGAAGAATTTATGGAATTGTATAATAGACTGCGTCCTATTATAAACACTTTAAGAAGATACTCTCAAGAGGGTATGACTTTTTCAATTGATGAGGAAGCTGATTTATTAATTCAGAATGTATTAATTAAGATCGGTGAAGAGGAATTGGTTTCTACCTTAAAAGAGTTGTCTAAAAAAGAGTATTTCATCGAATAAACATTTTGATGATTATATAAATCATATCATTATTTTTCAATTATATCAGATTAATTAAAAAAAGGAAAGGGGATTAGTTAAATGAATAACTAATCAGTTTGGCCTTTCAGTATTGAATTTGTCGCTGGATTTTATACCAACCAATGAAGCGAATACAGCAAGGATGCATGCTATTGTACAAATCAAACAGATTGTTTGTGATGCCTGCACAATCATGGAAGCATATTGAGGAGCCAATTCCAAGCTGCCCATCACCCAAGCGAATATAAGAGTTAAAAGACCTAAACTCATGGTCTGGCCGATTGTTCTCATTGTAGCTTGAGAAGCTGATGCTGTCGGAGCGTCCTTTGGAGGAACTGAACTCATGATAGCGTTCATATTTGGACTTGAGAATAGTCCCATTCCAATACCCTGCAGGACCATAGCCAATATCACAATATAGATTGGTGTATCTCCGGTTAGGAATGTAAGTATTGCCAGTGCCACCGCAGCTATTCCAATACCAATTGCCGCTAATTTCTGCGGATGTATTCTATCTGATAGTTTTCCTGCATTCGGAGCCATGATTGCCATGATGATTGGTGTAATAATCAATATCATTCCGGACATTTGTGCGTCCCATCCCCTTACATACTGGAAGTGGTAATTCAGAATTGTGGTAACTACCATAATCGCCAAGTAGCTGCACAATGCTGCGACATTTGAGGATGTGAATTTTTTGTTTTTAAACAGGTTCATGTTGAACACTGGTGATTTCTGTCTCAATTCATAGAGACCAAATATTACTAGCAATATAATTCCAGCAACGGTTAATATTTTACCTGTTGATGTAATCAAAGTGGTGAATCCATAGATGAATAATAAGATTCCAATGGCATATAGTATAGATCCTACTTTATCAATCTTGTCATGTTGATAGGTCTTCCATTCTTGAGGTATTTTTGTAAGCATCAATATGATACACAATACTAAAAATGGAATAACAAAGTAAAACATTGATCTCCAGCCGAGGTTATGCACTAAAAATCCGCAGATTACCGGTGAAAGTGAAGTTGCCAGATAAACTCCAGTCACTGTAAAACCCAATGCTTTTCCCCTGTTTTGCGGTTTAACCGCTTGTACTACCATAGCCATAGCTGATACATTTAAAAATGCTACTCCTGCACCCTGTATCATTCTAAAAACTAAAAATGATTCTGTTGAAAATGCAAGACAGGCCCCTATAGACCCAAATAGGAATACAAGGATTCCTGCTAGCAATGATTTTTTAACACCGAATTTTCCTGAAATCTGTCCGGCCGGTACTGTGAATACCGCTACGACAAGGAAAAATATTGTCGGCACCCAATTTTGAATAACATTATTCATTGCAAAGTCCTGTGCAATTGCGGGAACACCAATGATTATCCCATTTGACAAGAAAACTGCAAAAAATGATGTTATAAATGATACAAATACAACATATGTTTCAAATTCTATTTTCATGATTTCCCTCTCTATTAATTAAATTTTAAATAATCTTACCTCTCTAAATTAAATGAATCTTTTGATTTAATGCCTACAAGTGAAGCAAAAATAGCTATTATGCAAATTATTGTACATATCAAACAGACCAATTGTGAACTTTGAACTATCAGAGCAGCATATTCTGAAGAAAGTTTAAGACTTCCCATCATCCAAGCAAATACGAGGGTTAAAAGACCCAGACTCATAGTTTGACCAATGGTTCTCATTGCAGATTGGGCCGCAGATGCATTTGGGGTTTCGTTTGGTGGAACGGAACTCATAATTGCATTGGTGTTTGGAGTTGTAAATAATCCCATTCCAATACCCTGAAGTATCATGGCTATAACAATAAGATAAAGTGGAGTATTGGCATCTAAAAATATCAATATCAATAGTGTTACTGTTGCAATGCCCATTCCCAATGCAGCCAGCTTTTGCGGATGAATCTTATCTGATAGCTTACCTGCATTAGGCGCCATAATTGCCATGATTATTGGTGTGATTATCAGAATTAATCCTGAAAGCTGTGCATTCCATCCCCTCACATATTGGAAATGATAATTCAATATGGTGGTTATTGCTGCAATGGCAAGATAGCTGCATAATGCCGCAATATTTGATGAAGTGAATTTCATATTTTTGAATAGATGCATATTGAATGCTGGACTTTTAGCCTTAAGTTCATAATATGCAAAAATGAGCAGTAGGATTGTACCAATTGCAACGCTGATTATTCCCATTGTATTCATTAAGTTTGTAAATCCATAAATGAATAATAGAATGCCAATTCCGTATAGAACATATCCTATACTGTCGATTTTGCTGTTTTCATAAGTTTTCCATTCTCCAGGAATTTTTATCATAATCAATATTAAGCAAAGTACTAAAAACGGCAATACAAAATAAAACATTGATCTCCAACCGAAATTATATACTAAAAATCCACAGAATACGGGAGATAGTGATCCTGCAAGATAAATGCCTGTAACAGTATATCCTAAAGCTTTTCCTCTGTTTTGTGGTTTGATGGCTTGCACGACCATTGCCATTGCAGATACATTCAAGAATGCAATGCCTATTCCTTGAAGCACCCTAAAAAATAAGAATGATTCTGTTGAAAAGGATAGAGCTCCGCCGACTGATGCTATTATAAAAATAATTAGTCCTGCAATCAAAGACTTTTTAACACCGTATTTACCCGAAATCTGACCTGCTGGTAGGGTGAATACAGCTATAACAAGCAATGCTATTGTAGGAATCCAATTTTGAATAATGTTGTTCATTCCAAAATCATTTGCAATTGATGGAACGCCCAAAACAATTCCCGCTGATAAGAATACAGCAAAAAATGATGTTATGAATGCAACGAAAACTACATATGTTTCAGAATCCATTTTCATTATCATCATCTCTTTTATTTATTTTCAATAATCTTCATGCCTTTAATGGCTATTTCTTTAAGTCTTTCTTTCAACAAGTCATCTTCGTCTGTTATCCCTACTTCCTTTTCCCAGTCTTTAGCAAACTGCCGGTATTTTGGTGCTAACATTTTGCCTTTTTCGGTTACATTCAACATGTATTTGCGTCTGTTTTCAGGATTGACTTCCCTTTTGATATATCCTTCATTTTCAAATTTCTTCAGTATTTTGGCAACGTTTCCCTTACTTTGGCAGAACATGTTCACCAGATCCTCCTGTGAGCAGTTGGGGTGGTCATAAATGAACATGATGTAGCGTATGTCATGGCCAAAATCATAATTAGAAAATTTTGATTTCATATACTTTTGCTGATTTAGTGAAATATTGTGAATCCATGCCACAAATGGGGACTTATCTTCTATACCTTGAAAAATTTCATCTTCCATATTTTCACCTGTATAACTATTATTCTTTTATAGCATATAATTGTTTCTTTTGAAACAGTTAAAAATGAAACAATATTTTTTCTAGAAAATAATTTAAATGAAAATAATAATATATAGTATTAATTATTTTACAGGGGAAATTTTATGAGCAAAATGGAAATTGAGTTGACACCTGAACAGGAAGAGAAAGTAAAATTATTAAAGGAAAATGGAGTTACAATCGGTGAAGCTATTGATACATTATTCGAATTGAAGGAAAAAACATTGCCTGAAATTGAATCAATTGCAGATGAACAGATTGGATTATTTGGTAAGATTAAAGATACTTCATTGGATGTTGATGGCAAAGCTGAAGTATTGGATGACAATTATGGGGAAACAGATAAAACTTATGAATTAAAAGCACAAGAAATTAAAGCCAAAGTTAGTTGGGCTAAAGACATCTTTAAATTTTAATTCATCTTTTTTTTATTTTTACAATAATTTTTTAATATTTTCTTAAGAAATAATGCTTATTTCTGCACATGAAAATTATTTTTTATATAAAAAATCAAATTTGATTAAAAATTCTTTTTTTAGGAATATTTAAGTTTTTAAAGCGAATTTTATTATTTTTCTTAATAATATTCCATTTATTGATATATGCTTGATTTTAAGCTTATAGGATATGTTATTGATGTTTGTTCGATTAATGTTTTCAATTTCATATATTGAATTAGCTTAATAAATAATTTCATAAATTATAATTCTTTTATAGTTTAATTGAAGTATAATTAAGCTTAATTTTAAATTTTCATAAAGTTTAATCCTTATTTTTTAAAATTAAACTCATCTAATTAAGTATGGTAAATAAAAAGGTTTATATAAGATTTTTTAAATATTTACTTATAAGGTGAGAATAAAATCACAATATATTAAAAATAATCTGTTATGGAGGAAAATATTTTGAACAGAGAATTATTACTCACTGTTTTGATGGTGCTCATTGTTGCATTATCGGTAAGCACTATTCATGCAAGTGAAGTAAATACTACGGATTCATATGCTGTAGCACAGGATGACACGTATGTATCTGTTTATAATTCAGCTGTTGATGATGATTCATCTAATGACAATATTCTAAAATCTGATAATTCAGATATTTTATCAACTGACGCTGAAAGTAATTCTTTACTGAAAAGTGAAAATAATGCCGACGTATTAGCTGCTTCTAATACAACAATTGACAAATCAAAAACAATCACTTCAAAAGACATTACTAAATACTACAAAGGAACCGCAAAATACTCAGCAAAGTTCCTTGATATGAATGGAAAAGCATTGAAAAATACTAATGTTAAAATTACATTAAATGGTAAATCTTTCACTAAAAAAACCGATACAAATGGAGTTGCGACCTTATCCATTAAAAGTCTCAAACCAGGGACATATAAGGCTGTTACAACTAATCCTAAAACAGGATATAGCTTTACAACTACCATAAAGGTTTTATCAACCATTAGTGCTAAGGATATATCAAAAGTCTACACAGACGGTAGAAAATTTTACGCTACTTTTCTTAAAAGCACTGGAAAAGCGTTAGCTAACAAAAACATAAAATTCAAACTTAATGGAAAGACATTCACCAAAAAGACTAATTCAAATGGTGTGGCAAGTTTATCTTTAAAATCATTGAAAGTTGGCACATATAAGATAACTTCATATAATGTTGACGGTTTGACTAAAACTAAAACAATCAAAGTTGTCAAATCCACTACATCATCCTTAACTGCTAGTGCCTACACTTTCCTCAAAAGTGAATCTAAAACTATAAGCGTTAAATTACTCAATAAATTTGGGTATGCTCCAGGTGCTGGTAAAATAATCAAATTCACTGTCAATGGAAAATCATATGACGCAAAAACAAACAGTAAAGGTATTGCAAAACTCAAATTGCCTTCACTAAAAGAAGGGTTTTACACAGTCAAATATAAATTTGCAGGAAATAATTTTTACAAAGCGTCAAGCACATCCAGTAAATTAACTATTATACCAAGTAAAACACCTACTTTTACAGTAAAAAGTACAACAACTTTCGGTAAAGGTTCAAATATACCTTTTAAAGTTGCTTTAACATCAGGTTCTATTCCATTGGCCAATAAGAAAGTCACTCTCACAGTTAAAAGCAATACTTATACAGAAACTACAGATAGCAATGGTATTGTTTCAATACCTATTAATCTTGCTGTTGGAAAATATACAATAAAGTATACTAATGCAAAAGATTCAAAAATTGACTCTGTCAATGGGTCAACTGAAATTACAGTTAAGAAAAGAACTTCCACTTCCCTCGCATGGAAAAGTGAAACTTCCCTAAATTCAGGATCTCAATATGTGAATGTATTGTTATTGGACTCCAGCAAAAAAGCAATCAGCGGAGCTACTGTCAAATTGACTGTCAAAGCCAATACATACACAGCTAAAACTGCATCTAATGGATATGCTAAATTCAGTGTAAGTTTACCTGCCGGAAGCTATTCAGTTTCATATGAATTTGAAGGGGATAATCTTAATCTGGCCAGTTCCGGATCTGCAAAACTGACCGTGGTTGCTCCTAAGACAGTTACTTTAAATGAAGTGCTTACTGCGGCAACCAACTTTAAAAACTACTATGACAGCAACAATAAGTTTCCGAATACAGTAAATGTTGGAAGTCTTACATTTACAGTTCCTGAATTCTTATACATAATGAGCGAAGCTATAAATGAGATAGGAAATTCAAAAACCAATAATATTGAATATATCCCAGATGTTGCAGCTCCTAAGAATCCTTCAGGAGATAATATTAACTCAAAAAATTTATACATGGAAAAATATGTGGCTGTTGCAAATAATATAGCAACCTATATTAAAACCAATAAATTTGCTCCTAACTATGCTTCTTCAGCTGTTGGTAAAATCATATATTCAGAAGTTGTCGATTCATTTTCAAGAATATTAGCATTTTATAAGGCTGAAAAGCGTATGCCTAATTATGTGGTTATTAACTACGGTTATGGTTCATCACAAGGAGGATCCGGTTTAAATGAAAAGAATACAGTCAGCGATTTATCAATGTATCTTAAGTCTTCCACAAATTGTCAAGTGAACAGTTCTACAATCAAGAAGATTGTTACATCTTTAACTAAAGATTTGAAAACTGACAGGGAAAAAGCGGTTGCAATATTTAATTACGTAAGGGATACAGTATCATACAGTTTCTATTACGATACAAGATATGGTGCAACAGGTACATTGTCCCATAAGACTGGAAATTGTGTCGATCACTCACATTTGCTTGTAGCAATGTTTAGAACTGCTGATTTACCGGCAAGATATGTTCATGGAACCTGCAGATTCTCAAGCGGCAGTACTTACGGCCATGTTTGGACACAGGTTTTAATTGGAAATACATGGACAGTTGCTGATGCAACAAGTTCAAGAAATTCAGTTGGAAGTGTAGTTAATTGGAATACCAAATCATTCTCCCTTAAGGGAATTTATTCTGGAATATCATTCTAATTACCTATTCTTATTTTCTTTTTTTTATAATTAAATAAAAACATTATTTTTTATTCATTTCTAAAGATGTTATTTTGCTATTTTTTAGAGTAACTTTTAATAGTTTTAATTACTAAAATATAATTAAGTTAAATTTTCTTTTACATTGATGATGAGAGGACAAAAAATGAAAAAAATTATTACATATGGAACATTCGATTTGTTTCATATAGGTCATTATAATATCTTAAAAAGGGCAAAGGAGCATGGTGATTATTTAATTGTTGGTGTCACTGGTGAAAATTATGACATTGGGCGTGGAAAATTAAATGTTCATGATTCACTGGCAACAAGAATCGAAAATGTTTTAAAAACTGGTTTTGCAGATGAAATTATCGTTGAGGAATATCTCGGTCAGAAGATTGGAGATATAATTAAATATAATATTGATGCCTTTGTAATTGGAGATGACTGGAGGGGCAAATTCGACCATTTGTCAAGATACTGTGAAATGATATATTTGGAGAGGACAAAAGGCATTTCCAGCACTCAAATTAGAGAAGAGACATTTGGCCATTATGATATTGGGATGATATGTGATATAGTAGACGATAACCAAATAGTTAAGGAAGCAAAATTGGTAAATGGCTTTGAAGTGAAAAATGTATGCTCTGATGATGACAATGTTTTAGAAAGTTTACAGGAAAAATATGCCATAGAAAATTCATTCGACAGTTATATGGATATGGTCGAGGAATCAGATATTATTTATGTCCGTTGCTCTACTTCAAAGAGATATGATTATATTCGCCAAGCGTTAGAATCTGGAAAACATGTATTATATGACCCTCCTGCAACATTCAAATCAGATGAAATAAAAGAATTAATCTCATTAGCCAAGGAAAAGAATTTAATTTTAATGGAAAATATTAAAATGGTTCATATTTATGTTTTCAATCAACTATTGTGGATGACACAGGGAGGATTGATTGGAGATATATTGAGCTTCAATTGTTCAATTTCAAAAAATGATGAAAGTCGTAGCAACCTGTTTTACGATTTAAGTGTTTATACCCTATTGCCAATGTTGAAGATTATGGGTTTGGATTATGAAAAAGCGGATTTCAATGTATCCAAAGACGGTGATAACATTGAATTTGCTTCAATGAATTTCGTTTATCCTAATGGAAGAGCAGTAATTAATGTCGGTAACACTATTCGTGTTGATAATCAATTGGAAATCATAGGAACAAAAGGTACAATTCGCATGAAGGGAGATTGGTGGAGAAGTAAAAGCTTTGAATTGCATACTCCCGGATCAAGTGATGTTCAATTGTACACTACAAACTTTGAAGGCAATGGATTCAAATACCTGATAAGGGAACTTTCATCAATGTTATCAAATAATCGAATTAATTCAAAAAGTATCTTTGAAGATGAATCCATAAAAATCGTGGAAATATTGGAAGACGTTAAAAAGGCTGAAAAATAATTATTTTTATTAGGAGAGTTTATAATGAGTCATTTATTTACAATAGGGCCTGTAGAAATGTACCCTGAAACATTGGAAATTGGTGGAAAGCAAGTGCCATATTTCCGAAATGATGAATTTTCACAAGTGGTTTTATCCGCTAGTGAGGGATTAAACAGGCTACTATTCAATGAAAAGGGCAAGGTTATTCTACTGACATGTTCTGGTACTGGTGCCATGGAAGCAACTATCATGAACTGTTTTACAAAAGAGGACAAACTTCTAGTCATTGAGGGAGGTTCCTTCGGCCACAGATTTACTCAAATTTGTGAGGTTCATGAAATTCCATTCAAAGCGGTTAAAGTGGAGCATGGCATAACATTGACAAGAGACATGATTGATGAGGTAATCGGTGATGAAGAATTCACAGGATTGCTTGTTAATTTGGATGAAACCTCAAACGGACAGTTATATGATATCAACATGTTGTCAGAATTATGTAAGGAAAAAGGCCTTGTTTTTGTCGTTGATGCAATCAGCGCTTTTTTAGCAGATGAAGTTAACATGGACAAATATGGAATTGATGCAGTTATATTAAGTTCACAAAAGGCTTTATCATTGGCTCCTGGTTTATCAGTTGTCTCTTTGAGTGAAAGAATGTTGAAAAGAGTTGATGAAATCGACTCCAAATCCATCTATTTTGATTTTAAGGATCATTTGAAAAATGCTGAAAGAGGTCAAACCCCATTCACTCCAGCTGTTAGGTTAATTATTGAGCTTGAAGACATGGTTAAACGTATAGAGGAAAAGGGCATTGATAATATCATTGCTGAAACTAAAGAAATAGCATTATACTTCAGAAAAAGAATTAATGAAATTGGTTTGGAATATCCGTCATATCCCCTATCAAATGCAGTCACACCAGTAATTTTTCCTGATGAAAATGCCGATGTGATATACAGAAGATTAATTGATGATTATGGATTTACTGTAAATCCAAGCGGAGGGGACTTTGCAAAAACCATGTTTAGAGTTTCACATGTAGGTAATCATTCCATTGAAAAGACAGAGGAACTAATTTTAGCAATAGATGAAATTATAAATTCAAAAGAGTAAGTTAGGAGAGAATCTGATTGAATCAAATGAATGAATTACAGGAAAATCTGTTCCAATTGCTAATAGAATTCGATGAAATCTGCAAAAAGCATGATATTAAATATCTTTTGGCGGCCGGTGCATCTTTGGGAGCTGTCAGAAATCGTCGTTTTCTTCCATGGGATGATGATATAGATTTATATATCACTAGAGATAATTGGAATAAGTTTAGACATCTTTATGAAACAGAAGAGGATTTCCTGCCTGAAGGAAGGTCTCTTGTTTATAAGGAAAATACCAAGTATTACTGTAATCCACTTCCGCGATACATCAAAAACGACACAACCACAATATACGTTTCACAAGCTCTTCCGGGCAAATCATGCGGACAACATTTAGAGTTATTCATATTTGATCCAATGCCAAAAGGAGAAAAGGCAAAAGAGGAATATCTTGACTTATTGCATGTATATACTGAATTGATATCCCCTTATTTTATTGTAAATAAAAATGCCTCTCTGGAAGATTGGCAAAGGCATTATGACTTATATGTTCATTATTGTGAAAGAGTCGATAAGGAAGGCGAAGAAAAAGTGCTGAAAGAATTGGAAGAAACATTGCAGCAATATGATATAGAAGATTGCGACCAATATTGCATGCGCTGGGGAATTAAAAATTACATTTATGATAAGGAACTTTTTGAAGAAGGCGAACCTGGCCTATTTGAAGGAAGAAAATTCCCTATCGGCACAAATACTGAATGCATCCTCAGGGTTGCTTATGGAGATAGCTGGATGTATATTCCTGAATTTGAAGAACAAATATCTCATAATGGGTTAAAAGATTCAAGACCTTTCACTGATTATACTGAACGTTACCTTCCTAAAATCAATAGGGAAACAGTATTTCCACAATTTATCAAGAATAAACGTAATAACGCAAGCATGTTCTATACTCGTAAGAAGGTTGACATGTTGGTTGCAAAGGAAAAAGTCGCCGTTGGTTCCATTCATGTTAAAAAAAGTCTTGAAGGAAAAGAGGATTATTTACGCTCCCTATTAAAAAATAAAGATTATGAAAAATTAATTGAAGAATTTGAAATATATAATTCAATACAATTAATTCCTGATGTCATGAAATTCAATTTCATGGTTCCAATTTCCGATAAAAATCTTGCAACATTGTTGTTTGGACTAATCGAACAGGGAAAATATTATGCTGTCAATAAGTATCTAAGCATTCGTAAGCTGCAGGATAAGCCATTGTCCGATGAACTGATTGAAATAGAGAATTTAGTTGTGTATTGCAGAGAACTGTCTGTTGCACGCTATGACAGAAAAGACTGTAGTCTGGTCCAATCTATTTTAGATGAACATGAAAGCAAATATTCTGACCTGCTTGATAGTTTCCGTGCAAGGATATGGGTTAAAGAGAATGATGCAAGATCTAAACCGGATTATGAAATTATAAATGATTTATGTGAAGAGGCATTGTCATTATATCCATTCGATGGTGAAATAATGGCGATTCAAGCTAAAGCCAAAATGGAATGTGGCTTTGAAAAAGAAGCAATGGAATTATATGATAAAGCCATTCACAATACTAGAAACGGTTTAATCTGGCAAAAGGTTGAAGATGAATCTGGAATTAGTCGTTTAGATATTGAACGTGATTTAATTGAGGAGTTTAACAATGAAAACTAAGCAGGATATTCAATTAGAATTGCTTCAGGAATTAGATGAAATCTGTAAAGATAATAATTTGAAATATTTTTTAATTGGACTTAATTCATTGAACGCTTATCTTAATAATACAATTAGAAATGCTTCCAGAATTGTTGCCGTTGGAATGGCACAAGGAGATATTGATAAGTTTTGCCAGATAATTGAAAAGCAAAACAATTCCAACCGATACGTTGAAGGAATTTTCAATAATCCTAATTTCTTACCCGTTTATGTAACTTACGGGAATACAAATACCACTGATTTTCATATGGTTGCCTTAAACCGTAATATCCATCATGGAATTCACATAAGGTTATATCCTATCTTTAAAGCTGAAACTCTTGATGGTGAACCGATTGTTGGATGGGATTCAAGATTATCCAAAGAAAGGGAATTCCGTAAATTTTCAAGCAAAAGGATAGAAAATAAAAAATTCTGGTATATGAAAGCAGGATTTGGCGCTTTAAATTTTGCATATAAAATAACAGGCGGCGCAAAAAGATATTATAATAATGTAAAAAGGAATATTGCAATTGACAAATGGGAAGATATTCAGAATTATTCAAAGGTCCGATTTATCAATAAAACTGTTAGCAGCAAACATTTTCTTGACTTTCAAAGAGTTGAAGTTGATGGCATTGAAGTTAACTTGCTTAAAGATTCAGATGCATTATTTAGCGAAATATATGGTGAGGACTTCAAAGAAATTAAAATTAAACCTAAACCTCCAAGAAAACGTGCAATTGTTGATACAGAAATAGGTTATGAACAAATTCTAAGCGAAACACAATCTATCTTAACGGAAATCAGATCAACACATGAGGAGCTTGTTTGGGGAAGGCGAAAAGTCAGCCATGAAAAGGAAACCGTTAAGAAGGTTTGGAATCTAGTTAAGATGACCGGCAAGGAACTGGAATATGAGGAATTCTTTGAAGAGAATATAGATAGATTGTTGACTTATGATTTGGATGATGAACAGGAGTTTGAAGAGTTATATGATGAATTGGAACCTGTTATCAGAAGCTTGAATAGGTACTCTAAATATGGAATGACTTTCCCGATTGAACCTAAATCAATGGATTTGATTAAAAGGGTATTGGTTAAACTTGAAAAAGAGGATTTGATTAATAGAATTGAAAAGATATCCAAAAAAAAGTATTTTGTAGAATAAATAATTTAATGTAGGAGTCAATCCTACATTTTTGCTAATTTTGACCAGTCTTCTATCTTTTCAAAACCTACACCAACATGCATTCTTTCAGCAGGGGGTATATAATAGAATGAAAAGATTCTTTTGTTTTCGGATTTCAGTTCACTGCATAGGGATGACAATGTTTCTTTAGAAAATCCTTTGCCTCTGTATGGTACTGAAGTGATTACTCCTCCGATTACAGCCAATTCTGTAAGTTCGGCATATGTTCCGGCATGACAAATGATTTCATGAGTATCATCATCACGTAAAACAAAATTACGTCCGAAATTATCTTTTTTTCTTTCGCAGTACTGTTCATATAATGAATCAAAACCGTATGGCTTTCCAATGTCTTCATCTTCAGCGATTATTTCAACGATTTCTTTGAGTTCATCAAGTGGTGCTGAATATGCTTTAATGTTTGGCGGATATTTGAGTTCTTTCAATTCACCAACAATGCCTGTTTCCTGTTCATATTCAGGAAAATGAACTTTAAGTTTATCGATATTCGGTTTGATTGAAAAGAAAACATTAGGATCTTTTTGCTTAATGAAATCAACAATTTCATCAACTAGGAAATCCTCTTCTTTGCTGTATATTTGGATTCCTCCATAATATTCGCTGATTATAGCGCAGATATCTTCATTTTCATTATATTGAATCCAAACGTTAAAGTTTTCATCATCGATGCCGTATTTTTTTAAGTCAATGTAAATGTATAAACATTTCCCGTAATCTTCACCGATATAATCAAAAACAGAAGTGATGTCTTCGTTATTGCATTCAACTATCATTTTATCCCTCATAAAATTAATTTCTCAATAATAATTTTTCAATTTATTAGATATATAATTAATTGTTGGGATTTTAGGATAAAAATTGCTATGATAATAAATAAAAAGATGGCTGATTATTTTAATAGTAATCATTTTAAAAGTAATATTATAATAAGTAAAATATAATTAAATTAATTAGTAATAGAAAAAATAATAAAGTAAATTAATTGCTATACATGTAGTTAAATATTTTGAGCAATTAAATTAAATAATTCTTTTGTTTTCCAGGTGGCAGTAAATTCCCAAATATCTTCAGGTATTTCATATACGAATGTAGGATAGCCTGCCTGTGCAATAGGCTTTGAAACCAAAACGGCTGAAGTTGACTTATAAGTTTCATTTCCTGTAACCGGATAATAGTTGAAATCGCTTGTCTGGCTAATTTTTTGAGCTATGCCTACAGATGCGCTGTCCATTTCAGGGGTTGCAAGATAAAATCCTTCACCATAATTTGGGTTATGTGAATGACTGATAATCACTGCATCGGCATCAGATGATGTAACATGAGGATTCACGTAATCATGAACCAGGCTTTCTCCGTTTGCCCTTCCTTCATTATAGTCTTCAGGATTTTGGGTCACTGTCACTTTATAATTGATTATTTTAACGTCATCACCGCCAAATTCTCTTGCTGCTTGAATTTCAGGTTCTATTGACAATGTTTCTCTTGGATGAATGCCTGTTATTAAAGCAATGCATTTGCTCGCATTTTCGTTTCCTGAAATGCCCACTTCAACAGTTCCAATGCTGGTATTGGCTAATGTTGTATAAGTTATTTCATTGTAATTGTGAGTTTCGAAATAAACTATCCCGCCGATAATCAATAGCAGAATGATCAAAATAACTGTTTTTCTTTTCATTTTATCACCAGTCAATTTCATTTTTTCTTTATAATTAATTAAATATAAATATTATGCTTTCCTTTTTAAAAAAATGATAATAAATTTTTTTCATAAATGATTTATACAATTTTGTACAAAGATAACGTAGAGGTTAAAACATGGATTATGATGTCGTTTATATTGGAAGCGGAAATGCAGCCTGGCAAGGAGGACGGTTTTTAAGAAAAGCCGGGCTTAAAATATTAATAGTTGAAGAAAGCTTATATGGTGGAGCCTGTGCAAATAGGGGCTGCAACTCAAAAGCTTTATTGGATGCTCCTTATGAAATCAAAGCATTGGCAGACAATTTTGAAGGCGTTGGAAAATCAGGCAATTTTGAAGTCAGCTGGCCAGATTTGATGAAATTTAAAAGAAAACGGATTGCCGGAATGTCAACATTTCTTGACGGAAAATTCGATGAATATAATTTGGATGTTGCACATGGAAAGGGAATCATCATTGATGAGCATACCGTCCAAGTGGGAGAAAAACAGTTCACCACTGACAAAATCGTTATATGTACAGGTCTTAAGCCGGTTATTCCGGATATTAAAGGTAGGGAATACCTCCATGATAGTACTGACTTTTTGGATATTGATGAACTTCCAAAACATGCCATAATTATTGGTGCTGGTTTTGTAGGTATGGAATTTGCATCTATACTTGCCGAAGCAGGATTGGAGGCTGATGTGATAATCAGAGGAAATATGGCCTTAAAATACTTCCACCAGCCATATGTGCAGAATGTAATTGAATTATTAAAGGAGAAAAATATTCATTTCCATTTCAATGAGCAAGTCAAAGAAGTAATAAGCAATATAGAAATCGACAATCCTGAAGATAAAGTTTTGAACGTGGCTTGCGCACAAAATTCAGATGAATTCTTAAGAGATCCTGAATCAAAAATAGACAACATAGCATATGAAAATGGGTTTACCGTGAACTGCGAAAGCGGTTTGAGCCTGACCGGAGATTACGTCATTGCAGCAATGGGAAGGACTGCTAACGTTGAAGACATTGGCCTTGAAAATGTAGGCTTGACATATACAAAGCAGGGAATTAAGGTTAATGACCATCTACAGACAGAAGTGCCTAACATTTATGCATCAGGGGATGTTGCCGATACTGGAATCGCAAAGCTTGTAACAGTTGCCATTCACCACTCAAAATATCTCGCAAAGGAATTGCTGGGTGAGGCTGATGCAATAACATATCCTGTTGTTCCTGCTGTTGCTTATACAATACCTAGAATAGCTACTGTCGGAGTGCCTGCTTATGTTGCAGAAGAAAGCGATGAATATGATGTTCACACAATCAAATATGGAAGGTCCTATTCATTGGAGCTCAAAAACGATTTGACCGCTGAGGCAAAGATAATCGTTGACAAGGATCTTCAAATAGTTGGTGCTGAAATTTACGCTGCGGATGCAGAAAACGTTGCAAACATGTTTACATTCATCATCAACAAAAAGATAACCCTTGAAGAGCTGGATTATATGATTTATGCATTCCCATCAAGCAGTTCAGTATGCTTGTATAAGTTGCACAATATTCACTATAAATTTTAAACATAGACTTTCTATGTTTTTTTTTAATTTTTTGACCATTGATAGGCAATTCTTGGAGACCCGTCAGCCACATATATGATTCCGCATTTTTCAAATCCGTTTTTTTCAATCTGCTTTTGCATTATTAAATTGTTGCTGTGGGTGTCAATTCTTATGTTGTCTGATATGCTCTTGCAGTAATCGATAGTGAACTTGAATATGCCTCGAAGCTTTCCGTCACTTGCGATTCTATGCACAGTTACATATTCATTATCATTGAGCCAATCGCCATTTTCAATGTATTCATAAGTTGGTTCTGAACCGTTGAAAAGTGCAAATACAGCATGAATATCTTCATCATCAGATATCACATGACAAACTTCCTCTTTGATGTCCTGCCTAATTAAATCTTCACTAGGGTAAAAATGCCCCCATTGATTAGGATTTCCAGATTCAATCATGAAATCCTGTGCAATTTTATAAATATCCATGATTTTGCTTAAATCGCCAATTTCCGCTTTTCGAATATTCATATTTTATCAATTTTTTTAAAAAAGAGTAATGCTTTATATTACTTCAAAGCCAAGAAGCTTTATTTTATTTGAAATTAGTTTAGAGTCTTCATCAACGGGTTCTGACAGCTTTGTTGTAATGTATTTCTTGTTGTCATCCGGAAAAACGGTTGCAATGGTTAAGTCATCTCTATTCATTATGACGCTTGCAAGGAAGTTTGCACCGCTGGAAATACCAATACCTAAACCTAATTCCTTAGCTATTCTTTTTGACATGTTGATTGCATCACAGTCATGAATCAATACTATATCATCAATTAAATCCTGCTCAACAATTCCCGGAATAAAGTCATCTCCGATTCCTTCAATCATATGGCTTCCCTCTTCCATACCCATTTTAAGGATTGATAAGGTGGATGGCTCTAGGGCAAATATTTTGGAATCTGGATTGTTGTCCTTCAATCTTTTTCCGATACCCATCAATGTTCCGCCGGTTCCGATTCCTGACACGAAAGCGTTGACTTCAGGTATGGCATCAATGATTTCCTTACCGGTTGTTTTATATTGGGCTTCAACGTTTAACTTATTATCAAATTGGAGTGGTCTGTATGCATCAATTTTTTCAGCGAAATCTTCTGCAAGCTCAAGAGCTCCTTTGAATCCGCCTTCTTCTTTTGATACAAGATGAACATGAGCACCATACATTTCAATGATCTTTCTCCTTTCAAGAGATACCCAGTCCGGCATGTAAATATGAACGTCATGTCCCATAAGGGCACCTATTGCGCTGAAAGCAATTCCGGTATTTCCACTTGTAACCTCTACAATTGATTGGCCTTCCTTCAGATTGCCATTTTCTCTTTCTTTTGTAATGATATAGAAAGCCATTCTGTCTTTAATGCTTCCAGAATAATTGTAAAATTCAAGTTTGGTATATATGCTACCTTTTTTTCCTTCATATTCATAATTAACTTTTATCATTGGCGTATTGCCAATTAACTTTTCAATACTCATAACATTCAATCCAATTCAATAATATAACATCATTATATATGTCAGTTATTTTTAAAATACTTTTTTAAAATTGTAAAAAATAGTTATTTTTGTGCAATTACACAAATCCACTCAGCATCCTCACCGGTAAAGGAGTCTTTCGAATCCTTGATATAGGTGGTCACATTTGAAAATCCGGCCATTTTTAATGATTCAACCAATTCATCTTCTGAATATATTTTCATGTCCAATAATTCAATAAGTTCTTTTTGGCGCTCATCACCCTCTTTTGGAAGAGCCTCATTTGCAATGAATATGACTCCATCATCTTTCAATACTCTTAAAACTTCTTTCAAATCATTTACAAAATCCGGCCAGAAATAAACAGTTTCAAATCCAGTCACGATATCAAAGCTATTGTCATTGAAGGGCAAATTGGAAACTGAACCCTTAATAATTTCACATTTGCCTTCATCAACGGCAGATTTATTTAATTTGATGGATCTTTCAACTGCAAGTTCGGAATAGTCAATGCCATAAACCTTGTTTTCGGTCATTTTCAAAAATCGCTTAACATTGACTCCTCCGCCACAGCCGATATCCAGGATAACATTATCTTTTGATATATCTAAATGACTTAAACTCCATTTTGCCAATCCTTCATGATTAACATTCATTTTATCTATCAATTGATTGCCTAATTTTCCTTGAGGGTTTCTGGCATTGATTAATAAATCAGAATCTTCTATGATTTTAATGTCCTTGTTCATAATATCTCCATAATTATAAATGTATTAAAAACAATAAATATATTTAGTTGATATTGGAGGTTTTCAAATTAAATATAAAATTTTCATAGCTTTGATGATTATGGTTACTTTGTTATCATTGTCTTGTGTAAATGCAAATGATTCCAACAGTACAGATGTAGTATTGGAAGTAAATGATGACGTTTCACAAGAGTCAAACTTGGAACTATCTGATGATAATGAAGATGTTTTGGAAATCACTTCTGATGTGAATGTTCTTGAAACTACTGCTGATGAAGAGATTTTATCCAGCAATGAATCCAACGGAAAAACCGATTCCTCAGCTTATTTGGTATTGGATAATGATGCCAATATAGAAAATGTCTATGTTGGGGATTATGTTGTCTGGATTGTCAGTGTTATAAATAAGGGTCCGGATATTGCTAAAAACGTTAAAGTATATGATCAGCTGCCTGATGGAATGGAATATATAAAGCATACAGCAACAAAAGGTACTTTCAATCCAAAAACAGGCATATGGAATATTGGAAATCTCTCTGCTGAAGACGGTGAAGTATTTTTAAATATCACTGTAAAAGCGCTTTCTGTTGGTGAAAAGATTAATAAAGCAAACCTAACAACAGACAGTATTAATTTAAACAATGAAAGCTATGAAGAAGAGGAGATTGATGTTTTGGAACCAGAAGATGATGATAACGATTCAGACATGGTTGCTAAATCACTTTATTCAACAGGCAATCCATTAGCTTTGGTTTTAATTTCATTGTTTATAATTTTTGTAACATCCATCAAATCCAAAGAGTAAATTTTTCTATTTTTTAGCTATCTAATAATTTTTTTACTTCCGCTTCATGTTCAAACAGGACGCAGCCGCCTTCATGGTCATCCATAAGAAGACCGCCATCCCTAAGTGATTTGAATAGCTTGGAGTTTAAAGCTTCTAGAAGTGATGTGTCATTAACGTTGATGTCTGAATAAGGTGACGCAGGACAAGGTTCAGCACCTCCATGGGAATTTATGTGGAAAAATCCTCTGCCTGCAGCTAGACATCCTCCGGAAGTCTTTTCATCTCCAGGAAATGATAAAAATAGCATATCATCATATTCTTTTCTTAAACGGTTTATTTCATTGAATAGCAAGTCCCGTTCATTGTCGCTTGGTGCAAGCTCAATTGTTTCCCCATTAACTGGAACATATTCAATGAAAAATATTACTTTGCATCCGAAATCATGCAATTTTTTGATATATTCATCTGAGACCAATGTGGATAAATTGCCTTTTGTAAATGTAAGCGAAGCGCCGAATATTATATTGTTCTTCTTCATCAGTTCCATTGAATCAACTAATTTGCTGTAAACGCCTTCGCCACGCCTGGAATCAGTTACCTGTTCATCTCCTTCTATGGATAATATTGGAACAAGATTTCTGTTCTTATCGAATAGTTTCAAATAATCATTATTGAACATTGTTCCATTTGTAAATATTGGAAATAGGATTTCAGGACAATTGCTTGCCTTAACAATAACATCTTCCCTGATCATTGGTTCTCCACCTGCAAGAACAATGAAACTGATTCCAAGATCTTTTGCTTCATTAAAGATGTCGCCCCATTCATCTCCTGAAAGTTGATTTAACGGAGCATCATCACTGCATGCTTTGTTTGCCCTTGAATAGCATCCGGTACAGTGTAAGTTGCAGCTGCTTGTAATGCTTGCAATTAAAAAAGCAGGGATATTTTGTCCATTTTCATCATATTTTTGTCTGATTTCATTAGCTTTTCTTGTGTGTTTTGAAAATCTGCGTAAGAATAATATTTCCTTTGGATTTTTAATGGAAGCCCTAAGAGCATCCTTTATGATGATTTCAACTCCATTGGCTAAATAATCCTGTAAATTAAACTCATTATTCATTGTTTCACCTTTACACTATCTAGTAGGAATTTTGCATGTTCTTCTGTCTGGTTAAAGAAGTCTTCTAGTGAACTTTTCGGAATATCATCATATTTCGCGGTAATTTCCAATAGCAGGTAAATAGGAAAACTATAATATTCTTTTGCAAGCAATTCTGGATTGCTGTCTTGGCGAATGATTCCTTTTTCTTTTAGAATTGTGAAGAATTCTTTCCAGAAAACCAACGGTTTTACCAGTATCTCATTTTGGAAAAATTCCTTGATTGCTTCATTATGGTGCATTTGAATAAATATCAGTCTCCAAATCTTTAGATTTCTTTCCTGTGAAAACATCATTTTAATAGCTTCCGAACCGTTATGATAGAACAATTCAGGATTTTCCAGCAGCATATCATTATTCGCAGTCAAATTCAAATCTTCGCTGTTAAGCAATTCATCATATTCTATAAGATTTGTCAAATATTCAAATATGTCCATAAGTATGGCTTCTTTTGAAGGATAATGGCTATAAATTGAACTTTTTTTAATTCCAACATTATCTGCAATCTCTCTTAGTGAAACTGAATCGTATCCTTTTTTAGAAAATAAGTCCAATGCCACTTCAAATATTTTTTCTTTTGTATTCATATTCCTACCAACCGTTCGTTAGGATATTATTCCCTTTGATTCTATATAAAGGTAACTATAATATTAAGTACTTTAATGTACATTATTGTACTACAAAGCTTTATATAGGGCATGTTATATAATATAAATAAGCTTTTTAGAGAAAAGTATATGATTATCTAAGGATAATAAAAAATTATAAAAATTTAGGTAGAAAAAATGAATGAAACTATAAAAATCTTAACTATACAAGATATCTCTTGTTATGGTCAGTGCTCTATAACAGTCGCACTGCCGATTGTTTCTGCATTTGGTATTGAAACAGCAATATTGCCTTCAGCAGTATTGTCTACACATACAGCAGGTTTTACAGATTTCACCGTTAGGGATTTGACAGAAGACTTGCCTGAAATCAGAAAACATTGGGAAAAGGAAGGCATATTATTTGATGCAATTTATACTGGTTTTATAGCATCAATTGAACAATTAGACTACATTAAAGATATTATCGATTCAAGACTAAAACCTGGCGGGCTTGTATTTGTTGACCCTGCTATGGCTGACCATGGTGAATTCTACAATGGATTCGACCAGGAATTTGCGGATAAAATGGGTGAACTATGTAAATTGGGAGATTATGTTCTTCCAAATACAACCGAAGCTTGCTATATTTTACACAAACCATGGAAGGAAGAGTTTACCAAAGAAGAAATGTTGGAAATGGCAAATGAACTGTCTGAATTTACCAAAAGGCATGTAATCCTAAAGGGTGACACACATAAGGAAGGCCAATTGGGCATGATTGTTTTGGATAAAGATGAGGAAACCTGTGATATTGTATTCAATGATAAGGTGGATTATGTATCACATGGAACCGGGGATGTATTTGCTTCAGCATTTGTCGGATCAACCATGAACGGCAAAACCCCAACTCAAGCAGCAAAGATTGCCGGTGAATTTACAAAAAGGGCAATTGAAAAAACAATCGGTGACGAAACTCATACTTATGGAGTCAAGTTCGAGCAGGTCATTCCTGAACTGTATGATTTGTTGAAAAAATATTAAAATTTATAATGTACTACATAATTGTAGTACAAAATTTTCTTCTTTTTAAAAATTTGATTTCATTGTTGCTATCTGCTCGTCACGGCCTTTTAGTTTCAAGGTGAATATGAACGCAATTAACGCAACAAATGCAGCTAAAATTAAGCTAATTTTATAACCGAATATTCCTGAAAATGATGCGATTATCCCACCGATGAGAGCTCCGCCAATCAATTGGCCTGCACTGGAAAGCATATTTACAATAGCCTGGCCGGCACCTCTTTCTGTAGGTTTAGCTTCACATAAAACAATATATCTTAAAGGAGCACCTATGATTGTCACCATACCTACGCCGATTAGGCATCCCGCTATTATGAACAATAGGAAATTGTCGGGATATAGTGCAATAGCAATCAAACCAAATGCCATTATAAGTGTTCCAATAGCCATAATCTTACGTGAACCTGTGGAATCAAGTATTTTACCTAGAATTGGAGCAGCTACTGCATTGGCTCCCAAAATTGGAATCAGCATTAAGCTTGCCAATTGGTCATTCAAACCCATTGAAAGAATTACAAGGGACGGTATAAATATTGCTGATGAGTAAATTATTCCGTAACATAATGTTTCGATACATGCAATTGTTATCTCTTTGTTTTGCAACATGTGTATGGGAACGATTGATTCTTCCGCTCTTTTTTCTATGATTAAGAATATTGGAATTATGACTATGAATAATAATAGAAATGGTGCAACACTTAAAGATAATAGACTGTTCATGAAATTATTTGAGTCGATTTGATTCAATCCATATGCCAAAAATATTGCAAGCAATGTAAGTACAATAATTCCCAGATAATCAATTTTTAATTTTCTTTGGTTTTCCGCATCTGGAAGAATGTGCCATGCGAATATTACCAAGAATATGCTTATTGGTATGTTGATTGTAAAGCACCAGTTCCAACCGAATGGAATCAGTGCGGCACCTACCAATGGTCCTCCGATTGCGGATATTCCGAACACGCTGCCTAGAATTCCCAATGCTTTTCCTCGCTCTTCAAGTGGAAATGCATCTCCTACAAATGCTCCGGCAACAGGAAAGAGGCCTCCGCAACCGAAACCCTGAATGATTCTTCCTATGAATATTGATTCTATATTTAATGAAAAAGCAATTAAGCAAGATCCGATACCGAAGAGAATAACATCTAAAATGAAAATCTTTTTCCTGCCGTAGAAGTCTGAAAATTTGGCCATGACCGGTGAACCAATCATGAATGTGATTACAAATAACGTAAATATCCAGCTGGATTCCCTGCTTGTCAGGTGAAAGCTTTGCTCTATTGAGGGAAGAACAGGACCTATTATTCCAGTATCTAAGGAACCCATAAAGACGCCTATTAAAAAAAGTACAAGTATCAAATTCCGTGTTTTTGTATCTAAAGTTATTGTTGACATATTATTCAGTTCAAATTGAAGATTTCTTTACATTTTTCAGTCAATTTTTATTATTTAGTTTAATTAATCTATTATATAAACCCTTTTTAAGTAATTTTTAGGCATATCGTTAGAAAATTTCAGTTCAAAAAGAAATATTTTTTAATTAATGACTCCCTAAAATATTAATTATAACAGACTTTAGGTTTTGGACATTATGAAAATTTTAATATCTAATGATGATGGCATATTTGCACCTGGAATATTGGCTGCAAAGCAGGCGGTTGAGGATTTGGCTGATGTAACTGTAGTTGCTCCTGACAGGAATAACAGCAGTGTGGGGCGTCGAATTTCATTGTTTCAACATTTGAAAATTAATTCATGTGAACTTGAAGATGGAAGTCCTGCCTATTCTGTTTCAGGAAGTCCTGCTGATTCGGTAATTGTCGGTGTTGATTATGTAATGGATGAGAAACCTGATTTGGTCATAACAGGGATAAATAAAGGTGTCAATATAAGCTGTGACATAACATCATCAGGAACTGTATGCGCCGCCTTTGAGGCAGTCAGCCTGGGCATCCCTGCAATTGCCGTTTCCCTATTCATTGATCCTAAAACATCATACAAACAGGATGAAAACGGTGAATGGTATCTGGATTATGACTTTACATTAACAAAGAAAGTTTTGCATGAACTTGTCTTAAAGATAATTAATGATGGATTTCCCGAAGGAGTTGACTTATTCAATTTGAATGTGCCCTCAAACTATGAATCAGAAGACCTCAAGATTACCTCCTTGTCACATAAGATGCTTGACAAGCATGTCATAGACAATGAAAATGAAGAAAAGGCCGATTTGTTCAATTATCCTTTAGATGAAAATCAGGATAGCGATGATTTGATTATGATTACTTCCAATTTGGTTCAGGAATATGAAAAAGACAGCGACGGATATGCATTGTTTGTTGAGAAAAGACCAAGCTTAACACCACTTATTGTTAATATGACATACAAGGATTTGAAAGATTGGTAGTCATTTATTCGACATTTTTTTCAGCCATGTTTAGGAAAGCTTTTAAAAAAAATCATCAATATATTTTAATAATAAACACTTAAAAATAGATTTATGCGTAGTTGGCTATGCATGCAGTGTTTTTGGAAAAAATAATGGCTGAATATTGTTTTGAAGAAAATTAACGATTTTTTTTAGCAATTAAACGTATGACATAAGGGTTGTCATCTTTGTATACTGCTAAATCTTTATCTTCAATCTGATATATGATTTCCAAATCTCTTGATTCCAATTTGGAAACAATCTTATCCAATTGCATAAATCTGCGATAATGAGTTGTAAAATTTTCTGTTTTACTTAACTTTTTACCTTCATTATACATTGGATCTTTAATGCTTCTTGCTTCAAGTAAGAACAATGAATCCTCTTTTAAATGATTAGTAATCCAATCCAATGTTTTATCTTCTTTTTTTTCATTGATTGCATGGAATGTGAATCTGGAATAAATATAATCAAATTTTTTATCAAATAATTCATTGGATGAATTTTCCAAATCGGTGAAATCGTCACAAATGAAATTGATGTTGTCGTTTTTATAATTCTTATTTAAGTAATCGATTTCCTCTTTTATTTGGTCTACTGCAATTACATTTAATCCATTTCTTGAAAAATACAAGCTGTCTCTTGCATTTCCACAACCTAAATCAATTAATTTTTTATTTTTTGTTAATTTGGGAAGAATGAATTCTGCAAATGATGATTGATTGGTAGGATCTAAATTTTCACTGTAATAATTCGCCCAATATTCTTTATCATCCATTATAATTTCTCCATCTTTATATATAATAATATTTAAGAACAATTATTTAAATTTGTAATCAGTTATATAACTTTTTTTCATTAATTTGGAGATGTTCTCAATAATGCTATCAAATTATATCATTTTAATAATTTCAAAAATATGATTTTTTTTAAAAAAATATCCAATACTGGGATTTAGAAAATATTTATTACCTTATTTATTCGATGAAATATTCCATTTTAGACAATTCTTCTAATTTATCTACTAACTCATCTTCACCCGTTTTCAACATTACTTTTTTAACTAATAAATCAGCTTCTTCATCAATTGAAAAGGTCATATTATATTCGGAATATCTTCTTAGATAATTTATGGTAGGAGTCAATCGATCATACAATTCTATAAATTCCTCTTCATCATCCATATCTAAAGAAAACAGATAGTCCCTATGTCTCTCAAAGAATTTTTGAACTTTAATCTGGGCATCTGTCATTTTAACAAGATTGAAAACATTATTTACAACACTTGTCTCTTCCATTACTTCAAATCTTTTTTTCCTGATTTCCCTTTGGATAACTTTAATTTTTTTAATTGCTTCTTTTCGTTCTTTAATAATCTTTTCATAACTTGTTTCAGTATCCAAAATTGCAGAAGCTCTAGGGGCTTTGATTTTGATTTTCCTATTTTCATAATTTTTTCCAAAAACCTCTGAGAAAAAATTAGGGCCTAATAAATTAACATCAATCCCATCTACATTGACCTTATTAACTTCATCAAATGCTTCAGCAGTTATTTTCCGGTTGATGATTTGAACATCATTATAATTTTCTAAATCATCCCAATTTTCAATGAACGGGTGTTTTTTCAGATTCTTAAAGAAAAAGTAGGTTTTATTGATGATTGAATACATATATTCATAAAGTCCAATCATGGAATCAGTAAACCGGGAATCTCTACCAAAAATATCAAATAAATGTTCTTTAATAATTGCTTTAGGATATCTATTTTTGAAATAGTTATAAGAATTATAAATTAAATTATATCCAAAATTAACAAAATTTAAGAAATATCTGAAATAAAATTTATCCCTATTTGTATTGTGTTTTCTAATGAACTTATTGAAACTTGCTTTCATTTCAGTTCTGATGCTTGAATGTTCCTCTAAATCAATTTCATCCATAATTGTTTTACGCATCGGATAAATACGAACACGAATGCCATGCTGTTTGTGAGTATTTAAATTTGTAAGAATAAAATCTGCCGTATTTTTATCTCCATAGGCAATATGGAAAAGCGGATTTTCTTTATCATTAGAACTCTTTTCTACATACCTATCTGCCTTATAATCTTTTTTAATAATTTTACAAAAGATTTCAATATCTTCTGAAGGCATTACAACAGCAACCATTCTTGCACCTGTATCAATGGTATGATTATTATAAGCACTAAGTGAATTAGAACCTATTAAAAAATAATGCAGATTATTTTCGGATGAAATTAAATCAATTTCCTTTAATAATTTTAATTGAATTTCATGTTTGGTTAAAATATTAATTCCTCCTTGCGATTATTTTTCTTTCTAATTCAGTCAAATCATCATACTTTAATACTTATCTCTAATCATCAATCATCTTAATCAATTCAGATTCGATTTCAATACGGCTGATTCCTGATTCGTCTTCAACTTTTTGCCAGATTAAACCGTTTCTAGTATTATTAATTGATTCATTATAAAGTTTCATTGCGTCTTCTTCATGCCCGCATTCCAATTTTGCTTTGGCTTGAAATGCCATTATCTCTCCATCAAAAGGATATAATGATAAGATATGATTGCAGAGACTATCAATATCTTTATAGTCATCAATAGAATTGGCAGTGCTTTCCATAACCCAAATCTTTGCACGATAAATATCTAATAAATCAGGGTATTTTTTTTCATATTTGTCTATAAGTGATTGAACCAAATTCACATCCTTTTTATCATAACGAGCTATGGATATCTCCCTACATATTGATATCATATCTTTAATTTGATTATATTCGTCATTTAAAGGTTTATCCTGCATTTCTCGAACATTTAAAAATATTTGAACCTCATAATATTTCCCTTGCCCAATCAAGCTAAATAAATATGTTGCCAGATTCATATCAGAAATGGGTACAAGAATATTATACTTTATTACATCTTTTGTTTTTTGCAATTCCAAAAAACTTCTTAAGTTTTCAGAAATAGCATCATACTCTCTATTATTAAGTAATGAACGTAAATAATCTTCTTTTCCTTTCAAATCTCTAATAACATGCATTGATCCAACAAGAACTTTTTCTTTAGCAACTAACATGTCCACTTCTCTTCTTTGATAAAAAACACTGGCATTATTGCGTTTGTTTATTTTATATTTCTCAAAAACAGACTCACGATTCATTTTTGGAAGATAACGGCTAGTATATTCTTCAAAGGGAATTTTATAATTTTTCAATCCTCCATGAACAACTTGTTCTTCATATTCAGGAACATACATCCAACTGTCACCATATGCAACTCTAAGAATACCTTCAGGATAATATCCTATAGGAAACTCGCCATCTTCAAATTGACCCATCTCGCTTTCAAGTTCAAAGTGTTCCTTGTCATAAATATAATTCTTGATTCCCCAACGCATGCAATATTGGTCACTATCTTCAGGTGAATATTGCTGTAATGTTTCTTCTAATTCTTTAATGATTTTCTCTTCACCCTCTTCATCGACCCTCTTACAGTAATGTTCATATAACTCATAATGTCTTTTCCAATCTTCAAGGGAAGCATTTTTATTTACAACAAAATATGGGGATAATAATTCAGTATAAACATGCAATAAATCCAAATATTCCTCTTTAGCTTCTTCTCCTAAAGGCATTGGATCAAAAATAAACAGTTCAAGATGTTGCCCACATGCTTTTGCGGGTAATGATTGTGAAACATAAATTGTAGTGGTTTGATTATTCACATATCTTGGAATTGGATTGCAATAGTATGGAGTATTCTCTTTATATACAAATGACCTTCCTTCTGGAAGAACATTCTCTTCAGTTTCTAAAATATGCCTCAATTTATTCCAATTGTCTCTAGAAATATACAGATCGATATCATCATCCCAAGGCATGAAACGATGATTTCTAACAGCACCTAATGAAGCGCCTGCTGCCAATAGATATTTAATATCATATCTTTTGCACAAATCATCAAATTCTATTAATAATCCATAGAGATTTTTTTGTAAATTGTTCATTTTAGACAATTGAAACCCTCATTTTTTAAGAATTAATTATTTCATCCATTGCATTTATTAAATTGTCTATATCCTCTTTAGAATGTTTTCCAACATGAGAAACCCTAAACATTGTTTTTGCATAATCTCCACCACTCGGATTAACAGTTAAACCGTATTTATCTATTAATTCCCTATAAATAACATCTGCGTTTTCATCTGGAAATATGACTGGAGTAACAGCATTTGACAAAGGATAGTCTGGATAATCTAATCCAATTTCTTTTACTCTGCTCCTGAAATAAGCTGCAAGTTCACCAGTTTCATTAATTATATTTTCAATGCCTTTATCTTCTATACGTTTAACCATGTCTTCAAGTTCAATAATGACTCTTATGGCCGGAGTAAAAGGAGTTTGGCCTCTTTCACCATTTTTAAGATAATCTTTAAAATCAAAGTAAACAGATTTTGAATTAATATCTTTAATTCTTTCTAATATTTTTTCGCTTAATGCTACAATTGACAAACCTGGAGCCAATGATAAAGCTTTTTGAGAACTTAAAATTACAACATCAATGCCGTATTTATCCATATTAATTTCATCTGCTAAAAAAGCACTTATTGCATCAACTACTAATATTAAGTCATTTTCTTTGCAAACATCTGCGAGCATTTCAAGATCATATAATTTCCCAATTGAAGTTTCATCCAAGTTTACAAGAACGCCTGTAAATTTATTATCTTTAATTAGCTCGTCAATCATTTCACGGGTTAATATATCATCCTTATCAAGTTTAATGACAGTATGGGGAATTTCATGAACGTCACAGATTTCGGCAAACCGATGACCAAAGGAACCTCCATCAATTACAATGAGATTATCCTCTTTTGTAAAGCAGTTCATTACAGTCGCTTCCATAGCTCCAGTTCCAGAGCAGGTTAATAAAATAATCTCTCCATTTTCAGTGAACAATAACCTTTTTAAACTTTCGCTGGCAGAATAAACAATCTGTGAAAATTCATCATTTCTGAAGTAGGGTACTTGCTTTCCACCAATTTCTAAAGTTTCCGGAAACATTTCAACGGGTCCGATTGTAAATAAATGACTCATAGTTTTTCCTCCAACGTATATTATATGTTATTTTTTCATTAAATATTTTTTCTACACAACAAAATAAACAGTTTAATTTGTGAAAAATTTTCTCCAAGAAGTTATATCAACAAAATTTAATTGTTATTAAGTTGTATGTATCTTTTAATTATAAAAATTTTTCTTTAGATATGAAAAAAACTGCTGATTATCTTTAAATTGTTCAAAAAAGAACCACCAGAATGCCATATGTTTTTTACATCTTTTAATATGATTGAGTGTGAAATAACTTATCTGCAGTCAAATATTAAAGACTTAAATAAACCTGAAATAATTTAAAATTGTATGAATTAGTATATATAATATATTTTACATATTTTAATATATTTATAATTTTTTAATAACTTAATAACAGAAGATAATATGAAATTAGTTAGAAATAAAAAAGGAATTTTAATAATTTTTTCAATTTTTATTTTATTGTTTTTGATGATTGGATCAGTTTGTGCGTATGAAAACATTTCAGATAGCGTTTCACAGGCGCCCGTGGATAATGCCGTAGAGACAGATTATGAAACTGAAATGAACATTCATATCCTGAAGGAAAATGAAACTCACAACAATAATTTCACTGACGAAGAAATTCCATCAGATAATAATGGTATGAATGAAAGTAATAATCTGGAAAATGATTCTATGGATAATGCCTCAGAAAATTGTTCAATAATTTTGGATGCTCCTAAATTAATTAAACTGCAATATTATCCTAAAAATGATGATTATTATGCTAAATTATGTTGGGTTTCCCATATTGGAAGCACATATGAAATTTTAAGGAAGGATACGGAAGACTTCAATGTCATTGCAACAGTTAATGCCGATTCAGAAGAAATGATATTTTATGATAATATAGGCAATGACTGTTCATATACATATTCCGTTAGAGAAATAGCAGAAAATAATGGCAGTAAAATAATATATAGCCTTTATGATGTTGAAGGTTTAAGATTGATAGCATCTCCTAGTGTCAGTGTTGATTTTCAAAATCTGATGGCTAATGTTACCTGGAGCAAGATTGACAATGTTACAAAATATCGCATATTCAGAAAATTAGGTCGTGACGGCCAATTTAAGTGTATAGCTGTGGTTGATGCCAATCAAAATAGCTATGTGGATTATTATTACAATTCCGCAAAAGAACTGTCAAGCATACTAAATAGTAAAACTTTTGCTGATGCAAGCTTCAACCAACTATTTTATACAGTTCGGGCATGTGAAATCAAGGATGGTAGCATTAGCTATGGATTGTACTTGAAGGACGGTGACTTCAATTTGGAGTCACCAAGCATTGTATCTCTTAACAACAATACTATTAAATGGGGTCATGTTCCGAATGCTGACGGTTATTCCGTTCTTAAAAAGAATGAAAATGATTGGGAAGTTATAGGCCAAGTGAATCAAAAGAATAAAGCAGTTATTTCAATGCTTTTAAATGATATTGATTATAATGCATATTATTCCGTGCAGGCATATGCGATTAAAAATGGCGAAATGGCATACAGTGGCTTTGATGATGGTTTTTCCTTAATGAACTACTCTGATGATAATTCCAATTATAAGATTTTGTATTTTGGAGATAGTATTACCTATGGTTCACCCTATAAATCAGCATCCAGCAGACATATCTTTTCCATACCTCACAGAGTGGCGCAGCTTTTGGGCAATGTTTACTATAACCCGTCAATTCCAGGATCAACCTATCATGATTTGGGTCAAATCGACGGCCAGAACATATTAAACTCCAAGTACTATAGGTATCGTATTTGCCGTGAATTGGTGGATCCAGTATATTTAGGTGAACTTCCTGGAAACTGGGAAGACCTTGACAATGCAAAAAATAGTGAAGGCATAACTAACACGACCATAGATTACTATAATATTGTCGTTTTAGCAGCTGGCACTAACGATTACCTTGATAATTCAGAATTGGGCTCAGAAGACAGCAATGATACATCAACATTCAATGGTGCATTCAATCATATTATGGATAGAATTGAAACTGCAAGTAGGATGCGTGTAGACAGGGGAGAGAGTCCTATAAAAGTTGTATTTGTAGATTTATGTTATTCAGATCGCTCTTATAATATCAAAATAAGACAAAATAGGGATGTCATTCCAAACAAAATCGGTTTGACCTTATGCGATTATCAAAATGCATTAGATAGCCAATATTCAAAATGGCAAAATAGTGAGTATTTGGAATTATTTAATTTCAAGACTAGGGATTACAATATAGTTAATGAGGATACATGCCCATATTTGGCATCTGATAACCTGCATTATACAAAATATGCTTACAGCCAATATGGAAATGCATTTGCAAAATATTTACTTGAAGCTGTCTTTGAAAATAAAAATTCAACATTAACTGCAAGTGATGTTGAAATGACTTACGATGACGGCAGCTGCTGGAATGTTACATTGACTGATGATGATGGAAATGCTATTTCAAACTCAGAAATCAAAATTGAGCTTAATGTAAATGAAACATATACTTTAGTGACTGATGAAAACGGCAGCGTTAGTTTTCCTATAAATTTAACTCCTGGCACATATTCAATTAATGCAACATTTAATGGGAATTATATGTATAATTCTTCATTCGTTAATGCGATGATAATAATAAACAAAATTTCAACCAATCTGTCCGGTGAATCGTTATCCATGTTTTATAATGATGGTAGCTGTTGGGATGTTACTTTAAGCGATGATAGTGGCAATGCTATTTCCGGTGTTTATGTTAATATAGGTGTTGCGGGTAAAGTTTACAGCCGTTTAACTAACAAAAATGGTACTGCATCACTCCCTGTAAACTTAGCTCCCGGCACATATCTAATCAATGCTACTTTTGATGCTACTTCCAAATTAAGTTCGGCTTTTATTAATGCAACACTAACCGTTAATAAAGCAATTTTAACATTATATGGTGAAGATCTCATAATGAGTTACAAAGATGGCAGTTCTTATAAAATTAATTTAACAGACTGCAATGGCAATCCAGTTGCAAATGCAAATATCAAATTCAAAATTGGAGAGTCATGTTATGATGTTAAAACTGATTCAAAGGGTATTGCGAGCTTGCCAATTAATCTTTATTTGGGAAATTACACTATCCAAGCCAGCATATATGATTCTAAATATGAATTAGCAAATATTACAAATTCCATTACTGTCAACACCGATAAAATAAATATTACTGCAAAAGATGTTAATATGACTTATAGGGATGGAACATCTTATGAGGTGCAATTAGTTGATGAGGAAGGTAAGGTAATTCAGTTATCCGGCCAAATAGTTAAAATCACAATAAAAAACAAAACATACAACATTAAAACGGATGCTAGAGGTATTGCAAAATTAGCCATTAACCTATCAGCAGGAAACTATTCTATAACAAGTAAATATAACAATAAGGTTACTATAAATAATATTACAGTTAACGCACAGTAATGGGGATATTACTTTTTAATATAACTAAAAAAGGGTTATTTGAATGTATGAAATCGATGGAATCAATATTGGTGATGTCAATTATGATGAAGTTTGCCTGAACTGCAGATATTGGCAGGTAAATGTGCAATTGAAGGGAGCTGCAACTGGAATGATATGCACCAGAGGCCAAGGCCAGACTAATCCCAATGATTCATGTAGTATGTTTTCTCCCAATCAGTCTACCGACAGTATGCAGAATCCGAACGGTTATTTTGACAAAAGGAATAAGATGGACGTTTGGAAGCTGTAATTATGGATAAATATTTTTAGAGGTTTAATTACTTCTAAAAATTATTCTACTCCAATTTAATCTTTGAATATTTGTTAAAATTATAATTGGGATATGCTATTTATTAAATTATATGATGATTATTTTTAAAATAAAAAGTTAATCATAGTTTATTCAATTAAAAATTCTTTTTGAGATAACATTTCTATCTTATCTAACAGTTCAATATTGTTTTTCTTTATTAAAACCTCTTTTATTAGGCCATCAATTTTTGGATTTACCGAAAAGGTCAAATCATACTCAGCATATCTATTCAATGTATTAATAACCGGACGTAACTCATTATAAACTTCATTAAATTCATTTTTATTGCTTAAATCTTTTGATAATAAATAATTAGTTTTATAATTGCTGAAATAATGTCTGAATCCAACTTGCTTATGTGTCATTTGAACTAGCTTCCAAAGCTTTGCAGCTATCTCTTTTTCATCATCTTGATGGAATATCTCTATTTCCAATTCCTGTTTAATCGAATTCGCTTCCTTTAAAAGTTTTGAATTTTGATTGATAACCTCTTCATAGCCAAGCTCGGTATCAACAATTTCCCTTTTTGTATGTGATTGCTTTTCAATTTTCTTGTCTCTGAAATTTTTACCGAATAGTCTGGTGAAATAGGCATCTGTGTCTTTAGGCAGAAATATGTGAGTATCATCAACATCATATTTTTCAGTGCTTTTGAAAATTTTAGAAAAGAAGGTTTTCTTATCAATACGAGCAATTAGATATTTCTGAATATCTTCCCATTTATCGATTGCATTATATATTTTATATTGCTTATAATAACGTTCATTACGTCCAAAATGAGGATAAAGGCGAGCTTCAACATTCTTTTTCCAAAAATTATTTTCAACAGGATCTGTAAAGCTTTCACGATATTCCTTATTTTTTGTTAGATTTTCATCCCATGATTTTAGTTTTCTGCCCTTTTTTTTGGCATATTTGCATATTGGGTATAAGCGAATATGGATTCCATGATTGATGTTTTTATTATAGTTGGCAACATAAAAATCCGTTGTGTTCCTATTCCCATAAGTTACATAAAAGGGGACAAAAAATGGATTATTGAAAATTCCTTCCACATAACGATTTTCGCTGTAATCTCTTTCTATTATTTCACAAAATCGTTCAATATCTCCATTGGTCATTGCAACTGAAACATATCTGGAACCATTTTTTAAAGTCTTATTTTGATATCCATTTAGGGCACTTTTACCCAATAAAATGTACTTCAAATCATTTTTGGCACAAATTTCATTAAGTTCACTCAGCAATTCCAATTGAATATCAATTTTTTCTTTCATTATTCAACTCCCAACAATATCCCTTTCTATTTCAATACGGCTAAAACCACTTTCATCTTCAATTTTTTGCCAGATAAATCCGTTTCTAGTGTAATACATTGCCTTTTCATATAATGAATTGCCTTCCTCTTTTAGTCCGCATTCTGTTTTGGCCTTGGCTTGATAGGCCATTGTTTCCCCATCAAATGGGTATAAATCCAATATCTCATTGCAAAGATTGTCCATTTCCTTATAATCCTCAGATGATTCTGCATTCAAATCTTTTATCCATAATTTTGCACGGTATATGTCCAATAGATTAGGATAAACGGAATCATATTCATTTATCAGTGATTGGACTAATTGAATATCCTGCTTATCATAGCGAGCGACGGATAGCTGCCTGCAGAAATCAATAATGTCTGAAATTTCATTCAATTCATCATTTATAGGTTCATCCTGCACTTTTCTGATTCTTAAAAACTTATCAGCATCATAATATTTCCCTTGTGCAATTAAACATGAAAGTAAAGTCGTGAGATTCTTATCCGAAATTGGAACATGAACATTATATTTTTTAACATCATCATTCATTTGCAAGGAACTAAAATCATTGAACTCCTTCAATATCTCTTCATATTTTCTATCTTTCAATAGTGAATCAAAATATTCCTCTTTTTCATTTAAATAATTGCATACATGTTCTGATTCAACATTAACACGTATCTGTGCAGTAATTTCATCAAGTCTATTTCTTCTATAATACAGGTCCATATTGTTGCGCTTATTTTTCTTGAATTTTTTAAACACTTCATCCTGATTAATTCTATCAAGATAAGAATCAGTATACTCATGGAATGGAACATCCAAATTTCTAAGAGCAAAATGGGTCTTCTGCTTGGAAATTTCAGGAACATACATCCAGTCATCTCCATAGAAATATCTAAAAATAAATTCGGCACCTTTTGCAACTGGAAATTGGCGATCTTCAAATGTTTCATAGCGAATATCATCAAAATACTCTTTTTTAAATATATGGGTAAACAATCCCCATCTCACATGATATTCATCACATTCATCTTCACTAAAATGGAGCAATTTATTTTCCAGTTCATTTAATATCTTTTCTTCACCCTCTTTATCTATCCTATCACAATAATGCTTATAATGGCCATAGTGTTTTTGCCATTCATCTAAAGGCAAATTTTGGGATACAATAAAGTAAGGTGAAATTAAATCAGCATATACTCTAAATAAATCAATGAATTCCTTTTTATCTTCTTCACCGGTTGGCATTGGATCCAATATGAAAAATTCTAGTTGTTGGCCACAGGTTTTTGCGGCTAACGCCTGAGAGATATGGATATTTGTTGTATTATCATCAACATATCTGGCCAAAAGATTACCATAGTAAAGAGTGTTGTCATTATGGACAAAAGAACGATTTTCAGGTAGAACGCCATCTATTTCAATGACTTTTTTTAATTTGTCCCAGTTTTCTCTTGTTATGAGTATATCTATATCATCATCCCAGGGCAAAAATCTGTTATGCCTTATTGCACCTAATGAATTACCATAAGCCAAAAAATAGTCTATATCATATTCATTACAGATGTTGTCTATCTCTAATAGAAGTTTATAAAGGTTCTTTTGTAGTTTGTTCATAATTATCAGATTAATCTTATTGTGTAAATGTATAAATAAACTGATATATATCTTTTATTTATTAATGAGGATAAGCTTTATTTATGGATTAAAATCAATGAATATGTCTGAACTGCAGATATTGGCAGGTAAATACGCAATTAAGGGATCTGCAAATTGGTGGTCCGCACTAGAGGTCAATGCCAAACTATTACAAATGATTCATGTAGTCTGTTTTTTGCCCGATTCGTCCATTGATAATATGCAATTTCCGAACATATATTTTGACAAAAGTAATAGATTTGTGTTTGAAGTTGTATATTTGCTATTTTGGACTTAAAAAAATTTAGTTTTATATAGTATTATATCCATAGTATTAAATGAAAGGTATTTTTAATATCTTATTTAAAGAGGGAGGTAAAAAAATGAAAGGAATTGGTGGAATAATTGCAATTATTGTAGGTTTGTTATTATTGTTCTGTGCAATAGGACCTTTCTTTTTAAAGTTAGGCTTTAAATTGATAGGCATGGCTTTCAATATAGTATCCTTTTTAGGATTAATTGTGATTATTATGGGAATTGTTCTTTATATTAAAGGACGTTAATGTTCCTAAAAATAATATTTTAGAAGTTTAATTACTTCTAAAATTATTTAACTCTTTTTTTTAATGTTTTATCGCCGGATTATAAAAATAAATTATTAAAGTTATTTTAGTGATAGTCATATTTGAGAATAAGTTTAACACGATAACTCATATTTTATTAATAATTTTGTTTTTGAAAATCTCTAAAATTTGTTATATCTTAAATAATCTTTTGGCGTTTTCTGTGGTGATTTCAATGACTTCCTCTTCACTCATGCCCAATTCTTCGGCTATTTTTCCGGTTATATATTTTATGTTTAGTGAAGTGTTCATCTCTCCTCTCTTCTCTTCTGGACTTAAGTAAGGAGAATCTGTCTCTACAAGCATATGGCCAATATCAATTTTTTTAACCATTTTTCTTATTTTCTTGTTGTTTGTGTGGGTAATCGGTCCGGCTATTCCAATATAGAAGCCCAATTTGATAAATTGCTGTGCCATTTCAGCTGAACCCTGATAACAGTGCATGGATCCAACAACTTCATGATTTTTCAATATATCGAATGTGTCCTGCATCGCCTTTCTGGAATGAACTATAACAGGCAGGGAATGTTTTTCAGCCAATTCCAACATTTTTTCAAATAGCTCTTTTTGCTTATCCATATTATCTTTTGTATGATAATAATCAAGGCCAATTTCACCTACAGCAATCACATCATTGCTTTTGAGCTGATTGTCCAGCAGGCAAATGTCTTCTTCTGTTGCCTCATCTGCAAATGTATAGAGATATCCCAATGCAGCATGGACATTATCATATCTGCCTGAAAGCTCCAATACATCTTCATTGCTTTTTGGATCAGTACCGTTCAATATTAACCGGATGCCATATTCAGCAGCTTTTTCTATTATCTCTTCAGCATTTTCCATTTCGCTGCCGTAAATATGGCAATGTGTATCAATTATCATAAAATTATCACTTATAGAATTGATTTGGCATAACTTTTTATTTATTATATAATATAAATTAAATTAAATTATATTTTTTGGTGAGAGGATATGGAAGAGAAGTTTTCAAGAACAGAAATGTTAATTGGAAATGATGGAATGGAAAAGCTGAAAAATGCCAAGGTTGCCGTATTCGGCCTTGGAGGTGTAGGTTCATATGTCTGTGAAGGGCTGGCCAGAAGCGGTGTAGGCAACTTCGTTTTAGTTGACTTTGACAAGATTGATGAAAGCAACATCAACAGGCAGCTGATTGCAACGGAAAAAACAATCGGCAGACATAAGGTCGACTTGATGAAGGAGAGAATTCTTGAAATCAATCCGGATGCTAATGTTGAAGCCCATAGGGAATTTTACATGGCCGATTCCGAAACCGGTATCATTACCGAAGACCTGTCATATGCCGTCGACTGCGTGGATACCATAATGGCCAAGATTGCAGTAATATGCAAATGCGATGAACTTGATGTTCCTGTAATCTCTTCTATGGGGACCGGAAACAAGTTGGATCCAACAATGTTTGAAGTGGCCGACATTTTTGAGACTTCTGTATGTCCTCTTGCCAGAATAATGAAGAAGGACCTTCGAAAGAGAAACATTGAAAAACTGAAGGTAGTCTATTCCAAAGAACATCCTATAAACACCAATGATTGTCCTATTAATAAGGACAGGAAGTTTAAAGTCAAGGGGAGCGTTTCCTTTGTGCCTTCCGTTGCAGGACTGATAATTGCCGGTGAAGTGATAAAGGATATTTCAGATGTCTGATAAATATCATAAAGAATTATTAAGAATCATTTAAGAATTGTTTATAAAATTTTAAATATTTTAAAAAATATAATAAAACCAACGAATTATATTTTATAATTTTTTAATTTTATGTAAAATATAGTTTATATGAAATATTGGTGATTTAAATGGATATCAAAAAAGTTGTAGTAGCCGGTGGAGGAGTTTTAGGTAGTCAAATTGCTTATCAATCTGCATTCTGCGGTTTTGATGTGACTGTTTGGCTAAGAAGCGAAGGTTCAATCGAAAGGGCAAAACCTAAATTCGAAAGACTTTTGAACATCTATCAGGCAACACTTGAACAAATGAAAACCGATAAGTCAGCCTATTGCAGAGGATTCAGCAAAACCCCTGACTTAAGCGATGAAGAGATTGATGCCTTAAAAGAACAAGCTCAAAAAGCATTTGACAGCTTGACATTGACCACAAGCTATGAAGAGGCAGCAGAAGATGCAGACCTTGTAATTGAAGCAATTGCAGAAGACCCAGAACAAAAAATTCCATTCTATGAAGAATTGGCCAAATACCTTCCTGAAAAAACAATTGTTGTTACAAACTCATCAACATTGCTTCCAAGCCAGTTTGCAGAACACACCGGAAGGCCTGAAAAATACCTTGCATTCCACTTTGCAAACAACATTTGGGCTCAAAACACTGCTGAAGTAATGCCTCACCCTGGAACCGACCAGCAATACTTTGATGCAATTGTACAATTTGCAGAAGACATCAACATGGTGCCTATTAAAGTATTGAAAGAGCAACCAGGTTATGTGCTCAACTCTTTGCTTGTTCCGTTCCTTTCTGCAGGACAGGCGTTATGGGCTGAAGAGGTTGCCGATCCTGAAACAATCGACTTGACTTGGAGACTTGCTACAGGTTCACCTAACGGTCCTTTCCAGATTTTGGATATTGTAGGGCTTGTAACAGCATATAATATCATTATCATGGACCCTAGATCCCAAGACCCTGAAACAACCCAAGGCAAAATCGCTTTAAAGCTTAAGGAAAAGATTGATGCTGGTGAAACAGGTATCAATGCGGGCAAAGGATTCTACGAATATTAAATGATTTTTATCATTTTTTTCTTTTTTTTATTAAATCTAGTTCTTAATAATCTTCAGTCCTATATTGAAAATTTTTCACAGGATTGTAAAAATCCTAAACATTTATTAATAAAATTTGATATACTATCATTAAAGATGGTGGTATTATGAATTTCAATAAAATATTAACAATATCTATTATTTTAATGGTATTGTCTATTTCATTAGGTGTAGCCTGTGCCGGTTCGTCAGGGCCTATAGATTTGGGTAAAATAACATCCTCAGATTTCCAAATAAATGGTGTTTCTGCAAAGAATTCCATGCCTAGTCCAGTGACTTCAAGTCCTGTACCTTCTACACAGTTATATGATGTTGATTTTACAGCTGATTTTGAAATAGACACATCAAAAATGAGTGATGCAGACAAAAAATTGTTGGCTGATGCGGTAAAGGATAAAAATACTTCATTTATTATGAACATGTCCTCTGATAATCACAAGGTAACCGTGGAACTGTTCCAAGGAGCGGACATTTCCCTTAATGGGGATACATTAAAGATGGGTGCTTCTTCATATTATACATCAATAGACGGTTCATCTGACGTTACTGTTGATTCAGTAGGACTTAGAACCAGCGATAACCAATTATTCGTTGCTAAAATGAAATGATTTTAAATAGTTGCAAAAAACTATTTTACTTTTTTTTATTTTTTTAAGATTTTAATTGAATTTTTTTCATAGTTTAGGAATCTTATTATAACATTAACCATAAAGCTAACATCATGCATTATGTAAAGGCCAAAGGAATCTTCACTTCGGACTATGGCATAAACTTGTATAGGGGATGTACACACGGCTGCATCTATTGTGACTCAAGAAGTGACATCTATCAGTTAAACCATAAGTTTGAGGATATTGAAGTGAAGGAAAATGCGGTTGAATTACTTAAAAGGGAATTGGTCAGACGCAAGCCTTTCATGGTAGTGACCGGTGCGATGACTGACCCATATGTTCCAATTGAAAAGAGATTAAAGCATGTACGAAAATGTTTGGAAGTGATTTATAGGTATGGATACGGTTTTTCATGCCTTACAAAATCGGATTTGATTCTTCGGGATTTGGATCTGCTTAAAAAGATCAATGAAAAAAGCAAGGTCGTAGTTCAGATTACATTAACAACTGCCGATGACGACTTATGCAGGTTGATTGAGCCGAATGTCTGTCCAACATCCAGACGTGTTGAAGTGCTTGAAAGATTGAATGAAAACGGTATTCCCGCAGTCGTTTGGCTGTCTCCGATATTGCCCCACATCAATGACAGTGAGGAGAACATTAACTCCATTTTGGATTATTGCATCGATACAAACGTGAAGGGTGTTTTGAACCTGGAAATGGGCTTATCCCTGCGGGAAGGAAATCGCGAATACTTCTATAAAAAGCTTGATGAAAATTTCCCCGGTTTAAAGGATAGATATATTGATGAATTTGGTGATTCAAACTTCATTTACAGCAAAAATAACAGAAAACTAAAAGGAATAATAAAGGACAGATGCCAAAGGAATGGGATGCTCTATAAACAGGAGGATATATTCGATTATGTATATGAATTCCCATCAAATTCAGTCCAATCCAGATTATTCTAGCTTAAACTCTTTTTTCATGCAAACGACAACATCATCATCCTTGAATTGCCCAAAATTATCGATCAGATGATAATTTAATTTTTCATATAATCTTATTGCCGGCTGATTGTTCTTTCCGGTAACTATATATGAATATTTGAAATCACTTTTGACTGCTGATTTTTCCAGCTCTTTAATGAGGTTATAGGCAATTCCCCTTTTTCGATACTCACTTTTAACATAGACTCTTTTAAATTCAACTGAATCATTGCCAAAAGCACGATAGCTGGCGCAGGCAACAGCATTATCATTATCAACTGCCAATATGACGACATGAGGATCTTTGAACTCATTGTAACTGTCGTATTTTGACAGTTCATCACCAATGCGTTCATAATATCCTCTATCAAGCTCGCCTACAAGCTCCAGAAATCTTTCATCCTTTTCATCAGTGTAAATTGTATCCATGCTGCTCATGAAATATGTTAGTTTAAATCCAATATTAGTTTTTGCATTAGCTTTTGATATTGCACTAATGCATTCGTTTCAAAGAGAAATGCCCTCATGATATGAAATAAAAATAATTTGTTAAACTCTCTTAGCCGTAATATTGGCTGGTCAATTGAGGATTGACACTGCCGTTCTTGTATAATTCGTTCCACATTTCTATTGATTCATTCAACATTCTTACAAATCCTCTCCAACTCATAGTTTCACCTCTTAAATGTTTGAGTTCACTTTAAACTTATTTATTACTTTAAAAAAAATCATATAAATAGTTTTTCGAATGTAAGTACTCACTTGCATCTTAAAATTCAAAATTAAAGGTTAAAAATAGTTATTTTAATGCATACAATAGATATTGCTTTTTTTTCAACAAAAACTTTTGCTGGGAATTGCATATCCTTTTTCGCTGTTAAATCATGGAAAGAATTGTTTACATTTGCAACATTTTTTATAATAAATTATATTTTTTAAAAGACATATCATTAATTATGAAAGATGAAAATTCATTAAAAGTCGAAATTCACGATAACTATAATCTTGATGGTGAAATTCAAAACACGGAAAATAAGTATTATTTCATATTCCATCAAAGGAAGCTTTTGCTAGTCAATAATCAAGTTCCACTAATCTCAGATATTGAAAAAATCTACATTAATGAGGTTGACATTAAAAACAAGATATTTATCGGATTATTCTATGATAATGATTGTTTTGCCGTTGAATTAAATGAAGACTTTAATGAAGAAGATTTTATTTTAAAGAATAAAGACAATGATATTTTTGAAAGTGCTGATTTAAATCAAATTGAAAAACTTAAGATTGAAGATTTCTATGATGAAGCAGAGCATAATTTGACTATTAAAAATATTGAATCCGGCAAGATCAAAAATCTTAAGATTGATGAAATGAACCAAAGCGGAGACGAGTATAGTAAAATTAAGAATCTCAAGCCAAAGTCAAATGAAAATGAAATCATTTTTCATAATCTATTCATTGTTTTTGAAATTAATGAGGAAGTCTATTTAATCAGCGGAAGAGCCATACAAATTATTGATTGGGAAAACAACCATCAATTCTGTGGAAGATGCGGTGCTAAAACAGTTACCATGCCTGGAAGAAGAGTGAAAATTTGTCCCGAATGCGGATTCAAAAGCTTTACAAGAATATCCCCTTCCATTATAACTACAATTACCAAAGCCGAAGAAAATGAAAACGGCGAGATTGAAAACAAGCTTCTCATGGCAAAGCATTCATATCACAAAGGTATGGGATATACATTGGTTGCAGGATTTTTGGAAGCTGGAGAAACTATAGAGGATGCAGTCAAAAGAGAAGTCAGAGAGGAAGTTGGTGTTGAAGTCGAAGATATCCGGTACTTTGCAAGCCAATCCTGGCCATTTCCAAATTCATTGATGATTGGATGCACATGTAAATACAAGTCAGGTGAGATAAAGGTGGATGGAAGCGAAATAGTTGATGCAAAATGGTTCAGTAAAGAAGAAATTGATAATCCTCCTTTAGATATCTCCATATTCTCAAGATTGGTTGAAGATTTTAAGGAAAATTATTGAAAAACATAATTTCAAAATATATTTTAAAAATAATATTTATGGAGACTAAATTAAGATTTAGCCCCATTATCTTTAGTCCTAATCTCTTGAGCATTTTTCAGCGTCTATTGCAATTACAAACATTAAAACATGTAATGCATCTTGGGGGTTGACAATGTCTAAAACATATGTGTCTGTCAAGTTCAACAGCTGTTTTCCGAGTGTGGCAACCAAATTTCCATTGGAATCATGAATGCTGTAGTCCCATTCTACGAAATTTCCTTTTGCAGTCCAGCCTAATGAATCTATGTTGTATGATGAACCGAGTAACTTGAATAGTTTCTTTTTAAGGCTGCCTACTTTTTTGCCGTTTTCATACAAATCAAATGTTGGTGTTATTGATATGAGTTTTTCTTTGACTTCTCCGAGTTCGTTGCCCTGCGGATCGTATATCTTTAATTTATGTTTCACAGCCAATTGTCCTTTAACTTTATATGCTGTATTTCCGTTTTCACTATAAACATCATAGGAATCAAGTATTGAGAATAGTTTCTGTTTAAATATGAGTTTCATTATTTTCACTTCATTATTCAATTGATAGTTATTTTGTTATCTTTGGGTATACATGATGTTGTCCTTAAGATATTTTCAACCTTAAATTTTTGTAGAACATATTATACGTATTTATTACTTTTAAAAAGCACATATAAATAGTTTTCCGAATGTAAACTCTCACTTTCATCTTTAAATTATGATTGAAAGGTAATTTAAAGTTTGAAACAACAAAGATATAGCCGTTAAAAACACATACCAAAATTATAATAACATTAAAGACATAACTTCATTAAAGCATAACTTTTAAGAGTATTGAATATTTTAATGAAAAACATTCACTTTAAACTGTAATTATTGTTAAATTAGGGGATGGAAATATGGTAGAAATGGATAGAAATGATTTGGATAATGAGAATGTTTTAGGGGATATTGCTAAAAATGATAAAGATTTCCAAGCTCGTTTAGAAGCAGTTGAAATGATTAGTAATATGGATATTTTAGCTGATATTGCTATGAATGCCACTGATTCTAAGATTGTTTCAAAAGCGATTGAAAAGATTAATGATGATTCTTTTTTAATAGGTATTGTTAAAAATGGTAAAGGTCCCTTTCGTAACGAAGCTGCCCAAAAGATTAATGATCAGCCAGTTTTAATTGAAATTGCTAAAAATGATGAAGATTTCTTAGTTCGTGCAACTTCGGCTCAAAAGATTAGTGACGAGTCTGTCTTAATTGATATTGCTAAAAATGATGAAAATTCATATGTTCGTCGTGCTGCTACTCAAAAGATTAGTGATGAGTCTGTCTTAATTGATATTGCTATGAATGATGAGGATGATTATGTTCGTCGTGCAGCTGCTCAAAAGATTAGTGATGAGTCCGTTTTAGATGACATCGATTTAAATGAAGAAAGATTAACTAAAGTTATCTGTGAAAAATGCGGTAGTGAAAATATGACTGTTAAATCCCATAAGGCGCCTAATCCGGGTTATAGCTATTGTGCATGGAGTATAATAGATTATGTTTGTAATGATTGTGGCAACATAATATCCAAACCATTATGAAATTATTTGAGTTCTTTAACCTGCAGGGAAACTGTTAATGTCTGTTTGGATATTCTTGTGCCGACTTGCCTGAAGCCCATTTTTTCGTGAAAACGGATGCTCGGGCAATTGTATTCGGGTTCGATATCTATTTCGGCACAGACCAGATTATATTTGTTCTTCAATGCATAATCAAAAAGATGTTCATAGAGCTCTTGAGCCAATCCCCGCTTTCTGTAGCTTTCATCAATTACAATGCGGTCGATATATATGAAATTGGTGTAGTTGTCCAAAAACCAACCGTAATTGTCGCTCCAGTAGTCGCATCCGTCTTTAAATGCCAATATAAATGCAATAACCCTATTGTCCTCTTCTATCACTTGAAATATCTCTGAGAGTTCATCCATTTTGCCTAGAAGATTGTAGTCCAGCGGAGACAGCATTTCCACATCATTCCGATTTAGTTTCAGTATTTCTGAGTAATCCTTTTTCAGTGCTTTTCTAATCATCTAATCACGGTTATATTCGATTATTATATTATTCTATAATTTTCTGCATTAAACAGATATTCAAATGTTTATATGAGTTTAATATGAATCTAAATATCTTAAATTCCTTTAAAATCAAACAAAAAAGAAATCATAAGCTAACATTTTTGTCAATCCCTATCTATTTATAGGATGATTTCTATAAATAATCGCATAGTCCCGTAGGGTAGCGGCAATCCTTTTGGGCCCTGGACCCAAAGACAGCGGTTCGACTCCGCTCGGGACTATTTTATTTTCCATTTATTTTAATATTTCATATCTGTTTTTTCCATATGTACTAATTTTTTTGTACATATTAAAATTTATTATATTAATTAATGCACAAATGATGATATGAAAAATTTCCTAATCAATCAGATTGTCAATTTTTTCAAAAAGGTCACCATACTCATTAAAAAGAGCTCTTATTTCATCATCATTTTTAGACATTAAAACTATCTTCAGCTGTTTTTCCTTTTTAAAGATTTTTACCTTGTCAGATTCTTCATCAAATGCATCAGTAATGAGTGACTTGATTTCAGCATATTTGTCTTCAGTCAAATTATACATTCTGTTATGGTTTAATATGTCCATTGCATGAATAATTCCGTTTTCTTCCATATCAACACAGGAAGAGAGTCTGATTTTGGTGTCCATAAAATAGGGAGCTTCTATTTTGTCCCGGCGAAGAACGATTGAAATCTTTGAAATCACATGATCATCAATGCAATTTTCATTTATGAATCTAATCAATTGAAACTGTTTTATATTGGCATTATTATTCATTAAAGTCATGCTAATATATTATTTTTAAAAATATTTAAGTTTAGTGAAGTTAACTATAGTAATATTAATTTAAAAAGAGTTAAAGCATGCATTTTGAATATATAATGACATGCTCATTAATTGAATTTTATTTTTTTCTTCTTTTTTAAAATGTGAAAAATGATTTTTAAAAGAAAAAACAGGATAAATCATTTAAGTTTTGTTAAATTGTGGATTTGTACTGTTTAAACAATTATAATAATTTATTTATAATCTTCACAATAACGTCCCAAGATTATAGAATGTCCTAAATGGCAATAATACTCAGTATACCCTTCGCTATCTAAATCACCAACTACTCCTCCTCCACTATCAAATAGTTCTTCATAGCAATATTGGCAATTTAAATCACAATAGCCTCCAGATATCATTTCATTCTCTTTTATTTTTTCACGTTTTATTTCCTTTTCTTTAATGTGTATATTATTTATTTGCTCTTGAATGCCCTTAATTTTTTTTATGTATTCATTAATTGCTTTTTCTGTTTCTGTTTTTATGAAATATTTAATTTCATCATCATTCATAGGTGCTTGTTCATTAATGAGCTTGTTTTTTACAGTATCCTTAATGGAGATTGCATGTGTTTGGTCAATTTTGTTTGTTCTTATTTCTGATTTGATTTCTTCTGATTCAAAAAGTTCATCAAGCATTTTTAATTTTTTATTTTCTTCCTGTTTCTTGATTTTGTATTCAAGTATTAATTGATTCACCCTATATTCCACGCCCCCAATTTTAATTTGACCGGCGTCTATTTCTTTTTCAACCTGTTGCCTGATTGCTTTTCCTGTATTGATGACATCTAAACTCTTCATGTGTAATTCATTAGCAAAATTTTTATTGTATAAAATTCTTTTGCCAACTACTCGTTTAAGTTCTTTTTTTGCATTCTTTTTTTCTATGGTGTCTGATGCTGAGTTTAAATGATTATTCTGCACCATATAAGATTTATCGATTTTAGTTCCGCAATGAGTGCAAAAATTATCCCCTTTTCTTATTTTCGCCCCACAGTTAGTACAAAAATTGTTCATATTTTAACCTTCGCAATAGTCTTCTAAAATTAATTTAAGTCAAAACTTATTTATATCTTGCCTATATTTTTATGAAATCATCTAGTTGGAAAAAAAATTTCTTGAAGAGCTATTGTTTAGAACATTTCACAAGAAAACATTCATTTTAAACACATTAATAAATTTTAGTTTTATTAAATTGTTAAATCATATAATTTATTTTCATAGTCTTCAACAAAATATCTGATGTTCTTACGACCTTTTGTTTTAAAGGTGTGGCCTTCAGAAGATAGTTTCTCTTTTTGATATTCAATTCCCCCAGGATATTTTGGATTTAATTCACCATCCGCTTTAAGAGTTCTCCAAAAGGGTATCCTATCATCAAGT
>NZ_CACXTS010000002.1 GCF_902770715.1 uncultured Methanobrevibacter sp. | reverse complement strand
AATGGGGTATAGCTAATATTTACTCATCATTCAATAACACTATTATTACTGTAACAGATATTACTGGTGCTGAAACTATTTCACAATGGTCTGGTGGAAGAGTTGTACGTGCAGACAGACAACAAGCTTCACCTTTCGCAGCTATGGCTGCAGCAACCAGAATAGCTGATGATGCTAAAGAAAAAGGATTTGTTGGCTTACACATTAAAGTAAGAGCTCCTGGTGGAAATGGACCTAGAAGTCCAGGACCTGGTGCACAAGCTACTATTCGTGCTTTAGCAAGAGCTGGAATTAAAATAGGAAAAATCGAAGATATCACTCCAATTCCTCACGATGGTACTGGAAGACCTGGTGGTAAAAGAGGAAGAAGAGTTTAAGTGGAAGGGTTTAATATGGAGATAGAATTAAAAAGTCAAAGCAATGATGAAATTGTATTCATTGTTCGTGATGCAGAAGTGCCTTTTATAAATGCAATCAGAAGATGCGCTATGGTGAACGTGCCGAAAATAGCTATCGAAGATGTAAATATTATGAGAAATGATTCTGCAATGTTTAATGAGGTGCTTGCTCATAGACTTGGTTTAACTCCTTTAGTTTCTGATCTTGATGCTCTTGAAGGTTTATCATTACCTGAAGATGATGATTGGGAAGAGTATACTAATGGGATTATGTTCAGTTTGAATGAAGAAGGACCTAAAGTTGTTTATTCTAAGGATTTAATATCTTCAGACTCAAAAATTAAACCAGTATACGATACTATTCCTTTAGTTAAGCTTAAAGAAGGCGAAGAAATACATCTTGAAGCTGTCGCAAAAGTCGGTTATGGAAAAGAACATGCAAAATGGATGCCAACAACTGTATGTGCATACAAGCAATATCCTGAAATCACTTTCAATGATGATGTTGAAATTGATTATGACTGTGCATCTGCATGTCCTAGAGGTGTTTTGAAATCTGACAGAAGATCTAAAAAGATTAAGATTTTGGACATTGAAAACTGCGCTATGTGTAAAAGTTGTGTTAGAGCTTCAACTAACGGATACATTAATGTAGGGTATCGTGAAAATGATTTCATATTTAGAATAGAAACTGATGGATCAATGCCTCCTAAAGAAGTTTTATTAAAAGCTTGTGAAGTATTAGGTGAAAAAGCAGATAAGTTTATCAGATTTAGTGAAGAAGGAGGAAGTAAATAATGGCTAAAAAGATTATAAAAACTAATCCTAACCTTATTGAACTTATTAATAAACTTTATGACAAATCAAGAAGTGAAGATGCAGCTATTTGGAAAGATGTTGCTCAAAGACTTGAAAGGTCTAATAGAAGAACCGCTGAAGTAAATTTGTCTGATATTGCAAGACATGCTGAAGCTGGCGAAACTATTTTAGTACCGGGTAAAGTTTTATCAAATGGTGATTTAACAGAAAAAGTAGATGTCGTAGCATTAAAATTCTCAGCTAAAGCACAAGAAAAAATCGAAAGTGCTGGTGGAGAATGCATCGCAATTGATGAAATAATCGAAACTAATCCTAAAGGATCAAACATTAGGATCATGGAATAAATAGGGTGTTATTATGATTATTGATGGAGAAGGATGCGTTTTAGGAAGATTAGCTAGTATAACTAGTAAAAATCTTTTAGAAGGCGAAGAAGTAGTTATTCTCAACGCTGAAAAAATTATGTTAACTGGAAACAAGGATTGGGCTTACGCTAAATACAAACAAAGAGTTGACAGGGCAAGTATTTCTAACCCTCGTGACTTAGGTCCAAAATATCCTAGAAGACCAGATGATATATTTAGAAGAACTGTAAGAGGAATGTTACCTTTCAAAAAATCTAAAGGTAAAACTGCATTCAAAGGTTTAAAAGCATTTGTTGGCGTACCAGCAGAATATGCTGATGCAGAACTCACCGCAGTTCCGGAAGCAGAATACAAAAATCTTAAAAAAGGTATTGAATTAGGGGAAATCTCCAAACTTTTAGGAGCTACCTTTTAGATAAATGGATGTGTGATTATGGTTAAAGTTATTCATACTAGTGGAAAACGTAAAACAGCTATCGCAAGAGGTACTGTTCGTGAAGGAACTGGTAAAGTTAGAATTAACAAAATTCCTTTAGAACTTTACTCTCCAGAGCTTGCTAACTTGAAATTACAAGAACCATTAATCTTAGCTGGTGACTTAGCTAACGAAGTTGATATCAACGTCAAAGTCATTGGTGGAGGAGTAATGGGACAAGCTGAAGCTGCACGTATGGTAATTGCAAAAGGACTTGTCCAATGGTCACAAGATATGGATTTAAAAGAAAAATTCATTCAATATGACAGAACTATGTTAGTAGGTGACCCAAGACGTTCAGAACCTAAAAAATATGGTGGTCCTGGAGCAAGAGCACGTAAACAAAAAAGTTACAGATAATTATTTCTGTACTTTTATATTTTATTTAAATTAAAAAAGATGATATAAATGATTCCTATTAGATGTTTAAGTTGTGGAAAACCTGTATCAGCATTATTCGATGAATATAATAAAAGAGTAGATGCTGGTGAAAAGTCTAAAGATGTTTTAGATGACTTAGGTTTAACTAGATATTGTTGTAGAAGAATGTTGATTTCTCATGTGGAAACATGGGAATAGATTTTACAATTTGTAGGGATATTGTTTTATTATAAAATATAATCTTGGTAAAATATATGCCTAAATATGGAAGTAATATTCATGAATGTTGAAAAAAAATTAACAAGGTTTGAAAGAGCTAGACTTCTCGGAGCTAGAGCAATTCAAATATCTATGGGTGCAAAACCTTTAGTGGAAATTAAAGATTCCTTAGATCCAATTGATATAGCTTACGAAGAACTTAAAGCTGGAGTTTTACCATTAGATGTAATTAGAGATGAATAAATAGTTTTTTCTATTTATTCCTAATATTTATTTAAAAAAAATAAAAAATACCAATATAACTCTATAAAGAAACTTACTGATTTTTAAGGAGTATAGGTTAGTTGGTAACAAATTAAATGGCACTGAGGTGTTTTTTTTGGTTAGTATAATAGAAGACGTCCAAGTTCGAAAGATTTTGGACAGCAGGGGAAACCCGACTATCGAAGTAGATGTGATTACTTGGAATAGTTCTGGTAGAGCCGCTGCGCCTAGTGGAGCAAGCACTGGTTCAAGAGAGGTAGTGTCTTATCCTAAAGGTGGAATTGATGAAGTTGTAAGTGAAATGGAAAATCTAATTGCTTCTGAACTCATTGGAATGGATGCTGAAGACTTGGCGACCATTGATGAAGTGATAAGGGAAGTTGATGGAACTGACAATTTATCTGCTATTGGAGGCAATACAGCTGTTGCTATTTCCATGGCAGTAGCTAAAGCTGCAGCTGCATCTTATAATATGCCATTATATAAATACATTGGTGGAAACTTAGTAAATGAATTGCCTTTCCCTCTTGGAAATATGATGAATGGTGGAGCACACGCAGGCATTAATGCGCCGGATATTCAGGAATTCCTAGTTGTTCCTGTTGGAGCCACTAATGTTAGCGATGCAATTTTTGCAAATGCTTCAGTTCATAAAAGATTGAAAGAGTTAATTCAAACTAAAGATTCAAACTTTACCGGCGGTAAAGGTGATGAAGGAGGATGGGTGCCTAATATCACTAATGATAATGCTTTGGAAATTCAAGCTCAGGCTTGTGAAGAAGTTGGTGACGAATTAGGTATTGAAATCAGGCCTTCTTTAGATATGGCTGCTTCCGAATTATGGAATGCAGAAGAGCAAAAGTATATTTATGCTCAAGATGGTATTAAAAGGGATACTGGAGATCAAATTGATTTCGTAAAAGATATTATTGATACTTATAATATGTTTTATGTAGAAGACCCATTTGACGAATCAGACTTTGATGGATTTGCTCAATTGACTGCAAAAGTGGGCGATAGATGCCTAATCTGTGGAGATGACCTGTTTGTAACAAATAAGGACTTCTTGGCAAAAGGCATTGAGATGAATGCTGCTAATGCAATCATTATCAAACCGAACCAAATAGGTTCATTGTCTGAAACTTATGCTACAGTAAAGTTAGCTAAAGAAAACAATATTGTTCCTGTAGTATCTCACAGATCCGGTGAAACTACTGATGAGACTATTGCTCATCTCGCTGTTGGTTTTTCATCTCCTATGATAAAAACCGGAGCTATAGGTGGGGAAAGAATAGCTAAATTGAATGAGCTTATCCGTATTGAAGAGGAGCTTCCAAATCCGAAAATGGGTACATTTTAAAATTTTGGGGATTTTAATATGGCTAAAGTAACAATTGATTATGACAAATGTGATGGTGCGGACTGTGCAGAATGTGCTGATGTCTGTCCAATGGAGGTATTAGTTCTTGAAGGAGACAAAATTGTAATTACTGATCCTTCAGAATGCAGTTATTGTGAAGTATGTATGGACGTATGTCCAAATGAATGTGTTAAAATTGAAGATGAAGATTAAATAGGTGATAAAATGGCAAATGATGAACTTTTAATAGATTTAGATAATTATTTAGCAGCTGGTTTACATATCGGAACTCAACAAAAAACTAGTGACATGGAAAAATACATTTTCAGAGTAAGATCTGATGGTTTATATGTATTAGATATTCAAAAAACTGATGAAAGAATTAGACAAATTGCAAAACTTTTAGCAAAATACGACCCTGAAGACATTTTAGTAGTTGCTACCCGTCAATACGGTCAAGCTCCTGTTAAAAAATTCGGTGAACTCACTGGCGCAAAAACCATTCCAGGCAGATTCATCCCAGGTACTTTAACAAACCCAAATTACGCTAAATTCATTGAACCAAAAATTATTGTTGTAACTGACCCTAGATCAGACGCACAAGCAATCTTAGAATCCAAACAAAATGGTATTCCTGTAATTGCTTTATGTGATACTGAAAACTTACTCAGTTTCGTTGATATTGCAGTTCCTGTAAACAACAAAGGTAGAAAAGCTATTGCTTTAGTTTACTGGTTACTTGCAAGACAAATCTTAAGAGAAAGAGGAGATATTCCTGAAGACGGTGACCTAGATATTGATTCAACTGACTTCGAACTTAAATTTTAAGTGAGTTAAATGATAAGAAAACCTGCGGTTGCTGGAGCATTTTATCCAGGGGATGCTGAAAGTCTAAAAAGGCTTATTGAAAGCTGTTTTTTAGATGATTCTGGCATTGGTTTCATTCCCAAGTTAAGTGACTTTGATAATGGAGATTACCCTATCAATGTCATGGTTCCTCATGCAGGTTATCAATATTCTGGTGCAATAGCTTCACACGGTTATTGCAAAATCGTTGAGAATGGTTTTCCTGAAGTTTTTATCATTTTAAGTCCAAATCACACAGGATTCGGTACTGAAATCTCTGTTTTCAATGAAGGCCAATGGATTACACCATTGGGAAGCGTTGATGTCGACAGCGAGTTTGCTGATGAGATAATATCCGTTTCGGATATTGCAAGCGCTGATTTTCATGCTCACCTTCGTGAACACAGTATTGAAGTTCAGTTACCTTTCCTTCAATATTTTTCTGATGATTTTAAAATTGTCCCGATTACGATGGGTACTCAAACCTTTGTAACTTCAAATGATTTGGCAAATGCTATTTTTGAAGCGGGAAACAAATTAAACAGGTCTTATTGTGTTATTGCAAGTACAGACCTTTCTCATTTTAATAATCAGGAAAAAGCCAATAAGGTTGATGGCTTTGTTTTGGAAGATATTGAAGAGATGAATGAATTCAAGCTTTTTGAAGAGGTTATTCAATATAACATTACCATGTGTGGTTATGGTCCGGTAATGACCGCCATTTCCCTTTCTAAAAGATGCGGAAAGAATGATTGTGACATATTGGCTTACCAAACTAGCGGTGACGTTACTGGAGATTTAACTTCTGTTGTCGGATATGCTTCGGGGATTTTTAAATAGGGTGTTTTTATGATAGCAAAAGCTTCTGCTCCTGCAAAAACAATTTTATTTGGTGAACATTCTGTGGTTTATGGAGAACCTGCTATTGCAGGTGCCGTTAATAAGAGAGCTTATATTACCATTAGAGAATCCAATTCTGAGAAATCTATTTTTAAAGCACCTGATATTGGATTTGAAGCGGAATTAATTTCAAGAGAAAAAAGATACATTTTAACAAAAGGAAAACCAGGTATTATTAGATATATTTTAGAATCTCTTTATAGAGCACACGATCACTCTCCAATAGAAATAACATTGTCATCAAATGTTCCTATCGGTTCAGGACTCGGTTCTTCTGCGGCCGTTACTGTAGCTACATTGGCGGCATTATACAGATATCATAATGTTAGGTTTAATAAGAAATCATTGGCTCATGATGCTCACATGGTTGAACAAGCCGTTCAGGGCGTAGCCAGTCCCCTTGACACTTTGGTTTCAACATATGGGGGTCTTGTTTACTTATCAAGAAACAAGAAAGTTGAGCATTTCAAAGTTAACTTCAATGCACCATTTGTTGTGGGTTATACAACCAAACACGGAAACACTGGAAAGATGGTTAAGGATGTTAGGAATTTGAAGAATAGAAATCCGAAAATTATAAATCCAGTCATTACCGCCATGGGGAATTTGACCAATTACGCTAAGCAGGCTATTTTGAAAAAGGATTACAATAAAATAGGCGAATTAATGAATATCAATCATGGATTCTTAGATGTTATTGGTGTGAATACATTGGAATTATCCCGTATGGTGTATAATGCAAGAGAAGCCGGTGCAATAGGTTCCAAAACTACCGGTGCAGGAGGCGGAGGAAGCATTATCGCACTCTGTCCTGGAAAAGTGGATGAAGTGGCTAATGCCATTGCCCGTGATGACAATATTTTAAAGGTCAACTTTACTAAAAGGGGAGTTTCTTCAAGGGTTTACATGTGATTTTATGATAATTTTAAAAATTGGCGGAAGTATTTTAACTAATAAGGACTCCATTGAAAGCGAGGTTGACAGTGAAAGCCTTAAAAGAATTGCTCTTGAAATCAAATCATCTTTGGATAATTCTTTCAAAGAGTTGATTATAGTTCATGGAGCAGGTTCTTTTGGACATCCTCCAGCCAAGAAATATAAGATCGGCGAAAGATTTGAAGAGTCAGAGTATCCTCAAAAAAGAATTGGATTTTGCGAAATTCAAAATGCAGTTAAAAAATTGAACATGCTGATTTGTGAAGAATTCATTAAGGAAGGATTGCCTGTAGTTGCAATACCAGCTTCCAGTTTCATGACAGCTACAAATAAAAGGATAACTCAAGGAAATCTTGATTCCTTTAAGAGATATTTGGCTAAAGGTTTTATCCCGGTTATTTATGGGGATGTCGTATTGGATGACGAGTTGGAGCTTTGCGTCATTTCCGGCGATCAGATTATACAATATTTGGCAATAAATCTTAACCCTGACAGAGTCATACTCGGAACTGACGTTGATGGTGTGTATGATAAAAACCCTAAAACACATGATGATGCGATATTTTTTGATAAATTCTCTTCTTTAGATGATTTGGAAACATTGGAAGGAACAACAAATGTTGACGTCACCGGTGGAATGGTGGGTAAAATTAAAGAATTATTATATTTAGCAGATTTAGGAATTGAATCCAAGATAATAAATGCTGAAGTTGAAAATAATATTTTTAAAGTATTGGAAAATGAAGACGTAAAAGGAACTGTAATTTCAAGGGGAAATTAACACATGATTTCAGATAGAAAATTAGAGCATTTATTAATTTGTGAAAATTATGATGTGGAATTTAAGAATAAGACTACAGGATTTGAAGATATTGAATTAATCCACAATGTATTGCCGGAAGTTGACAAAAATGAAATTGACTTATCCACTTCCGTATTCGGCAAAAAATTAGATTCACCTTTATTCATAACAGCAATTACCGGAGGGCACCCTGCTTCAAAGGAAATCAATAAGCAGTTAGCGATTGCCGCTGAAAGCAATGGCATTGCATTGGGTGTTGGGTCTCAAAGAGCAGCTTGTGAACATCCTGAACTTGAAGACACTTACACTGTTGTTCGTGAAAACGCTCCAAATTGTTTACTTGTTGGAAATATCGGAGCGCCTCAATTAAACTTGGCGGAAAAGGCTGTTGAAATTTTGGATGCCGATATCTTGGCTATTCATCTAAATCCTCTTCAAGAATCAATACAGCCTGAAGGTGATTTGGATGCAAGAGGATATCTTGATTTAATCGGCAAAATCACTGACTGCGTGGAAATTCCAATTGTTGCTAAGGAAACCGGATGCGGAATATCCGGAGAATCTGCAAAATTATTGGTTGATGTAGGTGTTGATTATATTGATATTGAAGGTGCCGGAGGAACCAGCTGGGCAGCTGTGGAAACATATAGGGCTGAAGACAGATATTTAGGCGAAACCTTCTGGGATTGGGGAATTCCAACAGCAATTAGCACTGTTGAAGTTGTTAATGCAGTTGACGTTCCTGTTATTTCATCAGGAGGAATTCGTAGCGGTCTTGAAGCCGCTAAAGCCATTGCCCTCGGTGCCGATGCTGTTGGTATGGCACTGCCATTTTTGAAAAATTCTACTTCTCAAGATCAACTTAACAAATTCATTGAAAGATTCAATAATTCATTAAGAATTGCAATGTTTTTAGTTGGTGCTAATAACATTGAAGAATTAAAACAATCTAATTTGGTTATTCGCGGAAAAACAAGAGAATGGCTAAATGAAAGAGGTATTAACACAAAAAATTATTCAAGGAGATGAAACATGAGCGTTGAAGTAATCGCTATTGGTGGATACCAGGAAGTCGGGAAAAACATGACTGCCGTCAAGATTAATGAAGACGTAATTATTTTTGATATGGGTATTCACTTGGACAGGATTAGTATGCACGAAGATACAGATATCGATCGGATGCATAGTTTAGATTTAATTGAAAGGGGTGTTATTCCAGATGACACATTGATGAAAGACGTTGACGGAAAAGTTAAGGCAATCGTCTTTTCACACGGTCACTTGGACCACATCGGTGCAGTTGCAAAATTGGCACACAGATATGATGCACCATTAATTGGAACACCTTATACTGCCGCTTTGATTGAAAAACAAATTAAAGGAGAACGCAAATTCAAAGTAACCAATGAAATCAAGCCTTTAAATCCGGGGAATAAGATAAAACTTTCAAAGGACATTACTTTAGAATTTGTTCAATCAACACATAGTATTCCACAAGCGGTATTTCCGGTTTTACATACTCCGGAGGGCATAATTGTTTATGCTTTGGATTTCAAATTTGACAATCATCAAAAGGTGTCTCCTCCACCGGACTATAAAAGATTAAAAGAGTTAGGTAGGGAAGGAGTGCTTGCATTAATTGTAGAGACAACTAATGCCATTAATTATAATGAAGTAAAAACTCATTCGGAGCGTATTGCCCGTAATATTCTAGAGGATGTAATGAAGAATCCTTTACAGGAAAAGACTGGTATGATAGTTACCACATTTTCATCTCACGTTGAACGTGTTCAGGCTATTGCGGATATTGCAAAGAAAAGTCACAGGGAAATATTTTTCCTTGGAAGGTCAATGGAAAGATTCTGCGGTATAGCACAGAAATTGGGAATTTTGAAATTGCCTAAAAACGCAAGTATTTACGGCTCTCCAAAAGCTGTGAACAAAGCCTTAATGAAGGCTGATGAGGATAGGGCAAATTACTTGCTTGTAACTACAGGACACCAAGGTGAACCTGATGCATTGCTTCCAAGGATAGCCAATGGCAGAACTCCGTTCAATATCAAAAAAGGTGATAATATTATTATTTCAGCACCAATCATTCCTAATCCAACTAATGCAGCTAACAGGCATATTATGGAAAGGAGATTAAAGTTAAAAGGTGCTAGAATTTATCCTAATGCTCACGTTTCCGGACACGCTGGAAGAGAAGACCATAGGGAATTCTTGCGTATGCTAAAACCGCAACATATTATTCCGGCACACGGGGATTTATCAATGCTTGCAGCTTATGCTGAACTTGCTGAAGAAGAGGGATACAGAATCGGATATGATATTCATATCTTGAGAAATGCACAAGCACAAGTTTTTAAAAGTTAAATGAGGGATTTAAATGAGTGATGTAAAAGAAGTACTCGGAACTTATTCCGAAGACATTACAAAAACTATTGAAGAAGAATTAGCCACTATTACTCCAGATAATCTTGCTGAAGCATCTGTTTACTTAACAAGGGCTGGAGGAAAAATGCTTAGGCCGGCTTTAACATTAATAACTTCCGAAGCTGTTGGCGGTGAACGCACAAACGCCTTGAAATCAGCTGCAGCTATTGAACTTATCCACACATTTTCATTGATTCATGATGATATCATGGATCAGGATGATATGAGAAGGGGAATGCCTTCCGTCCACAAGGTTTGGGGCGATGATGTTGCAATTTTAGCAGGGGACACCTTGTTCTCCAAAGCTTTTGAAATCATTATCGGTACTGAAGGAACCAGTTCAGATCAGAATAATAAGGCTTTAGCTACCGTTGCAGATGCTTGCGTAAAAATCTGTGAAGGTCAGGCTTTGGACATGGGCTTTGAAGAAAGATTCGATGTAACCGAAGATGAATACATGGAAATGATTTTCAAAAAGACCGGTGCATTGATTGCAGCCGCTACAAAAGCGGGAGCCATTATGGGCGGTGCCTCTGATGAAGTCATTGATGCAATGTATGAGTATGGCCGTTTGATTGGTCTTGCTTTCCAGATTCAGGATGATTACCTTGATCTTGCATCCGATGAGGAAACATTAGGTAAACCAATCGGTTCAGACATCGGCAAAGGCAAGATGACAATCATTGCAATCAAAGGTTTGGAAAGCGTCGATGATGACAGATTGCTTGAAATCTTAAAAGCTGAAAATAATTCTCAAGATGAGATAGATGAAGCGATTGAAATTTTAACAAATTGTGGTGCTATTGAATATGCTCGCAATTTGGCATTAGAATCTGTTGACAAAGCAAAAGAAGTACTTGAAATATTGGATGACTCTTCATCTAAACAAGTACTTAAAGATATTGCAGATTTCGTACTTGAGAGAAGCGCATAATTTCTCTCTTTTTTTTAACTTTTTTTGGTAAACTTTGTAAATATTTTTTGTAAAAAATATGTTGCATTCTTTTTTTTAAATGTATTACTTTTCCATTGGACATTCGTATTTATAATAATTAATCATGATATTTAAATTTTTTCCGTTTTTGAATAATAATGCTTAATACTATAATAGAACTGGTTATGTAGCTGGAGTTTCAGATGATGTAAAACCTCCATTATACAGTCCAGAAAAAACTGAATTATGAGGTGATTTGATGTCTGATGATTTAAAAATTGTAGGTTTATATGTAACTGGTGTTGTTATGGTGGAGCAGATACTGCTGGAACCGCACGTATGCAATACCCGCCAAATGTCAGAATCATTCGTGTAATGTGTTCAGGAAGAATTAGTCCTTCAATGATTTTCAAAGCATTTCAGGAAGGTGCCGACGGAGTATTTGTAGGGGGCGGCCATATTGGGGACTGCCACTATGATGCAGGAAACTACAAATGGTCAAGAAGATCAAAAATCGTTGAAGACATTCTTGAGGAATTCGGCATTGAAAAAGAAAGGTTCAGACATGAATGGATTTCAGCTTCCGAAGGTGAAAAATTCAAAACCACAATGGAGGAATTTCATAAGACTTTAACTAAGTTGGGACCATTGGAATTAGAATAATTAAATGACTGCTTGGGCGGATAGTTGTTTTAGAGGACTATCTGTCCCTTAATTGTCTTTCTAACATTGGTATCTTTTTTTACTAATGTTAGAAAGAATGTTAAATAGTTAGTATTTGATTATCTTTCGAATTAATTTATTCTATGGGAATTCATCATTGGCAAGTGATAGATGCAGGCTATTGCTTTTTCTCCAACGATATAGAATAATTAATTGAAAAGAGATTTATGTAAACATTTATGTAGGTTTCTTTGACTGTCTACAATAGCTATCGAAGTTAATTCTACTTTGATAGCTATCTATTTTTAATTGCAAAATTTTGCACAGATATTATTTCACGCGTCAAGCAATAACTTTATTAACTACATAAACACAATATAATATCATGAAAGGTATTATCGGAACAATTTGCGGAGACATTATCGGATCAACCAGAGAGTTCAATTCAATTAAAACAAAGGATTTTGAATTGTTTACAGACAGGTCAATATTTACAGATGATACTGTCATGACATTGGCTATTGCCAATTGGTTGATTAAGGATAAAACTTCACAAAGTGTGTTAATTAAAGAATTACAGTATTTCGGCAGTAAATATCCAAATGCAGGTTACGGCAGAATGTTCAGCCAGTGGGTAATGCAAGAAAACCCAAAGCCTTACGGAAGTTGGGCGAACGGTTCTGCAATGAGGGTCTCACCATGTGCCTGGGTTGCGGATTCACTTGAAGAAGCTCAGGATTTAGCTTATAAGTCTGCAGCAGTTACCCATAATCATCCTGAAGGAATAAAAGGAGCTTTAGCTACAGTGGATGCAATCTATCTTGCAAAGATTGGAGCCAGTAAGGATGAAATCAAGGACCATGTTGAAACCAGATATCAATATGATTTGGACAGGACAGTGGATGAGATAAGGCCTTATTATTCGTTTGACGTTTCATGTGCAGGAAGCGTACCCGAATCAATCATCTGCTTTTTGGAAGCTGATGATTATGAAGACACCATCAGAAATACGGTCTCTCTTGGCGGAGATGCAGATACTCAGGCGGCCATTGCCGGTGGCATTGCATCTGCATTCTGGGATGTTCCTGAAGATATTGTGGATAACAGTATCAATCGATTAGATGATTTGCTGTTGGGTGTCTTAGTGGAATTTGAAGATAAATTCATGTAGATTTTTTCTTCAATTTCTTCAATTGATTCATAAAGCGGTCATCGTAGTTTTTAGCGATATCTTCGTACTTATTCCAGATTCCAATTGCAGTTTCTGGAATAACATTTCTTTTATCCTCAGAAAACTTGGTGTAGGTATGCATCATCTCTTTTGAATCGGAAATCAAAACCTTTACAAAGGGGATGTCTGCCTTTTGAATGGTGATGTCTGCATCTTCAAACAATTTGATGATATTGACTTCCTCATCGTTGATGTAGCATGTCGGGGAAGCTAAAATGTTCACTTTCAAATTTCTCCTTTTTTTAAATACCTTAACAAGGGCCTTGCCTTCACCTTCAAATAGGAATCCTATTCTCATATTTACGGAGCTTTTTGCCCTGTTTATGATTTCGATTTCCTGTGCAATGATTTTTTCAACACCATAAACTCTCCATATTGGTGCCTGAACTTGACTCATTTCGTTTTCATAGATGTATGTTAATCTGGTTATTGCATCGTCAATTTCACTGTTAATACGTTCTTTTTCACGGCTCAATACTTCAACTGGGGATTTGACGGTGTATTTAAGAGGCCTTCCATCTTCAACGTCAATAAAGTTTTTCTTGATTAATCCGTTCATAACATCATATATTTTGCTTCGCGGAATGCCTGATTTTTCTGATATTTCAGTTGCTGTCGATGATATTAGTGAGGTCAATGTCACATATGCCTGTGCTTCATACATTGTCAGTCCAAGTCCCTTGAGTACAGTTATATTCTCGTCCATGTTATTGTATCTGTTGAATGAAATATAATAAGTTTACTACTTTTAACCCTTGAATAGTGACAGAATACTTATATACCAACTTGTTGAAAATTATAATTAACAATAATTAAAGAGGTAATTTAAATGGCAGACGGATTAGATATGTTTTGTTATCAATGTTCCCAAACCGCTAAAGGTACCGGTTGTACTGTAAGTGGAGTTTGCGGTAAAAAACCAACAGTAGCAAGATTACAGGATAACTTGATCTTCACTATGAAAGGAATTAGTGCATACAACTACAATGCAAATGTTTTAGGCAAATTCAACCCTGAAATCGATGCATTTTTAACCAAAGGTTTATATACTACATTAACTAACGTCAACTTTGACGTAAATGATTTAGTTGCACTTGCTTTGGAAGCAGGTAAAGTCAGCGTAGATGTAATGAGACTGCTCAAAGACGCACACATCGAAGCTTACGGAGAACCACAACCTGTAGAAGTAAAAGTTGGAGCACAAGAAGGACCAGCAATCATTGTGACAGGTCACGACTTAAAAGCTTTAGAAGAATTGTTAAAACAAGTTGAGGGAACAGACATCAAAGTCTACACCCACTCTGAAATGTTGCCTGCTCACGGATACCCTGGACTCAACAAGTACGAAAACTTGGCTGGCCAGTTAGGCGGAGCATGGCACGACCAAAGAGCAGTATTTAAAAAATACAATGCTGCAATTGTCGGAACAAGCAACTGCGTATTGCCAGCACTTGACGCATACAAAGAAAGAATGTTCACCATGGATGTTGCAAAACTTGAAGGCGTAAAAACCGTAGAAGACTACGACTTCTCAGAAGTTATCGAATGTGCAAAATCCCTTGGATCTTTAGAAGCTGAAGAATTAACCACAATCACTACAGGATGGAGTGCAGGAGCTATTGTAGAACATGCTGATGCAATCAAAAAATTGGTCGAAGAAGGTAAAATCAGAAGATTCTTCGTTGTCGGTGGTTGTGACAAAGCGGCAAAACACAATGACTACTACAGAGAATTCGTACAAAACTTGCCTCAAGATACCGTTATCTTAACTTTAGCATGCGGCAAATACAAATTCAACGACTTGGACTTAGGCGACATTGAAGGCATTCCAAGACTATTGGATGTAGGTCAATGTAACGACACAATTGTAGCAGTTGATGTTGCTCTCGCATTATGCGAACTGTTCGACATGGAATTGAACGAATTGCCATTGACTATTGTTCTTTCCTGGATGGAACAAAAAGCAGCTGCAGTGCTCTGGGCTTTACTATACTTAGGCAAAACCGACATGTGGATTGGACCAGTACTTCCTGCATGGTGTAATGAAGACATCTTGAATGTATTGGTAGGAAACTACAATTTAACTCCAACCACCGGTGACGCAATAGCTGATATTAAAACAATTATGGGGGAATAGGCAATGAATGAGGATATTAAATCTAAAGCTTTGAATATCCAATCCCTATTGGACTATCAAAAGGACAGCGTAGTCAGCCGTGAAGTAATCAAAAAGGAGTTAGGCACAGTAACATTCTTCGCCTTTGATCAGGGCCAAGGATTGTCCGAGCATTCAGCTCCATTTGATGCAATGGTTCAGGTTATTGACGGTGAAGCTGAAATTACAATTTCAGGTGTAAAAAATACTGTTAAAGCAGGTGAAATCATCATAATGCCTGCAAATGAACCGCATGCACTTCAAGCTGAAAACAGCCCATATAAGATGATATTAACCATGATAAAAAGTGATTAATTTCACTTTATAATATTTTTTTTTAATTATTTTTCAATATTGAGCTTTGATTCACTAAATAATGTTGCTTTTCCGGATATGATTACTTTATCCTTTCTTAAGCTACAGTATAGAGTGCCCCCTCTTGCAGAGGCCTGATATGCAATTATATCCGTTTTATTTAAGACATTTGTCCAGTAGGGAACAATATGGCAATGTCCCGAACCGCATACCGGATCTTCAGCAATATTTAATTTTGGCGCAAAAGACCTGGAAACGCAGTCTGTTTTTTCACCCTCGGCACTAATATGCAACAGCAATCCATCTAGCTTTTCGATTTTTTCCAAATTTGGCTTAAAATTAATAACATAGTTCACATCATCAAAAATGCATAATAAATCTCTTGCCAGGTAAATCTCTTTGGGCTTAATTCCCAATGCATCGATAATTTCTTCAGTTATTTCAATCTTTTTCAAATCATATGATGGAAATTCCATTTCGTACAAATCGTTTTTTTGTTTAACGATTAGAGAGGTATTATCCATTCTAAAATGAACTTCCATTCTTTCCTCTTCATAATAATTAAGAATTACAAATGCAGTTGCAAGTGTGGCATGACCGCAAAGGTCAACTTCTCCTCCGGGGGTGAACCATCTTATTGTATAGCTATTTCCCTGCTTAACTGCAAATGATGTTTCAGATAAATTATTTTCAATAGCGATATTTTGCATTAATTCCTCTGAAATCCAATCATCCATTATGCAAACGGCAGCAGGATTTCCCTTAAAGACTTCATCAGTGAATGCATCAACAACAAATTGTTTCATTCTTTCTTCCACCACACCATTATCCAGTCAGCCTTGTCTTTGACATTATAGTATTTTTTTGTTTTCTCATCAAAGGTAAGTATCCTTTCCAGATATTCTCTGAGAAGTTCCTTTTCTTCATCATTATATAAATCAAGCCGGAACTTGCCGTTGTCCATGGCTTCATCGATGCTGTCATATTCGCGATAGTTGTTGAGGTCAAATCTCTGAATATTCGGATAGATTCCCAAATTGAATAGGATGTTAAAGAAATAGTTGTAATCCGGAAAATCTTCAGTCTTTATTCCAAGCTCTTTATCGAAATCCTTTTCTATCTTTTTGTTTTCAGGTCCGAAGATTGTTATGAAGACATATTTGTTGGCTATCTTATTCAGTTCCAGCAGAACTTCATCGAGGGGTATTATTGCATTTAGGGACCTTGAGCAGACAACGACATCAACATCCCCAATTTCTTCATATCTTATCTCTTCAATAGGCTTTAAGATGGTTTCTATATTATTCGCATTATTTTCAACGGCTCTTTTTTCAAGATATTCCAGCATTTTAGGGGATGAATCAATTCCAATTACTTTTCCAACCTTTTTAGAAAGGGGTATTGTAATTGACCCTTCACCGCATCCAACATCTAAAACGCTATCATTTTCATCAAGAATCAGCATGTCAAACAATGCATTGTTATAGTCATCTTTTTTTGTTCTTTTGTAAAATCCAGGAGCAGCCGCATCCCAGTCTTTGTTCACTTTTCCTTCCAGTCTTTCGGCCCAAAATCCAAGCCAATCGACATCATTCGGGTTTTCAATGCACTGTTTCATATTTACACCTTGGTTTTTCCGGTTAGGACATTCTGATAGTCTTCATAGTTTTCCTTTAGAAGTTCCGGGATATCCAGCTCATATGGGCATTTGTCTACACAGGAATAACATTCCGTACATTCTAAAGTTTTTTTCATTATTTCCTGAGTCTTCTCATCCATATTCGGTTCTGTCGGGAAACGCCTAATCCAAAGTGACATTCTGGCGCATAGGCTGATGTTGATTTCTTCCGGGCATGGCATGCAGTATCCGCAGCCCCTGCAGAAGTTAACTCCAAGCTCTTTTTTGTCCTTTTCAATGGCTGCCCTTAAATCGTCATCCAAAACGGTGCTTTCATCATAGGATAGGAATTCATTGAGTTCTGAAAGCTTTTGGATTCCCCAAATAGGAAGGACATTGTCGAACTGATTAATGTAAGCGAAACTCGCTTTGGAGTTTTTAATCAATCCTCCGCCCATTGCCTTCATTGCAATGAAACCGACGTCAAGCTGCCTGCATTTTTCAACCAGCTGCAATTCCTCTTCGCCGCTTAAATATGAGAAAGGATATTGCAATGTTTCATATAATCCGCTGTCAAGCGCTTCATGAGCATGTGTAATCTTATGTGTTGTGATTCCGATGTGTCTGACCAAGCCTTCTTCCTTCGCTTCAAGCATTGCTTTGTATAAGTCATCATCCTCTTTAGGGCAAAATGAGATGTTGTGGAACTGATGTAGGTCGAGATAGTCGGTTTTCATGCTCTTAAGTGATGTTTCCAAATCACTCCAGAATTCTTCTACTGTTTCTGATCCACTTTTTGTTGCAAGAAATATGTCTTCTCTAACATCACTCAATGCACGACCAATCTTTTCTTCACTGTCAGTGTAGAAATGTGCAGTATCATAGAAATTTATCCCATTTTCATAAGCGGTCTGAAGGATTTCAATTGAGTCTTCCATGTTTCGTCTCTGTATCGGAAGAGCACCGAATCCATTTTTGTTAACTTCCAGATTTGTTTTTCCAAGCCTCATTTTTATCAATACCCCAATTATTCTTAATCTTTATATATCTTCAATTAGATAAATAATATTACTTATTTTTATAAAATGACTTTTTATTGTGATGATTAAATGAATGATTTAGAAGAAATTATTTACAAGCACGCTTTGTTGAATGCGGCCAAGCATAAGGGTAGCGCAAATCCCGGAGCCGTAATGGGTTCCATAATGTCAAACGAACCTGAACTCAGAAGCAAAGCAAAAGAAATTGGTCCGATGTCTGGAAAGATTGTAGCGAAAGTTAATGCTTTGTCTCCGGAAGAGCAAGCTGCTGAAATGGAAAAGTTGGGCGTTGAAGTTCAAGACAAAAAGCCTAAAGCTAAAGAGGTCGGCTTGCAAGAGCTTCCTGGAACTCATGATAACATAGTTTTGAGATTCGCTCCAAATCCAAGCGGACCTTTGCATATTGGACACTCAAGAGCAGCTGTTCCAAATGCAGAATATGTAAAAAGACACAATGGTAAATTAATTTTAAGAATTGAGGACACAGATCCTAAAAGGGTCTATGAACCTGCTTATGAAATGATTCCTGAAGATTTGGAATGGTTGGGCATTAAAGCCGATGAAGTGATTTACCAGTCTGACAGATTTGAAACATATTATGATTATGCTCGCCAATTGATTGAAAAAGGCGCAGCTTACATGTGTACCTGTGACGGCGCAACCTTCAAGGAACTTAAGGATAACTGCAAAGCTTGTCCTTGCCGTGACAATAGCGTAGAAGAAAACCTTGAGTTATGGGATAAATTCGATACTATGGAAGCTGGAGAGGCTGTCTTAAGAGTAAAAACAGACATAAATCATAAGAATCCTGCTATTCGTGACTGGGTTGCTATGAGATTAGTCGATGAGGAGCATCCTCGCTTAGGCACCAAATACAGAATATATCCTATGATGAACTTTTCAGTTGCCGTGGATGACCATTTAATGGGATTGACTCACGTTTTAAGAGGTAAAGACCATTTGGCAAACACTGAAAAGCAGAAATACCTTTATGATGCAATGGAATGGGAAACTCCAGAGTATATCCACTACGGAAGGCTTAAGATGGAAGACATTGCCCTTTCAACCTCAAAGGCGATGGCAGGAATTGAAGATGGAACCTATTCCGGATGGGATGACCCTAGACTAGGAACCTTGAGAGCTATTGCAAGGCGTGGAATTGACCCAAGGACAATCTATAACCTGATTACTGAAATCGGTGTAAAAATGGCCGATTCAGCCATCAGTTGGAAAAAGATTTACGGACTTAACCGCAATTTCCTGGAGCCTGTAGCAAACAGGTATTTCTTCTGTGAAGACCCACAGCTAATTGAAGTCGAAGGTTATGAAGACGGCAAAGTAGATATTGAAAGGCCACTTCACGCAGACCATTTGGACAGAGGAAACAGGGTCTTGCCGTTTGATGGAAAAGTATACCTGGCGGCATCTGACATCAACGACGGACTGTTCAGGTTGATGGATGCAGTCAATGTTGAAATTGCAGGAGATAAGATAACTTATCACTCCACTTCATTTGAAGATGCAAGAGCAGTCAAGGCTAGAATCATTCAATGGGTGCCTACTGAAGACAATGTTGATGTTGAAATAGTTATGGATGACGCATCAATAAAATCAGGTCTTGGTGAAGGTGCACTTCGTGATTTGGAAGTTGGCAGTGTCGTTCAATTTGAAAGAGTTGGCTTTGCTCGCCTTGATGAGATTAAAGATGACAAATTAGTGTTCTACTATGCACATAAATAGGTGATTAAATGACAATGTTTACAAATGGTTATTCATCTCTCCAGATTCCTGAAGATTTTGAGCCTGTTGCAACTAAAGAGGAATTTAATGACCTGTATCTTGTAAATACTAAAATCCCAATGTCCATCAAATTTTCAACCACTCCCACACTGGTAGGGCTTCCTGAAATAATGGACGGCATTGAACAGAATTTGAAAAATAACGATAAAATCGAAGTGGTTAATTCTGATTTCATAACAATCAATGATCAGATTTACTACATGATTGTTTCATCTTTCAGCGATGGGGAAAATGAGATAAGGCGTAATGAGTTTCTATATGTTGAAGATAGCAATTTGTATATCTTCGAATTCACCTATCCTTATGCTGATAGGGAATTGGATGACTTTTATTTAAACATCATACGTTCTCTAAAAATAAGCGTTCCAAAATACATTGTGGAAGACGGAAACTATAGAATCAATGAATAATTATTTTTTTTTTAAAAAAGAGTTGGAAAAAAAGTATTTAATATACTTTTTTCACATCTTCTGGTTTAATTGTAATGTCTTTACGTCTGTACCTGACGTAGATGTCATCACCTTTAATTGCATAAACTTGGCTTGAATAGGTTTCGCCCATGTGATTGAAGATAATTTCATCTCCTTTTTTAAGCACATATTCAGCGTTACCGATATTGATTTTGATATTGTCCCTGCTTGGTTTGCTTTTGATTTCTCCAACTTTAGGCTGTGCAAGTTCAGGTTCCGGTGATTTTTTATTATTGAAAACTCTGCGTGTGTTTTCTTTTCTTAATCTTTGCTCATCGGTTTCGTGAAGTGTTTCATAATCAATATGGGTTTCATTTATGATAGGTTCGTACTCATCATATTCTTTAACGTTTCTGATGTATGTTTCATCTTCTTTTGGTCTGAGCTCTTCTGTTTCAGTAATGATTTTTTCTTTTACGTCCTGGAAGAGTTTGGAACCTGTAATTTTGTTTGTGAATCTATTTAAATCTTTTCTGTAATCTAAATCCATGCCATCATCAATTGGAGCTCCAAATTCAGTGTCTTTGCTTTCACTTACTTTGCTTGGAGTTTTAAGGGTTGGTTCTTTAATCTCTTCATTAGGAATGTCAAGTGAATCATCATCACTTTCGGATTCTAGTAAAACTTCAGTAATGTTTGAATCTTCAGAGATGCTTTCAATTTCCTCTTCGCTTTCCTGTGAAGCGGAAGTGATAGCTTCTTCGATATCTTTTTGTGAAGCAGTATTGGTTTCAGTTTCAGGTGCTTCCTCTTCTGCACTGATAGCACTGGCAATACCGACTTGAGGTTCATCATCTTTGATTAAATCGCCGATTGTTTCATTTTCAGAAACAACTTCTTCGATGAGAGGGTCTTCAACAGGATGCTCTTTTCTTCTTTTGATGCTTTCCTTAAGTTCAATTAGTTCAGCATCCTCTTCCTCAGTTCTTTGTGATTCTTTTTCTCTTTCGTTATCTTTTCTTTTAGATTCTTTAATCAATTCATCAATTGTAAATAAATCTTTTAATTCAGTTTTATCTTCTTTATTTTGAGTCATAATATCCATCTGGCTTTGTTTGATTGGTTCTTGGAATTTTTTAACATCATTTCCATAATTAATAAGTACCTGATTTTCAGATTCATATTGGTAAGTAACATTATTGTTTTCTTCAACTTCAGGAACAATATATGCATCAGAACCTATTGATGCTGTTCTTGGCCTGTTCCCGTATAAAGATTTGGTATTGGTTTGGGTTGATCTTGAGGATAATCTATTGTCATTACTACCTGATGAAAGTTTCTCCTTTCCCTGAGCTATTATTCCAGAAAGACTGCCTGTATTTGGAAGAATTGATCCTTCTTCAGCTTCAAGTTCATCGCCTTTGTAGTGTAGTTTTACAAGTATAATTGCAATTGCACCGATTATTGCAATTGTTATCCAAAGTAGTATAGTAATTACGTTCATCATTATCCCAACCCTTAAAATTTTATAATAATATTATATATGTATTATTCATTAATTTAAATATTTTCATAAAATTAGTTTACCTGGCAGTAATCATGTTTAATTTCAAAGGCAATTTTACAAATTTAAATAATCATTATGATAATTTTAATCAGGTGATTTTTTTCTTAAATACTTGCTAATGTTTTTTGTATTTTTTTACAATTTTTAGCTAAAATTTCTAAAAACATTGCTTTTATATAATTCTTAAAATAAAATATAAATTAGATTAATAATTGTTATATGAGGATTAATCATGGTTGTTAAAATTAATGAAAACTATCTTAAATTAAAAAGCAGTTACCTTTTTGTCGAAGTAGCTAGAAGAGAATCTGAATTTGTAAAGAATAACCCTGAAGCTGACGTAATCAAAATGGGGATTGGAGATGTTACCAAACCTTTAGTGCCTGCGGTTATTGAAGCATTTAAAGATGCAGTTGATGAAATGGGTAATGCAGAAACCTTCATGGGTTATGGTCCGGAACAAGGTTATGATTTTTTAGCTGAAGCCATAATTAAAAACGATTATGAAAAATATGGAATTTCTCTTGAAACTTCCGAAGTGTTCATAAGCGACGGAGCAAAATGTGATACCGGAAACATTCAGGAAATATTCGGCATCGATAACAAAATTGCAGTAACCGATCCCGTTTACACAGTTTATGTTGATACAAATGTGATGGCTGGAAGAACCGGCGAGATGGAAGACGGAATGTATGATGGTTTGACTTACCTCAAATGCAATGCGGAAAACGGATTTGTGCCAGCATTGCCTGAGGAAGATGTTGACATTATTTACTTATGCTACCCAAATAACCCGACCGGTACCACCTTAAATAAAGACCAATTGAAAGTATTCATTGACTATGCAAAAGAAAACAAAGCCATAATCTTATTCGATGCAGCTTATGAAGCTTTTATCAATGAAGATAATGTTCCTCACAGTATCTATGAAATTGAAGGTGCAAAAGAAGTAGCCATTGAATTCAAAAGCTTTTCAAAAACTGCTGGATTTACAGGAACCCGTTGCGCATACACTGTCGTTCCTAAGGAATTAATCGGTTATGACAGCGAAGGAAATGAAGTGGAAATCAATCCATTATGGAACAGAAGGCAAACCACAAAATTCAATGGAGTATCCTATCCGGTACAAAGGGCTGCTGAAGCAACTTACTCAGAAGAAGGTAAAAAACAGATTAAAGAAATCGTTGACTATTACATGGCAAATGCAAAAGTAATCCGCGAAAGCTTAACCGATTTAGGCTTGGAAGTTTACGGTGGAGTAAGCTCTCCTTATATCTGGGTTAAAGCTCCTAATAACATGGATTCATGGGCTTTCTTTGATTTATTATTAAATGAAGCAAATGTTATCGGAACTCCAGGTTCAGGATTCGGTCCAAGCGGTGAAGGTTATTTAAGACTCACTGCATTCAATACATTAGAAAATACCAAAGAAGCAATGGACAGAATTTCTAAATTAGATATTTAGGTGTTGAAATTGAAAGAAGTAGAAAAACCAATAACTATTGAACATGATGATTCATTTAAAGTAATTTTATCAAAATATGGTGCATTGGCACTGGATAAGCAGGATAATTTATCACAATTAATCGGAGATGATGTGGGCGATTTGGATATCGAAAAAGGCACAATCACCTTTGGGGATATTAAGATGCCCGTTCAGATTTTAGGATTTTTCTCAAATGATTTGAACCAATGGTCATGGGCTTGGGACAGTGAAGATATATTCGGTGAAAACTTGATTAGGGCAGCTAGCCAAATTAAGGCTATTGGAGACGAATTCGGAATTGTCGAGTTTGCATCACCTGTTCTTCAGACAGATTTCGATGCATGCCATACCTTGGCAATGGCATCAACAGCTATTTTAAAATATGATGCATATTATGTGGTCTCTGAAGATGGCCTTGACATTTTTGTAGCTGTTGAATCTGATGAAATTGAGGAAATCAATTCCGTTAAGAAATTCAGAGACATTTTCTACAATTTCCAAAAGAATTACAGAATTCACGCTAAAATTGCATTTGAAGCATATACAAAGCTCAAAGGATATGGTTTTAAAGCACATGATGATTTTTATGTAGCAAAAATAGGCGAAAGCCGTATAATTTGTGGTTTTACTGAAAGGGGTAATGTCACCCGTCTTTTAATGTATGAAGAAGATGATTAGGGATATTATGGATCAGGATTTAGTCGATGAATTGGAATATATGAAAGATTTGCTGACTAAATCTGGATTTTTTTCAGTCGACGAGATTATAGAAATTTTGGAAGACCAATTCATTGAAGAGGAAATAGACCTTTCCGGATGCGAAATTTCATTAAATGATTTCACAAGTGAAAATTTCTCTAGATTGGAGAATGCATTTAGCAGATTGGCCTGTGAAAAGATTGTTGCAGTTCACAATTGTGGATATGACATAGAGGAGGGTGTCGTCGATGCATTTGAACTCTTTGTTCACTTAAACAATAACAAGTTCAAGTCTGAAGGATTCTGCTTTTACACCTTTGAAGATGTTGAGGAGGCAATTGAAGAGGCAAAATTGAAAATCACATTTGGCGATTTTGAAAACGATGAAAGAAAGGCATTGGAAATTGGAAAAATCATTGAAGAATATTTGAAAGAAGAAAACTTTAACATTAATTGGGATGGGACAATTAACAACCAAATTGAAATTAATCCTTTTAGATGGGATAAATCCTATGATGATGAAAAAGAATATGAAATTGAAGGAGCTTATGAGGTTTTTGTTGAAAATCAGGTGTTAAAATGAATACAAGATCTTTAAAATTAATTCGTGAAGTATTGATTAATTCAGGTAAATGGACTTCTCTTGAAATATCTCAAGATTCAATTTATTTGCAGTTTAGAGATGTGGAACTAGGCACTCCAAAATCCGATGAAAGTTTTTCATTGGTTGTCCGTTTTGCTCAAGATTCTTTTTTGACTGTTTTTTACAGTAACATATGGGATGTGGACTTTTTGTCCAGATATAACTATAAGGTTCACTTTTTAAGTGAAGAGTTCCAATTCAATATCAAGGAAGTCAAATTCATCGATTTCGAATATCTGAATACATTCTTCTATAATTTCAAATCCGAAAAAACATTTTCCGTTGTTGAGGATTTTGATATCCACAATATCCGCAGCGACTTTTTCATGCTTATTGAAACTGATGAGATGGGAATAGTGGTCGGAGGAAATCAGATGGACTTTTTCTCCCCATTCGAGAGACTGGACGATGCGTCACTTCGTGAACTTTCAAATCAATGGATGCTTTACTTTTTGAAGTATCATCAAAAAAGAAACCTGATTAAAGACCCTATGTGTGAAAACCATCCGTTGCTGTTTTCCAAAAAATAATTTGATTGGTGTTTTTTTTTGAACATTCAATCAAAATTCTTATTTTAATTTTTAGTTTTTTCCATCATTGTATATTTAGGAAAAGTTTTTTAATTATTAATGATAAAATAATAGTCGTATGAAAATTTTACAAATTTTCTCATATTAATTTTTAAGGAGTTATTAAATGACTTGTAGTATTTTAGTTGGTGGAGCCTGGGGCGACGAAGGTAAAGGAAAATGCATCACATACCTTTGTGATAATGACAAACCAGATATAATTGCCCGTGCGGGAGTCGGACCAAATGCAGGACATTCCGTTGAATTCAATGGTGAAAAATATGGTTTAAGACTAACCCCGTCAGGTTTCGTACATACTGATGCAAAACTTATGATTGGAGCGGGAGTTTTAGTAAACCCTGACGTTTTATATAAAGAATTCGAAGACTTGAAGAAATATAATGTAAAAGAAAGGATGTCTATTGACCCAAGATGTGCTATTATTGATGAGACTCACATTGACAGGGACAAAGCTTCCGAACATTTATCCAAAAAAATCGGAAGTACAGGTTCAGGATGCGGACCGGCAAATTCCGACCGCGTAATGAGGTCAATCAAATTGGCCCGTGACATTCCGGAACTTGAAGACTACATCACCGATGTATCACTTGAAGTAAACGAAGCGATTGATAATGGCGAAGATGTATTCATTGAAGGATCTCAAGGCTTTGCGCTATCACTTTACTATGGCTCATATCCGTTTGTAACCAGTAAAGACACTACAGCATCCACATTCGCAGCCGATGTCGGTGTCGGCCCAACTAAAGTCGATGAAGTCATTAATGTATTCAAATCTTACATTTCCCGTGTTGGTGAAGGTCCATTCCCAACTGAAATGACACAGGAAGAAGCTGAAAGCCAAGGACTCGAAGAATATGGTGTTGTAACTGGAAGACGCAGAAGAATCGGTTACTTTGACATGGAACTTGCTAAGGAATCATGCAGAATCAACGGTGCAACCCAAATCGCATTGACATGTGTGGATAAGCTATTTGACTGCGCACGCGTACAGGACTACAGTGAATTGTCCGCTGAAACCAAGGCATTCATCGAAGATATTCAAACCGAAACAGGCGTTCCTGTAACTATCATTTCCACAGGGCCAGATTTAAAAGACACTATAGATTTAAGAAAAGAGTTGTTATAGTGTTAAAAGCTCGCTAAGAGCTTTCTTTTTTTTATTTTTTTTTCTAATTTAATTGCTTGCTGTTTTTGTTCTATAGAAAATAATTGACAGGACTACAACCACGGCCATAATAAGTACATCAACCATTATCTCAAATGAACTGGAACTCATGAACAGATTGACTATTCCGATTATCCACATTATCATGATTAGGATTGGAAGTATGTATTTTATGATAGTTACCCATATTGGTCCAACCTTTATGATTGATTTCTCGTTTAGTATTGGTATTAACTTTTCAGCACCATAATACCATCCGAAGATTATGCATTGGATTGCAACAAGCAGGAGGATTGCAAACTGATTGATGAAGGAGTCAACAACGCCTACAAGATAGCTGCTCATTCCGGAAGTGAAAAGCAATGATCCAGCACATCCCACGACAGTCAGTATTGTAACCACTTTTTTACGGCTCATGTCGAACTTGGCTGAAATTGACCCTATTGCCACTTCAAAGAATGCGAATGAAGATGTCATTCCTGCGAAAAATACTGCTATGAAGAACAACGGTGCCAGAATGTGTCCAACAGGCCCCATCAGACTGAAGATTTTTGGAAATACTACGAATATCAGTCCGGTTCCTTCGCTTACAAGCTGCACTAATGGAGTTCCGGATGTTGCGGTCATGTATCCCAATATTGAAAATACTCCAAATGCTGTGAATATTTCAAAGCTTGAATTTGATGCGATAATGAAAAATACATTGTCGGTCAATTTTGAATTGTCGGCCAGATAGCTTGCATATGTGATTGCAAGCGCTTCACCCATTCCAAGGGAGAATATGATTTGTGAAAATGCTGTCAGCCAGATATTGATGTCCAAAAGGCCAGCCCAATTCGGATTAATCAGTGCATCTATTCCTATGCCTGCTCCAGGCAAGGTCAATGAGAATATGACAATGATTGCCATGATTATGAATACCAGCGGAATCAAGATTTTTGATGCCAGCCCGATTCCCTTGTCGATGGATTTGTGGGAGATGAACCATAAGATTGCCCAGCTTATGATGACGCATATTCCAATAGGTATGAAGAAGTTTGCGAAGTCTGCAATGTTTGCTGTTCCGCCAACATTCTTGACAAAATAAAGCGCAGTATCGCTACCCCAGCCGAATGACAGGCTGCTTCCTATATAGAACAGATCCCAGCTTATTATCACCATATAATACATCAGGACAATTGAAATTGAAAAAATCAGTATCCATGCTATGAATTCAAATTTCGGGTTGATCTTTTTTAGAATCTCTGAAAACGACCGCTTAAATGAAAAACCAATGCCGTACTCTAAAATAAGAAATGGTATTCCCATAATCGCTATTGCAACAAAATAAGGAATGAAAAATGCTCCTCCGCCGTTGGAGTATACGACATAGCTGAATCTCCAAATGTTTCCAAGGCCTATTGCAACTCCGATCATTGCAAAAATAAATGCCCATTTTGAATCCCATTGTGCATATTCGCTCATAATATACTATTTTTAATGTTAAAATATTTAAGTTATTTTAAGTAATCTGAAGATTGTTTATACTGTAAATTTCATTAAAATATATTAAATTTGCTTTCCAATATTTAATCATGTATCGGGATATGATAATCATTAGGGGAGCAAGGGTTCACAACCTGAAAAATATTGATGTTGACATTCCTCTCGGAAAGATTGTAGCTATTTCAGGAGTTTCCGGAAGCGGCAAATCATCACTTGCTCTTGGTGTGCTTTATTCAGAAGGTTCCAGAAGATATCTGGATGCACTTTCCACTTATACAAGGCGCAGGATTTCACAGTCAAAAAAGGCGCAGGTCGATTTGATTCAGTATGTTCCCGCCGCTCTGGCCCTGCATCAAAGGCCGAACGTTCCGAACATCAGGTCAACTTTCGGAACCTCGACAGAACTTTTGAACTCCTTAAGGTTATTGTATTCAAGATGCGGAAACTATTTCTGCCCTAATGGGCACATGCAGGAGCCAACGTTGAATGTTGCCCGGGAAATTCCAATAAAATGCCCTGAATGCGGTGCGGAATTTTATGGATTGGGAGCTGAAGAATATGCATTCAACTCAGATGGAGCATGTCCGACATGCAGCGGAACAGGATTTATTCGTGATGTCGATTCAGCCAAATTGGTTTCGGATGAGTCCAAAACGCTTGAAGAAGGTGCAGTTGATGCATGGAACCAGTTCGGCATCTCCTGGATGTATCATGTTGCAGGAGAGCTTGGCGTCAGATTGGACGTTCCTTTCAGGGATTTGAGTGATGAGGAAAAGGACATTGTCTATAATGGCCCAGCTGTTAAAAAATACATCAACATTCCATCAAAGAACGGCAAACTGTTTGAACTGAACGCAGAGTATAGGAATGCCCACCGAGCTATTGAAGAAGCCTTGAAAAATGCCAAAACAGAAAAGGGCCTGACAAAGATTAACAAATTTTTGACAACCAAAGTCTGCAGCGACTGTGAAGGCACAAGGTTGAATTCAAAAGCTAGAGAAACTCTTTTGGGCGGAATCAATCTGGCCGAAGCCTGCAGGATGAATCTTAAAGATCTGGTCTTATGGGTTCAGAGGGTTGTTGGCGAGTTGCCTGATGATGTTCGTGAGATGGCCGAAGAGATAATCGAGGAGTTCATGGATAATGCAAAAATACTTCTGGATTTGGGATTAAGCTATATTTCACTTGACAGACCTTCAAACACCCTTTCAACCGGAGAGCTTCAGAGGGTTCAGATTGCAAGGACATTGAGAAGCCGCACAACAGGGGTATTATACGTCTTGGACGAGCCGTCCATAGGCCTTCATCCGAACAATGTCGACGGTTTGATCAATGTTATCAGACGCTTGGTTGAGGATGGAAATTCGATAATTCTGGTTGACCATGACACAAGAATCCTAAGCATTGCCGATTACATGATTGAATTGGGTCCATCTGCCGGGGCCGATGGAGGAAACATCATCGCCCAGGGAACTCTCGACGAGATTAAAAATAGTTCAGATTCGCAAATTGCACCATTCCTGACAAAATCTGAAAATGTTGTTATTAGGGACAAATCAGGCGATATATTTGAAAATGGTGCCATTGAAATCAGAACTGCTCAAATTCATAACGTAAAGGAAATGGATATCAAAATACCGAAAGGGAAACTGACTGTTGTAAGCGGCGTGTCAGGCAGCGGAAAGACTACTCTTCTTTTGGAGGCACTATATCCCGCAGTTAAAGCACAGATTAATGATGAAGAATTATCTGATGATATTAGAGACATTGTCTGTGATGGCATTAAAAAGATAGAATTGATTGACAGCGTTCCAATAGGCAAGAACGTAAGAAGCACAGTTGCAACATACTCAAAGGTATTGGATGACTTAAGAAGAGAATTCGCCAAACTGAGTGATGAATATAAGATGGCTGACTTTTCATATAACACAGGAAAATTAAGGTGTCCGACCTGTAATGGAACAGGCAGCGTATCGATGGACGTGCAGTTTCTGCCGGATGTCGAAATGACATGTCCTGACTGTGACGGGCTGAGATATGACAAGAAAGTCGATGACATCAAGTATAACGGATTGTCTCTTGCAGATATCATGAGCCTGACTGTTGATGAGGCATTGGAAGATCTCTTCGGTCTTGAAAAGGCTACAAGCAAATTGCAGAAGTTATCTGATTTGGGTCTTGGATATCTGACTTTGGGAGAAGCCACTCCAAGCCTGTCAGGTGGTGAAGCGCAAAGGTTAAAGCTAGCTTCTGAAATAGGAAAAAGCCAGAAGAATTCCATATTCATTTTTGATGAGCCGACAATAGGCCTTCACCCGTTGGATGTGAAGGTGCTGATTGATGTATTCAATCATTTAATCGAAAATGGAGCTACTGTTATTGTAATTGAGCATGACCTTGATTTGATTGCAAATGCTGACTATATCATTGATATTGGAATTGATGGCAACGTTGCTGGTGAAGTATTGGCCTGCGGTAGTTTGGAGGACATTATCAGCTCTGATGATAGCTTGACTGGAAAATATCTGGATGAGCTATGAATGTGATGAGGATTGGTATTAAAAAATTTCAAGAGTTTGAAAGTGTAGTGGAAGTTCTTGAATTATAGATTTGCCTTAAAATATAATTATTGACAGTTATTAATCCCTAAATTTAAATAAGATTTATCCACCAATATATTATTAGTGAAAATAACGGGTTTCGGTGATATGATGGGAAATCAGCCCAAAAAAGACCTGAACTATTTGGATTATTCTAAAGATGCAGTTGAAGGCAATAGCGTTCAGACCACATTCAAGTTCCAGGAAATCCCAAAGTCGGAAAAGGCTTTGAAACTAAAGGAAGAAGGCAAACTAAAAGAGGCACTACGTATTATTGATGATGCTCTAAATGAGAATCCCAATGATTTCAGGAACTGGAATGCAAAAGCACTTATTTTGGATTCATTATCAGAGTATGAGAAAGCTATTGAATGTTTTGACAATGCCCTTAAACTCAACAATTCTGATTTTATTAAAAAAGATAAAGCAAACACCTTATATAATTTCGCAAAGGTAACATTTTTCCCGGAAGGCGATTATGAAAAGGCGATGAATTTGATTGATTATGCATTAGACAACTTGCCTGAAGATGAAGATGCATCTGAATACTTGTTTTTGAAGGCGGAAATTTATGAAAGCATGGGTATGCCAATGGAAACCAGAGTGTATTATCTGAAAGCGGAAGGAGAATTCGAAAAGGCTAATCAATTGTCTGCTCAAATGGAATTTATAAAAAATAGCGATGATGTCTTGATAACCGTTTCCGGAACTAATTTTTTCAAAGGCCTTAATCCATTTGAAAACGGGCGAATCTTTAATCTGGTCAAGCAGCCTGATAATGAGCATGACAGTGATGCGATAGCTATTTTTTTAGCCGACGAACAGGTAGGATTTGTTGCAAACAGCCAATATACATTAATTGATGGTGTTAAAAGCGCCAGTGAAATCAAATTCATTGATGATAATCAAAAAGCGGAAGTGGTGTTCGTTTTCTTTGATAGATATGTGATTATGAGATTAGTGGGAGATTAATGTTAAATCTCCTCTAAACTGAATGAACCCAAGTCAAGCAAATCAAAGCTTAAAATTTTTGGAGCTACGGTAACCTTTCCAACTCCTGTAATAATCTTATATGCTTCAAAGGCTTCAAGACATCCAATCAGGTTTGGTGTTGGACCAATGACTGGAGGAACTCCTGAAGTTACTCCTTTCAATGCTTCAATTGTCTCATCATCCAATTCTTTTCCTATTGAAGGCAGGTTGAACATTTCCTCATAAGTCTTGTCGCTGTTCGGCAGGAAAACTGTAATCTGGCCTAATGTTCCGTGAATCGCTCCGTGAATGTATGGAATTCCCTTTTCCTTTGCGGTTCTTGAGACGATGACTCTTGTGAGGACATTGTCAAGTGCATCGATTACAATATCACTGTCTCCAATTACCTTATCTATGTTTCCTTTATCCACATGCTCATTGAAGATGCTTGTTTTTACATATGGATTGATCAATCTTACCTTTTCAGCGGCCACTGAGCTTTTGTCAAGTCCCAGGTCAGCTATTGTAGCCAGGGTCTGTCTGTTTAAATTTGATAAATCGAATGCATCCTTGTCAACTAAAACCAGTTCGCCAACACCCATTCTTGCAAGCATTTCTATGGTTTCTCCACCGATACCGCCACAGCCGATTACTGTAATTTTTGCATCCTTGAATCTTTGTTGTTCGCTTCTTGTTACTATGCTCATTTGGCGGGAAGCTATTTCCCAGTATCCGTCTCCAATGTATCTTGTCGGCATTTTTTCACCTAAATGTTTCTTCTTATTTTTGTTAATGTGTCCATGAACATGTCTAGTGCAGCATCATAGCTTTCCAAATCATGCCCTTCAATCAATCCGCTTTCAAAAATGCTAATCTTTTCAAGTTCTATTTTTTCACCGGATTTTGAAACGACCTCTTCTGTAATTTCTTTTAAGGTATTTTCGATGTTTATAGTAAATGGAAGTTGGTATGAAAAGGACCCTTCATTATAGTCAAGTTTTATGTATTCGTTATCATCAATTTCCGTTAAATTTAATGCAACTTTCTTAAAGCCTTGACCTTTTAATTCATCATTGATTTGTCTAAATTTATTGTCATGAAGAATTTCATCAATGTCGTCCACTTCAATAATACCAATTTCATCAAAAGTTCTAAGTTTTGCTATTTCGCAGTTTGTAATGTCTAAAATATAATCTTCGCCATAACTTATTTTAGCAATTTCTTCAGGTGTTATCTGCGTATCTGTCGGAATTCTGGTTGCAAGACATGTGGTTGATCTTGAATATTGTATATTGTTTTTATCCAGGTATTCGTGAATGTCTTTGGAGGTTAATCTGGCCTCAATGAATGGTGTTTTAAAGCCGTTTTTATAGGTTATTAGAATTCCTGGACGGTCCTGAACCAGATCGCTGATGTTGTTTCCGTCGCAAATAAAATCAAAATCATTTTCACGAGCTACCTTTTTGATGGTTGAATACATCAGGTCTCTGCAGGTAAAGCATCTTTTGGCAGAATTTTTCAGGAAATCCTCATCTTCATAAAAGTTGATGTCGACTATCTCATGTCTTATTCCAAATGATTCGGCGGTCTTTTTTGTATTTTCAATGAAATCACTTGGCATCAGATGATTGTTTATTGTAATGGCCAATGTGTCTTTGGCAACTTTTGAAGATAGGTAGGCTATCAATGTTGAATCGGCACCGCCTGAAAATCCGATAGCTACTTTTTTGCCCTTTAAGATGTTTTTTACAATATCGATTTTATTTTCCAAGTCCATTTTATCACTAATAGTTATGTTTCATATCATATTTTAGATTTCGGAAAATTATATAACAATAGTTATTTTTTCCATAGATTACACTTGTCTAAAATAATATTTAAATGTTTTTCATTTTTGTGCAATGACAACCAAGATATAATCGTCAGCTTTTTTAAAGCTTTCAACACTTTTAAAGCCGGCGTTCAGCAAATACTTTTCCAATTCGGGAGCGGTATAGATGCTCATTCCTTCAACGGTAGCCAGCCACTTTTCATCATCCGGATGGGTGCCGTCTGTTCCCTGGGCAATCATGAACTGGCCGTTTGGTCTTATGATTCTTGAAACCTCCTTGAATGTTTCGCCCAAATCAGGCCAGAAGTAAATGGTTTCAAATCCGGTAACCAGATCGTAGTTTTCATCATCAATCGGCATGTCAGTGACGTCCGCCTGAATGACTTTGCATCTTCCATCATCAATTGCAGCCTGGTTTCTCTTGATGGATTCGCTTACAGATACTTCAGAATAATCCAGCCCGTCAACATTTCCTAGTGTTATCCTGAGGAACTTTTCAATGTTGACTCCTCCGCCACAGCCGATATCAAGTATTTCATCCTCTGCTCCAATGTCAATGCAGCTGAATGCAAATTCGGAAATTTCCCTGTGGTTTTCGTTCATGTTTTTGATTGTCTCTATTCCTTCCTCGCCATGAGGTTTCATGCATTGGTCTATTTTTTCGGCTACCATAATCAAAACCTTTAATTATTTTTTCAATATACTTATTAATTGGTGATTATATGGATAATAAAATTATCGCAATTATTGTTGCAATCATTGCTGTTGTTGCTGTAGGGGTGTTCTTCTTGATGGGTAGCGGTGATACCGTAACTATCGGATATCTGCCTTCAGACCACGATGCGGCACTTTTCGTTGCGGATGCTCAAGGGCAATTCGCTTCCAATGGCATCAAAACCAATTTGGTTCAGTTTAACAATGGCGGTGACTTGATGACTGCAATGGCCAGCGGTGATGTTGATGTGGGATACGTTGGAATCACTCCTGTTTTGGCATCAATTCAAAAAGGAGTTCCCGTTAAAGTGATTTCCGCAGCTCAAACTGACGGCAGTGGACTGGTCGTTTCTAAAAACTCTGGAATCAGTTCCGTTCAGGACCTTGCAGGCAAAAGCATTGCAACACCTGGTGAAGCTTCAATTCAATATATGTTGCTTCAATACTATTTAGAGCAGAATGGAATGTCCTTAAAGGACTTGAAAGTTTCATCAATGAAAGTTCCTTCAATGAACGATGCACTTAAAACCAATAAGATTGACGGTATGATTACATTTGAGCCTTATGTGACCATTGCTGAGAAAAACGGGGCAAATGTGCTTGCAGGTTCACAGGACATCTTGCCAGATCATCCATGCTGTGTTGTCGTTGCATCTGATAAATTTTTAGAGGAACATCCAAATGAGACCAACACTATTCTGAAAATTCATGAAAATGCCACAAATTTCATCAATAATAATTCTGATGAAGCAGCATCAATGATTCCGTCTGATATTGTTTCTGATGTCGAAGTTGAAAAAGTAGCTATTTCCAGCTTCCCATTTATTTCAGGACTTGATGACAGTTTCAAACAGGATGTAATGGACTTCATGAATTTGGAAGTTGATTTAGGTGTTTTAAAACAGCCTATTTCACAAGATAAAATATTCTGGGATGGTTCTTAACTATCCTTTTTCTTTTTTTTAATTCTTTTTGAAAATATTTATATATCATAAATTATATAACAATTGTTATCATAATATGGCTATTATGATTAATCAATAATAGGAGGGTAATATATGTGTGAAATTTTTTGTTTTAATTCAAATACGCCGAAACAAGTAAATGAATGTCTGCAATGTTTTTATAATCACTCTGAAGAACATCCAGATGGATGGGGATTAGCTAATATGCAGTCCGATGAATTTGTTATAGATAAAGAGCCGGTAAAAGCATCATGTAGCGAACACTTAAAAAATATATTGTCCAATCCTGTTATTGGAAAAAACGTATTCGCTCATATCCGGTTGGCTACTGTAGGTGAAATCATATCTCCCAATTGTCACCCTTTTACTGAAGCCGATGGCAATAACCGATCATGGATGCTGATCCATAACGGAACAATATTCGACTACCCCGAACTTGACGAATATAAAGATAAGGAAACTGGGGATACGGATTCCGAGCGAATACTTCTATATATAATAGACAAAGTCGATGAGTTTGAAAGAAATAAGGGTGCGCTGTCTACAATCAAGGAAAGATTCCACTTGTTGAATCAAATCGTCAGAGGCTTGTCCAAAAATAACAAGCTTAATTTAATGATTTATGATGGGGACTTGACTTACATCCACTCCAACATGAGGAATTCCCTATACTATTTAAAAAATGAGGAGGGCTTTTTAGTCGCTTCAACTCCACTGACGGATGATGAAAACTGGTTGCCTGTTGAATTGAATAAACTGTTCGGATTGATTGACGGCAAGATTATTTTTGAAAGTGAAGAGCATGAAAATGAATATATATTGATTGAAGAGCATCAAAATGCAATCGAAGAATTTTCAAAGTCCCTAAAGAGAGATGAAATTAATGATTACTCAAGAACAGGTTAGAAAAGAATTATATAATGAATTTATCAAACCGACAAATCAGAAAAAGGATTTTATCGGTGTTGAAATCGAAATTCCAATTCTCAATCTTGACAAGAAGGCTGTTGATTTTGATGTGGTTCATGAAGTAACTTCCAAGTTTCAAAGGCATTACAAAGATTTTGAAAATGATGGAATCGACTATGACGGAAATGTATTCTCGCTAAAAAATCAGAAAAATGAGGATATAGTATGCTATGACTGTTCATATAACAACATTGAGTTTGCAATGGGTCGTGAAAAGGATCTGTTCACGATTAATGAACGGTTCACAGACTACTATTCATTTGTCAAGGAATCATTTGAAGAGCATAACCATACATTGACTGGAATGGGAATCAATCCTTACAGGAAATATAACAAGCATTTGCCCATTCCTTCAGAACGGTACTTGATGCTTTATCATCATCTGAAATCAGCTGAAAATTATGAGAACATTCCGATGCATTTTCATGAATATCCCGAGTACGGCATGTTCTCATCAGCGTCACAGGTCCAGATTGATGTTCACAAAGACAATCTGGTTCGCACAATCAATGTCTTTTCAAAAATCGAACCGATTAAGGCATTATTATTTTCAAATTCAGTGCTTGTAGATGAAAATAAGCACAGGACATGCTTCAGGGATGTGCTATGGGAATATTCGACCCATGGTGTAAATCCACACAATATCGGAATGTATAATGTCGACTTTAAAGATATCGGGGACCTGCAGGCTTACCTTGAATCCTTGAACATCTACTGCGTAATGCGTGACGGCTCATATATCAATTTCGAGTCAATGAACCTTTTGGATTACTTTTCAAAAGACAATGTGACAGGAGAGGTATATGACAAGGGAGAGTATAGGGAAATTGAAATAAAGCCGTTAATCAGTGACATTGAATATTTGAGGCCATTCAAATTTATCAATTTGACATTCAGGGGAACGGTTGAGTTTAGAAGCGTATGTACTCAACCGATTAGTGATTCCATGTCTGTAGCAGCTTTCCATGTAGGCTTGAAGGATAAGCTTGATGAGCTGGAAGAGTTAATAACCAATGACACAGTAATATATCATAAAGGATATACTGCAACTGAGCTTAGAAAATTGCTGATTAAGGATGATATTCCAGCATTCATCGATAGGGATGACCTGTGTAAACTGTCAAAGGATGTCGTTGACATATCCAAGCAGGGATTGCAAGATAGGGGAATTGGTGAAGAAGTATTCTTAAAACCATTATATGAACGTATTAAATGCCATACAAATCCTGGAAAGAACATGATAATTAAATTAAATGATGACACATCGTTGGAAACAATGATTGAGGAGTATGGTAAAATAAGCAGAATATGATTGGAGCGGAGAAATGAATTTATTGAATTTATCTAAATTATCATCAGAAGAAATTTTAAAGGGTTCCTTTGGAATTGAATGGGAGTCCTTAAGAGCCAAAGGAGAGGGAAAATTGTCTTTAACTCCTCATCCGGAAGTATTTGGAGACAAGCTAACAAATCCGTTAGTCACTACTGATTTTTCAGAAAGCCAAATAGAGATTATAACTCCAACATTCGATACGATTGATGAGGCATTCAATACTTTTTCTCTATTGGCAGACCTTGTAAATTCATCACTTCCCGAAGATGAATATCTTTGGTTCCAGTCAATTCCATGTATCCTGCCATATTGGGATCAGATTCCAATAGCCCAATACTCTGATGAGGGAATATCCTCACAAAAGTATCGTGAAGATTTGGCTAAAAAATATGGTGTCAAAAAGCAGATGATATCCGGAGTTCATTTCAACTTTTCATTTTCAGATAAACTGTTAAAGGAGCTTCATTCCCTTGATGACAATAATCTGAGCTTTAGGCAATTCAAAGATAGGGTTTATTTGAAAATCGCCAGAAACTACCTGCGATACTGCTGGCTGATCATTTACCTGACCGGCTGTTCAATCGGTTCTCACAAGACATTTTCAAATGAATGTCTGCATTTGATGGATGCAAAGGATGATTTCGGAAGCTATTATTCCACTAAAGGACCTTCATTTAGGAATGCTTCCTGCGGATATAAGAATCTGATTGAATTGAATCCATCCTATAACTCCGTTGATGAATTTGTCGATGATGTTAACGATTTCATTGAAAGGGGAGATCTGTCCGAGGCCAAGGAACTGTATACTCAAATCAGGTTAAAGCCAAAAAATCCTAAGGATTTGCTTAATTCCCTTAAGAATGATGGAATTGAGTATATTGAGATTAGAACTTTGGACATCAATCCATTCTATCAGTGTGGTCTTGTAGAGCATGATATGAAATTTCTTCATATGTTTTTGATTTATATGCTTGTTAAGGGCGAATCCGATTATGCAAATTGGCAGAGCGAAGCAAGGTTAAATGAAGAAAACACTGCTGAAAAGGCTTATGTCGAATCGATGAGGCTATTGAAGGACGGCGAGGAAGTAACCTTAAAGAGTTGGGCCGCCGATATAATTAATGAGATGTATGGCATGTGCGAGGTATTGGGAATCGATGAAGGCAGAACCTTAGGCCTAATGCTTAACCGCATTTCAAATCCGGATTTGACATATGGCAAAAGGCTTTTAAAGCTGATTGAGGAGCATGGCTACATCAACACCCACATTATTCTATCCAAAAACAACAAGCAGACCAGCATTCACAATCTGGAAAATGCTGACTTGAATGAATGTGAAAAGCTTAAATGTTATGTTGATGTTGCTCTTGCAGGAAGGTAATAATTATGGAATTTTTAAGACAGACTGACGTTATTCAATGGAATAACGGCGAATACAAGACAATAAAGGAAAACAGTGTGGATGACGAATACACTTATCTGTTCATTGATTTTCTTCCGCCCCGCAAGTTTTCAACTTATCCTAAGGATTTGGAGGACTTTGCCGTCGGATACTGTCTTGGTGAAGGATTGATTAAGGATTATTCCGATATTGAATCGATTACTCTGGATGGAACAAATGTTCTGGTTTCCACAAGCTTGAACCATGATCCTGAAGAGGATTTGGAACAGGAGGGTATTGTTCAGGAGAGAAAAGGAAACTGTGAACATGCCTGTGTCTGCAGATTGCTTGAGTATCAGGGAGTAAATTCGGATAATGCCGGTGGAATAAGGTCTGAACTAAAGACAATTGAGCCAAATACATCAGATTTAAGGATTAATGCTACTCAAATTATCAAAGACATCAAACATCTGACAGATGAGGCGAAAATCTGGCAGAAAACAGCTGGTGTTCATGTTGCACAGTTAAAATTTGAGGATAAAATCATAATCCGTGAGGATGTAAGCCGCCATGTTGCCGTTGATAAGGTGATAGGTGCCGCTGCAAAAGAGGGGTATGATTTCGGCAAATGCTATATTTCATATAGTGGAAGAATGCCTGCGGACATGCTGATTAAGGTAATTCGTGTTGGAATTCCAATTATTATTTCAAATGCCGCTCCAGCCTCTTCAGGCATTGATGTAGCCCGTACAGGCAACATTACTATGATTGGTTTTGTAAGAGACAATAGGTTTACTATTTTCACTGCTCCTGAACGGGTAAATTTAAATGAATAGATTTATATGTTTCTAGAGTAATTATTAAAATAGGGGATTCAAAATATAACAATTGTTAATAAAGCTATTAAGTAATATTTTTATAATATACTTTCGATATTAATAATTGTCAATTAATTAAATTAATTTACGGTGAAAAATAATGAATAAAAAAATTACATTTGTTTTAGTGTTAGCACTTGCTGCATTTTTAGTAATGGGTACAGCCAGTGCAGGTCTTTTCGACTTTTTAGGGGGAGGAGATGACACTGTTAAGATAGGTTACTTACCTTCAGACCACGATGCAGCCCTTTTTGTTGCTGATGCTAAAGGTATGTATGCTGATAATAACATTACTGTTGAACTTGTTCAATTTAACAACGGTGGAGACTTAATGACCGCTATGGCTAGTGGTGATGTTGATGTTGGATACGTTGGAATTGCTCCTGTATTATCATCTGTTTCTGCTGGTGTTCCGGCTAAAGTTATTTCTGCGGCACAAACTGAAGGATCAGGAATTGTTGTAACTGATGATTCCCATATTCATTTCGCTTCAGATTTAAAAGGAAAAACTATTGCAACTCCAGGTGAAGCTTCAATCCAACATGTTTTACTTTCATATTACTTAAAACAACATGGTTTATCATTAGATGATATTAATGAGTCTGCAATGAAAGTGCCATCAATCAATGACGCTTTAAAGACCAATAATATTCCTGCAGCTATTACTTTCCAACCTTATGTAAGTATTGCTGAAGCTAACGATAACATTGACGAGCTAGCTGATTCATCTGAAATTTTACCAGGTCACCCATGCTGTGTTGTTGTAGCATCTGATGATTTCCTTAAAAATCATAAAGATGCAGCTGAAAAAATTATTGCAATTCATGAAAATGCAACTAAATTCATCAATGACAGCATTGAAAATGACACTACTGATGAAGTTGTAAAATTATTACCAGAAGACATTGTTACCGATCCTGCTGTGGAAGCTGACTCTTTAGAAAGTTTCCCATTCATCTCAGGTTTAGATGACAATTACAAAGCTAGTGTGGATTCTTTCCAAAAATTAGAAGTTGATCTTGGAATAATAAATCAAACTATCCCACATAAAATGTTATATTGGGAAGCATAGTTGAATTAACTATGCTTTAATTTCTTTTTTTTAAAAATTAGTATTTCTCGTACTGTTTTACAAGATAATCCATTGCTTTTTTGGTTTTATCATCTGAAACCTTATTGATGACTCTTTGATTTTCAAGCAATTTGTCCATATAGACTTTTCTTTGCTCTTCTCCAACAATTTTATATCTTGAAAAGTTGACGAGCCCCTCAATCAGTCCTGACATTCCTCTGTTGAATGCCCGTGCATGTTCATCGTTAATTACGTATTCTCTGATTTTTCCGGTAATGAAATAGATGTTTTTGTCCCCTTTGATTGGGAAGTTTTCAGGTGTCTTAATCTCAATGTTTTCAACATCAACAATAATGTAAGCAGGGGTGTTTTTAATGATGGCAATGTCGGTGTCATCGGTATAATATTCATCGCCTAAGCAATCTAGTGTAGCATAGGTGAAAACCAATGAATCTTGTGTGATGTTAACTACATACTCTTTAGTATCCAATATGTTTTTCAAGGTTTTTGACCCTTCAAAGATATGGCAGTGCACTTTATCTTCGCCAAGGTATACGAATGCAAAGGCACCTGCATTCTTAACACCATCCTTGCTCATTGTAGTTGTAATGCATTCATATTGCAAGTCTTTTTCAACGCCAACTTTACTTAAATCATATTCCATGTTATCAGCACAAAATCAGTTAATCATGAATTAGTTAAAAAAGAAAAAAAGAGTAATTTCTCATAAGAGAAATTATAATTTTATTTTAATGTCGAGTGCACTTGAACCTTCTTCGTAAACGAAGATTGGGTTAATATCGAGTTCAGATATTTCTGGGAAGTCTAAGGTTAATCTTGCTACTCTTTTAATAGCTTCTTTGACTTCTTCAACATCGCAAGGTGCTTCTCCTCTGTATCCTGCAAGCAATTTGGATACTTTGGTTTTTTCGATTTGCTCATCGATTTCCTGTGAGCTCATTCCTTTAGCGAGGTTGAATTCAACATCTTCAATAAGGTTTACGTAGATTCCACCCATACCGAATGCAATCATAGGTCCGAATTGTTTGTCACGAATCATACCGACAATGACTTCTTCACCGGAATCCATCATCTTTTGCACTTCCACACCGTCAGGAACAATATCTGGGTGTGCTGCTTTAGCGTTAGCGATAATTTCTTCGTAGGTTGCTTTTGCTTCTTCAGCAGTGCTGATTCCTACTTTTACACCGCCGATATCGGATTTGTGCAAGATTTTATCGGATGCGATTTTAAGCACAACTGGGAATTCCATCTCTTCTGCAAGTTCTGCTGCTTCTTCAGCGCTTGTTGATAGTTTAATTGGTGCAGCTGAAATTCCGTATGCTTCAGCTACTGCATATGCTTCACTACCAAGCAAGGTGTCTCTTCCATCAGCTTTCACTTTCTCAAAGATTGCTGCTACTGCATCTTTGTCAACGTCATCAACGTTATCAACGACATCATCGTATACTCTGTCTTCCAATTTTGCATATCTTGTCATTGCTTCAAGAGCGGTTACTGCAGTTTCAGGGAATACGTATGTTGGAACACCGTTTTCTCTTAAAGCTTCGTTTGCAGCTTCGAATGATGGCCCACCCATATTTACAACAATAATAGGTTTGTCGAATTCTTTCCTTTCTTCTAAGATGGCATTAGCAATTCCATCAGGGTCTGCTGATGCAGTAGGACAAACCATTACGATTAAACTGTCCACTTCATCTTGACTTAATACGATTTCCAATGATTCTTTGTATCTGCTTACAGGTGCATCTCCAAGTACGTCAATAGGGTTTTTCGCACTACCTTCTTCGGTAACGCATTCTTTTAGTCTTGCAGTGGTTTCTTCATCGAATTGAACAAGTGACAATCCTGCTTTTTCCATTGCATCTACTGTGAGTACTCCTCCACCACCGGCATTGGTAATGATAGCAACGTTGTCTCCCCTTGGGAGCGGTGCTTTGGAGAATGCTAAACCTAAGTCGAATAGTTCAGCCATTGTTTCTACACGCATGATTCCTGATTGTCTGAATGCTGTGTCAAATGCAAGGTCACTGCCTGCAAGCGCTCCTGTGTGTGAGGATGCGGCAGCTGCTCCTGCGGAACTTGAACCTGATTTCAAGACAATGATAGGTTTTTTGTGTGCAGTTTCTCTCATGGTTCTTACAAAGTCCTCATCATCTGAAATTGACTCTAAGTAACAGATGATTACATTGGTTTCATCATCTTCGGCCAAGTATTGTAATAATTCGATTTCACTTACTCCAGCTTTGTTTCCTAAACTGATTACTTTACTGAATCCAATTCCGGATGTTACACTCCAGTCGATGATAGCTACCATCATAGCTCCACTTTGTGAAATAAATGCCATATTTCCGGTTGGTGGCATCATTTGTGAAAATGATCCGTTTAACGGTGTGTGTGAATCAGTGATTCCTAAACTGTTTGGTCCAATAATGTTTATACCGTATTCTTCACCAAGTGCTGTCAATTCAGCTTCTAATTTGGCACCTTCTCCACCTACTTCTTTAAAACCAGCAGTGATTACTACCATGTTTTCCACGCCTGCTTCACCACATTCCTTAACAGCAGGGTTTACAAATGCCACTGGAATTGTAATAATTGCTAGGTCTACTTTTTCAGGTATGTCTTTTATATTTGCATATGCTTTTTTACCAAGAATCTCTCCGCCTTTAGGGTTTACTGGATATATTGCGCCTTCAAAGCCATCGTTGATAAGGTTGTCAACAATGATATGTCCAACTTTACCCGGGGTGTTGGATGCTCCAATTACAGCCACAGATTCAGGTTTAAACATTTTATTGAGATCAATCATAAGTTCCTCTCCATATTCTTTTTAGTGTTCATGTTAATCTATAATGATAAATAATTAACAATTATACTAATTATAATATATGTTATGTTATTATTTAAATATTTTTGTTTAAATATTCGTTTAAATAACTTTAAAAATAATTTTGACTATTATTAAGGTTTTTTAACAATTTTTTAAAAAGAGTGAAACCTTAATTTTTTTAGTGTAATTTCAATTTTACTTATTAAACTTTATAATATAGGATTAGCATAAATATATATGATTAATAAATTATTGATATTTTGAAATATTTTGAATATTTTTATGAATATCAAATTCAGGAGATATTATGAGCTTAATTATTGCTTACATTGGTAAAAAAGGATGTGTAATGGCAGCTGATAAAAGAAAAATAGGATATTTCGGTGATAAAGAACAATTAAGAACATTAGAGGAAGAATTATATAGTGGTGCTATTGAAAGCGACGAAAAATTTTTAAAAAGAGCGGAAGAACTCGGAATTTCAATCAAGATTACAGATGACGCAAATAAACTGAAAGTCGTTGGAAATTGCATTCGCGGTGAAGTGAGTACTAAAGGAACTTTTGAAACAAAAAGAAGAAGGATTTATGGTACAACAAATGGTTATCAGATAATTGAATTATTAGGTTCAGAAACCAAATCCCGTAAAGCCGGGAATAAAGGAATTATACTTTTCGGTAATCAATATGCAAAACAGTTGGCCGAATCATTAATCTCTAAGAATTGGAAATCTTCCCTGAGTTTGAGATATATGGGTGAAGTATTTGAGGATATTCTATCTCAGGTCTCTTCAAAAACACCTACCGTTGGGGATAAATTTGATGTTTTAATTCAGCAACCTAGTTTTTCAGATTCCAGTGCACAAAAGCACTTGAACATAACTATTGACCACGATATTAAGGTCTTGACCAAATTCAGGCAAGAATTGACAGAGCAGCTTGTCCAACAAAGTCTTGCAATTGACATGGCAAACAAGATTATTGAAAAGGGAGATATAGGTCGTGTAGTTGCAATTGATGGAAACATGCTGCAAGTCCAATTAAATGACAAAACACAGGCTATGGACGGAAACTGGAAACAATTGGCAGGACCTGGTCAAAACGTGTTGATGTTCACTGAAAGCGACAACGTAAAAATCGGAGATAAAGTCGTTATTGAAAACGAAGATTTGTGCCTCAAAAAAGATAAGTCCTCTCTTAGATGCGATATAATTTTATGTTCATTATAAGTGGGGGTTTAAATGAAAATAACATTTTTAGGTAGTGGTGGTGGAAGATTTTCCGCCATTTCACAGCGAAGAATGACTGGAGGCTTCAGAATTGATAATCTGGGCGGAAAGAATTATCATGTCGACCCGGGTCCAGGAGCGCTTATAAGAACTTACCAGTTTGGATTTGATCCCCGTAACTTAAGCGGAATCTTTGTCTCTCATGCACATACAGACCATTACAATGATGCTGAAATTCTCATTGAGTCAATGACCAGAGGAATGACCAAATATAATGGGACAGTATTCGGAAGCAGAAGCGTCTTGAAAGGTTTTGAAAAGTGGGGTCCCTGCATCTCCTCATACCATCAGTCCAAATCAGACACAGTTGTTTTGGAACCTGGTGTCGTAAAAGAGGTCGACAATATCAAGGTCAAGGGTACTGAAATTGAGCACGGCGATCCTGCAGGTATTGGATTTCAAATAGATTACAACGGATTCAAGGTGTCATATACTTCGGATACAGGCTACTTTGAAGGATTAGGCGAAGCCCATAAGGGAGCGGACATACTGATTGCAAGTGTGTTAAGGCCTGGAAACAAATCAATACCTGGACACATGTGTTCACGCAATTTCATGGATTTGATTGAAGAAGTGCAGCCTAAAGTTGCCGTAATGACTCATTTGGGCCTTAAAATGATATCGAATAATCCTGTTGTTGAAGCCAAAAAAATATCCAAACAAACAGGCGTCAAGACAATTGCGGCATTTGACGGATTATCTTTCAATGTGAACTACAATAATCCTAAGAAATTCAGATTGATTTCACTCAAGGATGTTGAATCTTCAATGCACAGCACTTCCCATGCATTGTTCAACAGCGGAAGAAGAAACTCTTATCAAACTTCCTTTAAAAATAAGGAGTTTGATGAGCTTAGCATTCTTAAAAAAAGTTAAATATTCTTTTCCAAATTAGTTGGATGGATGAATCCTGAGCGAATCATATGGTCTGCAAGGACAATTGCAGTGCTTGATTCGGCCACGACTGTCACTCTAGGACAGATACAAGGATCATGCCTTCCTTTAATTTCTATTTTTTCATTTTCCATTTTTTCCAGATTGATTGAATTTTGACATTTGGAAATGGATGGAGTAGGTTTTATGGCTATTCTGGAAACTATAGGCATTCCGTTGCTCATTCCACCGATGATTCCGCCGGAATTATTGGTCTTTGTTGTGATTTTCCCGTCTTCAATTTGATATTCATCATTGATTTCAGAGCCTGTGCGATTTGCAACATCAAATCCGAGACCAATTTCAACTCCTTTGACGGCACCAATATTCATTAGGATTCTTGCAAGGTCTCCATCCAGCCTTTCAAAGACAGGTTCGCCAAGACCTGCTGGAGTGCCGACAGCTATTGTTTCCACAATTCCGCCAACTGAATCGCCTTCCTGTTTTTTTGCCAAAATCAATTCTTCCATTTCTTCAGCAGCCTTTAAATCTGCACATCTTACAGGATTCTTTTCAATGTTTTCTTTTATTGTATTGAAATCTTGAGGCTCTGCTTCAATGTTTCCTATTTGGATCACATGGGATATGACTTCAATATTTTGTGTTTCAAGAAGTTTTTTGGCTATTGCACCGCCTATGACATGGCCGATAGTTACTCTGCCGCTTCCACGGCCTCCTCCATTGTAGTCGTAGTTTCCGTATTTGCTCATCCAGCCAAAGTCCCCATGGGATGGGCGTGGAGTGCTTTTAAACATGGAATAATCTTTGGAGTGCTGATTTTTATTGAAAATGACTCCGGTAATTGGTGTCCCATCGGTTTTTCCTTCAAAAATACCTGAAAGTATTTGAACTTCATCAGCTTCCTTTCTGGGAGTGGTTACGCTGCTTGTTCCAGGTTTTCTTTTGTTTAGTTCCTTTTGAATATCTTCTGCTGTCAATTCAAGATTTGCAGGACATCCGTCAACGATGGCTCCTACTGCAACTCCATGACTTGAACCAAAGCTTGTTATTTTAAATTTTTCTCCAATTGAATTTGACATAGTTGGCCTCTTTTTAATAGCTACTTTTAATATTATTTTTTAAATTATATTAAACTATTTTGTATGATTAATTTAACCGGACGGAATCTCAGAATCATCATCAGTTTCATCATATATTAATTTAAATATTTCTAAATCAAAATTATTAACTAGTGATTATTATGGAATTTCCGACTACAAGAATGAGAAGACTTAGAAAGAATGCCAAGATTAGAGATATTGTACGAGAAACAAAACTCGAAAAAGAAGACTTGATTTATCCTATTTACTTTAAGGAAGAGCTTGAAGGCGACGAAAAGGAAGAGATTTCCTCCCTTCCTGGAGAATTCAGATACTCCCTTGACAGTGGAATAGAATTCGCAAAGCAGCTTGAAGCCAAAGGATTGAAATCAATAATTGTATTTGGAATACCTAAAGAGGACACTAAAGATGAAATAGCTTCTCCGGATTATTCAGCAACAGGAATTGTTCAAAAAGCAATAAGAAGACTCAAAAAGGAAACAAATCTGGTTGTTATAAGTGACGTATGCTTATGCCAATACACTTCTCACGGCCATTGCGGCATGATAAAGGAAAATGAGGACACTGACCATGGTATCGAGATATTGAATGATGAATCCTTGCCTTACATTGCCAAAGTTGCACTTTCACATGCAGAAGCGGGTGCTGATATTGTGGCCCCTTCAGACATGATGGATGGCAGGGTAGGAGCAATCAGGCAGACCTTGGATGATGAAGGTTATGAAAATGTGATGATAATGTCATATTCAGCCAAGTACGCATCCGCATTTTACGAGCCGTTTAGGGTTGCTGCATGTTCATCACCTCATTTGGGTGACAGGAAATCCTATCAGATGGATCCTGGAAACGCCATGGAAGCAATCCGTGAATGTGAACTTGATGTGATAGAGGGTGCGGACTTTTTGATGGTCAAACCGGCACTTCCATACTTGGATGTCGTTCGCATGGTGAGAGATGAGTTCATGCTGCCTTTGGTTGCATATAACGTAAGCGGAGAATACTCCATGATAATGGCAGCTATTGAAAAAGGATATCTGACTGAAAGGGCAATTACAGAATCTCTTCTTTCAATCAAAAGGGCTGGAGCAGACTTAATAATCACTAATTTTGCACCATATCTGCTTTTCAATGAGATGATATAAATGGACGCTAATGAAATTGCAAAAATAGCTCAGATCGCTTCTGCTTTAGAGGTAAGCGGATACCCGAAGCCAGGCAATGTTCACAGAACCCGTGATTATGATGACATGGTATTTGAAGACTTTGTGATAAGCGGAATTGTTATTGGAGACTCCATTCGTGAAGCATGCACTGATGTCGACGTTGAAAATCCTGAACTGGGAAAATACATCCTTCAGGCAGTTGCCGAAACTGACAGGTGGATTAATAACAACACCAACTTGGGAATTGTCATGATGACAACACCTATTGCGGTTGCAGCCGCCATAAGCGACTCTTTCGATGATATTCGTGAAAACATCAAATTGCTGATGTCAAATACCTCAGTTGACGATGCATGTGACTTGTATGATGCAATCAATATTGCAGATGCAGGGGGTATGGGCGATCAGGACGAATATGATGTGGCAAGCGACAACGCTAAAAATGAGCTCAGGGAAAACAACCAGACAATGTATGATGTTTTGAAAATATCCGCTCCGTGGGACATGCTGGCACGTGAAATGACCAGTGACATGCCTGCCGTTTTTGAAATAGGTTATCCAACATATCATGAATTGAAAGCGGAAAAATCCCAAAATGAAGCATGCCTTTTGACATTTTTAACAATCCTGTCTCATGTTCCAGATACATTGATTTCTAGAAAATACGGAGATGATGAAGCGCTCAAGATATCATTGATGACAAGGGATTTGCTTAAAATGAAGGATGTGCCTGATTTTATTGACAGGGTGGCTGAATTCGATGATTATTTATTTAACAACAAGTATAATCCAGGAACAACTGCAGATTTGACTGCAGCTTCCATTTTTGTAAGCTATTTGAAATCAAATTTCTGATGTGGTAATATGGATAAGAAAATCGCATTGGCGCCATGCAATGGAATGAGTGCAAACGGGTTGGTGTCCAGAGTTGCCGTTGGAGACTGCAGAAAGGCAAATGAAAATGTCATTTCAATCTGCATGGGTTCAACATCTGCCGACATTGAAGGAAAAAATGATGAAATGCTTAAGAAATATCCCATCGTTGCACTAAATGGCTGCGCCAACGGATGCGTGAATAAGATTTTAAAAAATAAGGGAATTGATGTGGCTGGCACAATTGCCGTTAATGAAGTTCTCGAGGATTATGAAGTATCTGCAAAGGACCCTTTCAGATTGGACGCTGAAGCCGAAGAGTGTGTTAAAATAATTGTCAGGGAATTAAATAAAACAATCGAAACATTTTAGAACATTCCCTGATTTAGGCATGTTCATCAGATGATTGTTTACTTGTTTAATCTTATTTCAATAAGTATTTAAAGAATTAAAATGAAATATATGTTTAACATGGCTTTCTATTTTTTAGAAATCCGAAAATGGTGAGGAAAATGGAAATTAGATATAATAAAAATGCAAATAATCCTCCTTTGATTGAGGATTTGGTCAATGAATTGCTGAAGGATGATTTCGTACACTTCAAGATTCTATGTGCAAATGAGGTTCATCATTTCCATAAGGAAGATGACACAATTATTGAATTTCAGCAAACTTACGTGAAGGAATCCAAACCTAATGGTGATAGGCTTTATATAGCTTACCCTGATATCTTCAGAGTTAAGGTTTACAGGGACATGGAACAATATCTTGAAGATGAAAAGAAAGCCAATGCCTTTGATGATGTTGACTGGACAGGTAATAGAATAATATTCTAATTATCTTTTTTTCTATTTTTTTTTAAATTTTACACTACTTTTATAAATCACTTTAAACATATATTATTATATTATTAATCTATAATTTATGGTGTTTAAATGAGTGAGGATATTAAAAAAACCATTAATGAATTGCATATTTACGAAAAGAAAGTTTTAAAGGAACTTGAGGCAAATCCTACTGCCACTCCTGAAGAAATAGCTGAAAATGCCGACATGGACATTAAGGCAGTGATGAGTGCGGCAGGATCACTTGCTTCAAAAGACATTATTGAAGTTGAAAAGGATATTGAAGAGGAAATCTCCCTATCCGATGCAGGATTGGAATATGCCGACAAAGGCCTTCCTGAACGTAAAATATTGGATGTTTTAGCTGAAAGGAGTTCCATTCTTATGAAAGACTTGGCTGATGCAACAGGCATCGACAAAAAGGAAGCCAATATTGCCATTGGCTGGCTGCGTCGTAAGAATTGGGCTCAAATCGATAAGGGCGAAGTGAAAATCACTGATGTCGGAATGGACTTTAAGGACAAGTTAGGTGATGATGAACAATTGCTGAATAAATTGAAGGGAGCCAGAACAATTATCAATTCCATAAAGGAAGAAGGCCTTTTGGATGGATTTAAGAAATTGAATGATAGGAAAAACATCTTAAACATTAAAAAGAATACCTCACACTCTTTTAAACTTTTAGATAAAGGTGAAGCTATATTGGATGAAGGATTCACTATTCAAGAGCAAGCCACTCAATTAACACACCAACAACTGAAAGACGGTGAATGGAAAAGCTTACAGTACCGTCCATATGACATTAATGCTGAAGCGCCTGTTATTTTTGCAGGTAAAAAACATCCTTTGAGGGTAATCATTGATGAGATAAGGGAAATCTTCCTTAATATGGGATTTTCAGAGGACAACGGAGAATTTGTAGAATCTGCATTCTGGAACTTCGATTCACTTTTCCAGCCACAAGACCACGCTGCCCGTGAAATGCAGGACACTTTCTATCTTAAAAATCCGCTAACATGTGACTTGCCTGATGATGCGCTTGTAAAACTTACTGCTGAGACTCATGAAACCGGTGCGGACACAGGTTCTATAGGCTGGCAATATGACTGGAGTGAAGACATTGCTCGCCAAAGCGTTTTAAGAACTCACACTACCGGAATATCCACTAAACACTTATTTAATCATGAACCTCCAATTAAAATGTTTTCTGTAGGAAGGGTATTTAGAAGAGAAACTTTCGATTACAAGCACTTGCCTGAATTCCACCAAGTCGAAGGATTGGTCTGTGATGAAGGAATCAGTTACCAAAACCTTTTAGGAACATTAAAGGAATTCTATAAGAAATTAGGATTTGAAGTCAGATTCAGGCCGGCTTATTTCCCATACACTTACTTGTCCACAGAAACTGAAATCTATTTGGAGGAAAAGGAAAGCTGGATTGAACTTGGAGGGGCTGGAATGTTCAGGCCAGAAGTATTAAAACCTCTTGGAATCAATCAGCCTGCTTTGGCTTTCGGTTTAGGTATTGAAAGGCTTGCAATGATCAGGTATGATGTGGAAGACATTCGTATGCTTTACAAAAGTGACATCAAATGGCTTCGCGAATTGCCTATTGACAGAGGAGTCAGGTTATAATGTCAATCAAGCTGGTTTCTTGGAATGTAAATGGTATTAGGGCAGTTTCAAAAAAAGATGAATTTTGGGACTGGTTTGACAATACCGACGCTGATATTATTAACTTTCAGGAAGTTAGAGCTACACAAAAAGATATTCCTAAGAAATTGGCTAATGTCGATGATTTTCACCAATGCTTCAATGAAGCCGAAAGGAAGGGATACAGCGGAGTCGGAACATACTCAAAAATCGAACCCGTTGATGTTGTTAAGGGCTTGGGCGTTGAAGAGCTTGACAGCGAAGGCAGGGTTTTAAGGATTGAATATCCTGACTTTATCTTGTACAATATTTACTTCCCAAACAGTGGTATGGAGGCAAAAAGGCTTGATTTTAAGGTTGCCTTCTGCGATGCGTTGTTGAAGCAGCTGGTTGAGCTTAAGCAGCAAGGCAAAAACTTAATCATCACTGGAGATTATAACATTGCCCACAACCCTATCGATGTTTACAATCCTAAAAACTGCGAAGGGAAATCCGGGTATCTTCCTGAAGAGCGTGCCTGGCTGGACCAGCTTGAAGAGGTCGGATTCGTTGATACCTTCAGGATGTTTGATGAAGGCGAGAATAACTTCACCTGGTGGAGCTACAGAACCCGCGCACGTGAGAGGAATGCCGGTTGGAGACTTGACTATTTTTATGTAAATGAAGAAATTGTCGATAAGGTCAAATCCGCTGAAATATTGAATGAAGTTTACGGTTCCGATCACTGTCCGGTAACCTTGGAACTTGATTTTTAAAAAAAATAGTTAATTTTGGTGATTATAATATTGTGTTTACATCACCAATGTCATCAATAATAGTAATATCTAATTTTTCTTTTTTAATGTATTCCCTGTCTTCTTCTGTAACATCAGAATTGACAAGAATAGCACTTAAGCCCGCATTTACTGCGCCTAATGCATCAGCTTTGAATTTATTTCCAATCATCACTGATTTTTCAGGGTTTCCGTTCATTTTTCTAAGTGCAACATCAAAGATTAATTTGTCGGGTTTTTCTTTTCCAACTTCTTCGGATGTAATGACCTCATCGAAAAATGAATGCACATTAAGTCTGACAAGCTTTTCCCATTGTTTGATTGTAATACCATTGGAAATAACTGCTAGGCGATATCCTTGACTCTTAAGATAGATTAATGTATCAATTGTTTTAGCATAAGGTCTTAAAAGCGCCATTTTAACGTTGTGGTATGTAATCATTCCAAGCGCAACAAGCATCGGGTCTTCATGGCCCAAAACGACTTGGGTCAATACGTTGAAATGTTTACCGTAATTGGATCCTTTTTCACGGATAATTGTTTTTAGAACACCATATGCCTCATCTTTATCTAATGGGAGACCGTTATCAACCATTAATCCGATTGCTGCTTTTCTTGCAGTTTCAGCAAAATCTGAAGTGTCAAGCAATGTACCATCTATATCAAAAAAGACTACGCTATCATCATTGTTCATCATATGATTGATATTATGCCTTTAAAAATATTTAAATTTTTTTAGAAAAAAGCATCCAAACTTTGTTGGACTTCTCCACGGGCCATATCCTCCAGGTCTTTTTTTGTATATCCGAAGGAATACATTATCCTTTCAATGGCCGGAATCAATTGGTTGTTGATATAATAGTCCTTATCGTATTCATATCCCTCGCTGTATTCGTATGGAACAGCCCTTTGGCTGATGGATCCCTTTCCTTTTACGATAATATACTGGATGATGGTTCCCCGTGAAACCTTAATGCCGTGCTCTTCGATTTTGCGGGCTGCTACGACATGTGGCCCCACCTGTTTGTATTGGTCAAGAGGTTTTGTAATTTGGGTGTGAATAATCATTTCCTTTTTATCAACATCCCCTTTTTTAATTTTTTTTAGAACTTTTTTGACTTCGCTGATGGCCTTATCGGAATCCCCTTCTCTTAGGATTGCCATCAATACGGATTCCTGTGTTTTTTTAACTATTGGTGCCCAGTCTCTTCTGACCAATTCCAATCCTTTTGCTATGATTTCACCATCTTCAATTACAGCATATCTTTTTTTGCTTACAAAGAATCCTCTTCTGTAAAATCCTTCGTATTCCAATTCCATGCTTTCAGGAAGTGTTGAATTAAGGTATTTTAAGAATTTTTGAGCTTGCGCTTTAATTTCCGCTTCAAGTTCTAACTGTTCTTTTGTCTCTTCAACCAATTTTTACACCTGATTAAAATTTTGATTTATCATATTAATAATACTTTTCTAAATCGATTTTAAATTATTTCAATATTATTGCTTTAAAATAGGTTTATTTACATTATAGTTAGTTCATATTACTTTTCAGATGCTCTTAGAAGTTTTTTATATGTCAAATGCTACATAGTATGTGTGAGGTTTGATACAATGAAAGAAAGATTGATTACAAGTTATGACGAGGTAACCGACACATTTGTCGGAAAGGTTGAAGGCCGAAACGGCTTCTGTGCGGACTATGATATCTCAAATGGGATATTTTTAGGAATTGACGAGAACAATCTCCCGGCTTCAGTCTATGTCAGCAATGCATCTGAGGTCTTGGATATACCAAAGCAAATATTGGAAAACTCCAATGTGAAGATTAGAATTATCTGCGACGCATTTTTCTTGAATTTCAATATGTGCATTGAGGATTTGAAAATCTGTTCCGTCAAATGTAAAAACGATTACAGGATACCTGCCATAAACTTTGAAATTGATAGTAACCATTAAAGGTTACTATCTACAAATATTAGAACATAAATTTCTCAAGGAAGTGATGAGATGGAAAATCCCAATATTGACATTAAAGCGGGAGATGAGATTGTTATCATTGTCCCCGAAGATGCAGACGAAGACGAGATAGTCATTGACTTAGACGCATTGGGCATTGATGTTGAAAATTTAGATGAGGATGTTAATATCATAATTCAAGTTGAAGGGGCCGAAGAGCTTGAAGATGAAATTATGGATGAATACGATGAGGATGAAGAGCCAATGGAATGGTATTTCGATGATGATCCTTATGGAATTGTTTACTATGAATTTGTAGGAGAGTAGAAAAATAATGCAGAATGAAATTCCATATTACATTTTAGATGAGGAAGGCAATGTTGAAAGTTTCTCTTCAAATGCCGAGGCATATATCGACGATAATGATTTGAAGGATTTATTAATTGATTTTTTAGGCGACGACGTCAGCCCTGAAGAAATACAGAAAATTTTAGATGCAGCATCTGATGAGGAACTTAGTGAGGAAGACTTTGACAAGCTTGTCGAAGAATTCATTTTAAAAAATAAGAAGTAAAATACCTATTTTTTTGCTAAAAAATAAAACATTTATATATAATGATAAATTAATATTTAATTATCATTATTCATTAAGGCTCTTTTTTGCTCTCAATAATTGAACTGTCATTTATCTTGCCGACAGTTTGATTGAAAAGAGGCTTATTGACAGCGATTATTAATTAATAGATTATATTTATTTAGGTGAAATAATGGCAATTTCTCAAGGAAAATCAACAAGGAGTCCTTCCGGTGCAAGAAATGTTGCAAACCGTGGAAAAAGAAAATCAGAACTCGGAAGAGACCCAGCAGAAACTAGATTAGATGAAAAAAAATTAAGAAAAATTAGAACTCGTGGTGGAAACGAAAAACTCAGATTAGCTACCGGTAATCAAATTAATGTAACCGACGCTAACGGTAAAACCAAAGTAGTAGAAATCTTAAACGTTATCGAAAACACCGCAAACCCTAACTACGTAAGAAGGAACATCATTACCAAAGGTGCTATCGTAGAAACCCCTGAAGGTAATGCAAAAGTAACATCCAGACCTGGTCAAGACGGTGTTATTAACGGAATTTTAATTTAAGATTAATTTCTTAAATTCTCTTTTTTTTTAAATTTTTTTAACTAAATTAATATACTTGTTTTAACAGATACTATATCATATATTTATTAGAGTATAGGAGATAAAATGTCAGACGATAAAATTAGTATGAATCATGGTGCTGGTGGAGAAGTTATGGCTAATTTAATTGCCAGCACAATATTGGATAATATCACTAAAAAAAGCGTTAACGGCGGTATTAGTTTAGATGCTTTAGATGATGGTGCTTCCATCCCTCTTGGAGACGATTATGAAATTGTTTTTACAACAGATGGTCATACTATCGATCCGTTATTTTTCCCAGGTGGAGATATTGGTAGAATTTCAGCTGCAGGAACAATTAACGATGTTTCAGTAATGGGGGCTCGCCCATTGGCTATATCTAACGCAATCATCATGCAGGAAGGATTTCCAATTGAAGACTTGGACAGGATCATAAAATCATTAAATGAAGCATGTCAGGAAGTTGATGTTGCCGTGATTACCGGTGATACTAAAGTGATGCCTCAGGACAAACTTGACGGTATTGTAATGGTCACTACAGGAATAGGTATTGCTAAAAAAGGTGAAGTAATTCGCGATTCTACTTTAGAGGTCGGTGATAAGATTATCATCACAGGCAGTTTAGGAGACCACGGAATGAGTCTAATGTCTTTTAGAGAAGGTTTCGGTTTTGAGACTGATTTAAAATCTGATGTTGCTCCTATGTGGAATATCATTAAAAAAGCTTTGGAAATTGGTGGAGTTACTGCCATGAAAGACCCTACCCGCGGAGGTTTTGCCAATGCAATCAATGAGATGGCTTCAAAATCCGGTGTGGGTGTAGTTCTTGAACAGGATGCAATTCCTATTAAGGAGGAGGTTCATGCAGTATCTGAAATGTTAGGTATCGACCCATTTGAAGTAGCAAATGAAGGCAAAGTTGTTATGGGAGTTAAGGCCGATAAGGCGGAAGAGATCCTTGAAGCAATAAGAAGTGAAAAATATGGGGAGAATGCGGCCATTATCGGTGAAGTTGTTGAAGGTGATTATGTTGTTGTCAACACTCCGATTGGCGGTGAAAGAATTCTGGAGGCACCTATTGCCGATCCGGTTCCTAGAGTGTGTTAAGGTGATAAGATGGTAAGTGTATTTTCAAGAAGAGTTGTCGCATATGTAATTGACTTTTTTGTCGTTTCAGCATTTATGTGGATTGTATCCTATTTGTTGTTTTTCATTGTAAATCCATATAATTCGTACATGGTATATCAGTATTTCCCATATGTAACCCCTATTTTGACATTGGTTTACTTCATTTTATGTGAGAAGTTTGCTGGGGCTACCGTAGGCAAATCTTTAATGTATTTACAAGTTAAATCCAAAAACGGTTATGATATTTCATGGCCACAGGCAATTGTACGTAATTTAACTAAAATATATTGGATTCCAATTATTTTCGATTGGGCTATTGGTAAAATATTGAAGACTGATAGGATTTTAAACAATATTACTAGAACAATTGTTATTGATGAGCTTTAAGCTCATTCATTCTATTTTTAAAGATTGAAATGATTAAGAAAGTTCAAGTTCTTTGGTATTTAAATAAGGAAGATTTAGAAAATTATTGCATTGATTTTAAAGAATACAAATCCCATAAGCTTGAAGGATATGAAATCGTTGACGTTGATGAGGATTTAATTTATGATTTATGCGATAGGGACCCTGATAGACTGGAGCCTCTCGGATATTTCAAAAACAAAAAGGAAATAGAAAATCATATTTCCAAAAGCATCACGAACAACGAGTTTGATTTGGAAATAGGTTCTCCCGAATTGAACCTTAAGATTCAAAAGGCTATTGATTCAATTGATTTTTCCGGTGAGGATTATTATATCTCAATTGACGGTGTCGGAAATGGTGAAGGAAGAATAGCCAGCTGGTTTGACAGCCTTAGGAAAGAGTATAACAGTGCTTCAAAGGAAAATGTTTGGGTTTTGGCAGTCACTGGATATGATCCTTATGATTTGCCGTTGACCGGCAGGGCACTGTCATTTGTTCTTGCAGACATATTGAATCTGAACGAATCCTCTCTTGATAACCTAATTCCAAATAAAGGCCATATAAGCGTTGATGAATGGAATGAAATATTGGAAAAGGTATATAAGAAAAACAAAATCTATTTGGGATTGAACAGAGTTGTTTAATCACACTTCTCCTTTTTTAAATTCGCTTGGTGTGAAATAGGATACGTTGGCCAAGCTATTGTCAAGCAGTTCTTTGTTGATGTCTGATGTGTCTGTATAGACGATAGCTAGCGTACGGCCGTATTTGTCCTCGCTCTGTTTGTCATCTATGTCAAGATACACTGTTTTTCCAAGACATCTGTCTTCGACAAATTTCTTTGCCTGGCTTAATCCGGGTTCCTTATCGGGGGTGTCTACCTGTATTAGCTGAACCCTGCCCACGCCGTAAACCTGAATTGTGTTGCCGTCAATAACTTCCAGACACTTTCCCGCTTTTTCATAGTGAACAGTTTTGTTGCTGATGTTCAATGTTCCTGTCTGATTTTCTTGGGTGTTGCTGTCATGTAGGAAGATATTTGCAACGGTCAGCATCATTGTTATTATGAATACTATCAATAATATTTGTGAAATGCGTTTTTTATTCATTTAAATCAGTTTGCATGTTCGCAATCATTTTTAAAGTTACATGATCGGCATTTGTTTGGATTTTTAGTTGGTATGAATGGTTTTGTACCGTCGAACAGCCCATGCATTCTGTCAATTGTAAACTTGATTTCCTTTTCGACTTCAGGGGTAAACACTTCAATCCAGAACAGGTTACCGGTTCCGCGCTCCCTTAGGGCGCCCTTGATTTTTCTTTCTTCATTTGTCATGTTCTTGTATGCAAGGCAATATGCTCTAACCTGGTTCATAGTGGACTGGTAAGGTGTTCTTCCAGGTTTGTCATCGATGATTACAATTTCGTTGGGAGTCATCCAGATTTCATCAATGTATCCTCTGATTCCATAATCGGGAGCTATCACGAAGCATTCCCTTGACATTGACGCTTCCTTTTTGGATGCCTCGACTGCATCTTCAAATGTTGATGGTGTTGATGACTCTTTGAATATGTTCTCCAACTCCTTATGGATCTGTATTCCATGTGTCATTTCGGGTGTTGCCTGTGTTTTTATGCCTTTCATGTGCTCAAGATATAACTGATATTCGCAATATCCTTGCTTATTGAGCCAGCTAATTGGGAAATTGCTTTTTCCTTCAATTATTTTAAGGCCTTCCACTGAAGGATGGTCTTTAATTTCGTATTCCTTTGAATATCCAATAATGTTTTTTTGTTCCATAATCTTTCTTTGTCATTTTTCATATTTGATGTTTGCCCAATACTTTCCATATGCTCTAACTATCCATTTATATAACATTTCGATTAAATTTTAATTTATGCACTATGTAACAGCCAAAACTATACTGTCGCCCAAAAACGGCATGAACCTGTATAGGGGATGCAGCCATGGGTGCATATATTGCGATTCCAGAAGTGAACGATATAATATGGACCATGATTTTGAAGATATCGAAGTTAAGGAAAATGCTCTCGAGCTGCTTAAAAAGGAACTCATCAAACGTCCAAAGGCCATGATCGGGACAGGCTCGATGACTGACCCATATATTCCTGCCGAAAGTCATTTGCAATATGTCAGAAAATCATTGGAGATGATTTACAGATACGGATTTGGATTCACCTGCATCACAAAATCCGACTTGGTCTTAAGGGATTTGGATTTGCTTGAAAAGATCAATGAAAAGGCAAAGGCGGTTGTTCAGATGACCCTGACAACTGCAGATGACGATTTGTGCAGAATCATAGAGCCTAATGTTTGTCCGACCTCACGAAGAGTGGAAGTTTTAAAAGAGCTGGATGATGCGGGAATTCCTACAGTGGTATGGCTGTGTCCGATTCTGCCTTACATCAACGACGATTTTGAAAATATAAAGGAAATACTTGATTTTTGTGTTGAAGTCAACGTTAAGGGAATCTTTTGCTTTAACATGGGCTTAACTTTAAGGGATAAAAATCGCCTATACTTTTATGAAAAATTGGATGAGCACTTCCCTGGATTGAAAGAGAGATACATAAAGGAGTTCGGTGATAGCTATGGTGTCGGCTCACCGAATAATGATGAGCTGATGAAATATTTTAAAGGAAGAACTGCCGATGCGGGAATCATGAGTGATACTTATGAGATATTGACCTATTTGAGGGAATTTCCTCAAAAATCAGTTCAATCAAAACTAATATAAAACTTGTTTTTTAAATATTAATATTAATGAATTTCGATGATTTTAACATTGGCGATGAAATAAAGGAAGCTATCGGGGATATGGGTTTCACTAAAACAACTCCCATTCAATCCAGAGCCATTCCAGATGTATTGAAAGGAATAGATATTATCGGTCAGGCCCAAACGGGTTCCGGAAAGACATTGGCATTTGCAGTTCCCATTTTGGAAAAGATATTCCTTCTGGATAAATCTCCACAGGCTATTGTCTTATGCCCTACACGGGAGCTATGCATGCAAGTAGCCAGTGAAATTGCAAAAGCAGGTTCCAGAATAAAGAAACTTAAAATATTGGCAGTTTATGGAGGTCAACCAATCGGAAAGCAAACAAGAGTATTGAAGAAAGGTGTCCACATCGTTGTTGGAACTCCCGGCCGTGTCATTGACCATATTGAAAGAGGCAATCTGGATTTGATAGGTATTGAAACTGTTGTTTTGGATGAAGCCGATGAAATGTTGGAGATGGGCTTCAGGGAGGATATTGAAGAGATATTGTCCAGAACTCCCTATCAAAGGCAGACTCTGCTCTTTTCGGCCACAATTCCTGATGAGGTTAGGGAAATTGCCGAAAATTATCAAAAGAATCCGAAATTTATTAGGGTTTCCAACAAAAAGAAAAACATCCCAAAAATAACTCAGTATTCCTTTAAATGTGATATTAAAGATAAATTCGACTACTTGACTCGATTGATAGAAGCGTATGATGCAAAGCTCGTTTTGATATTTTGCAATACAAAAAAGAGTGTTGATTTTGTAAAAAAACACTTGAAAAAACAGAACTATTCAGCCGATGCCCTTCATGGAGACATGACACAGCAGGCAAGAGATAAGGTAATGAATAAATTCAGAAATGGAAACATTGGCATTCTGGTTGCAACAGATGTGGCCGCACGTGGCCTTGACATCAATGGTGTTGACCTTGTCATTAACTACGATGTTCCTCAAAATAATGATGATTATATTCATAGGATTGGAAGGACTGCTAGAGCGGGAAAAACCGGATTCGCATTCACTTTAGTTTCCAAAGATGAAATTCCAAGATTTAATAATATTTTAAAATCCAATAAGATAACTGAAAAGGAAATTCCCACGCATAGTGAGATTGATATAATTAAAGTAAACTTGATTTTAAACAATGTTCAGAAATCAAAAGAAAATTTAAACAAATATATAAAAATAATTGAAAACAACAAAAATAAGAATTTTACAGATTTAGAGCTTGCAGCAGCTTTATTAAAGAGAATGAGGGAAAATTAGTTATTTTGCCCCATCAATAATGTTAAATTTAATTTTTTCAGATTCGAGCTCACGAGTGAATGCTTTACTCATGTCCCCTACACAGATTGCAACGACATTCAGGCCTTTACGGGCTGCATTTGCTGTTGCTTGAGGTGCTGCAAATTCAATATCTATAGGAATGTCTAGTTTTTTAGCGACGGCGCGTGAAACTGTACCTGCCACTGCAACCTTATCGATTGCTTCACCGGTGTTTGTACCTTTTTCATAGACATTTCTGATTAAATCCAAATCACAAGCTTTGGACCCGCCATCTTTGATTGTAGGAACTATAATAACAGTAACTTCGCCAACGCTCATGTCAATGAGTCCGGTTAGGTTAGTTAAGGATACGTCCATGCCCGCTTCTGCATCATCTAAAACAAGACCTGTCGCATTTTCCTCTTTTTTGTGAGCGTATAATACTCCATTTTCCATGTAAAGACCCACAATATCATCTTTTTTAAGGTCTTCTGTTGCGATTGCCGGCCAAATTGTTTTATAATGATTCATTGTTTCTAAAACAGAATCAGAATATTTCCTTAAGCTTATTGCATCTTTTTTTACTTTATCAATGCCTGCCTGAGTAATTTTATATGGTGATCTTCCGTCTTTGGAAGTGATGTATCCCAATTCAATCAATGTTTTTATGTTTTCAGAAACAGCCTGTATAGTAATTCCCAAAGTATTAGCCAAATCTTTTTGTTTGAGATGCGGATCTTGTTTAGATATTTCACTCAAAATCTGAAAATGTGTAAGTGCACCTCTTTTCTTAAATGCTTTCATCATGATTCATCCCTCAATTTTACTTGATTAATTTATATATTTATCTTTATCTTATATAAACTAATTTGTTAACATGCCGTCAAGACTGTCATTGAATTTGTTGAGGAATTCATCTTTTTTGTCGATAGGGATGTAGGCACCACATGCCATTGCATGCCCACCGCCGCTGCCGCCGACATCAGCTGCAACTTTACGGATTATGTTACCGAAGTGGATTCCATCATATGAAAGCAATCTGGAACATCTGAGGGATACTTTAAGTCCCTTTTCGTCGGTTTGTGTAAACCCTATGATTGGCTTTTTCCAATCACAATACCCTAAAATCATTCCGGTTATGGTACCGACAATTTCTGGTTTGATTCCAGTGCCGTCAAAGTATTGCAGGTTTTCCATTTCAATAATGTTGGTTTCATCGCCTTCAGCAACTTTGGCAATTGACTGTGCGAGGTTGCGTCTGTGGTCTAGACTCACGCTTTCAAGTTCATCTAAAGCCACAAACCTGTCTCCCTTAAGAACTTCCATTGCAACTTTCTCTTCGCTGTTTCTTCCGCATGCATTCATGGCTGTTGAAAATTCAGAGCCGTCCCTCAGGAAACTTTGAGGATCTTCCTTTAAGAAAGTATATGCATCTCCGATAATCAATTGGGGAATATATCTGACGTATTTTCCCGGAACCACTTTTGCAAGCATGGATATGAGGTATTGAATCAGTCTGTTCTTTTCATCCTGTGTAAGTTGATTCAATGTTTTTCTGTTATGCTTCTCATCGATTCCCAATTCCTCCAGAATAGCCATTGTTTCGGCAGTATTGTTTGTAATCGGAAGCTTTACATCACTGAAGTAGGAAAGTGCAATGAACAGGGGTCTTGTATTTCTTCCATAGATGTTGAGGTCATCCTTTGTCAATTCAAGATAGCCTCCGTCAATGGCGTCCTGTTGGATAATCTCATTCAGGCCTTCGAAATGTCCGCTTTTGGTATTTTGCATATCTCCAATTGCGGATAAAACTCCAATCCAGCTTAAATCAGTATATCCAAATTCCTTTGCTAAAAAATAGCATAAACCTCCTCCGCAGACATAGTATGACCCATCAATGCCATGATGCATTGGATTGATTTCCAGATAAGTATAGTTCTTATCGTTTTTGTAATCCAGGTCTCTCAATGGAGGATGGTGGTCCAGGACAATAATTTTTTGACCTTTGCGGGCTTTGCCGTCAATGTTCTGGCCTGATCCCAAATCGGAAAATATTGTAAGCTCATGGGTCAGTTCGATATTGTCCAATACATCGAGGTTTACGAATTCGATTTCATGTTCCTTGTTCTGTCTGTCTAGTATGGTTGATAGTATTGCGCCTGAACAGATTCCGTCGCAGTCGATATGGGAATATACCTTGATGTCTTTGCTGTTTTCTATAATTTCCTTCGCCTGCAGGTACTGTTCGTGCATTTGTGGTGGTATTTGCATAATAATCAGTGTCTAATCTCTTTTATCTTCAAGCTAACTTCTCTTATCAATTCCAGTTTTGTTCCTTCCCATTCGACAAGGACCCTTCCAGATTTTTCATACCATTTTCCAGGATAAGCGCGTTCCTTGTCAATGTTGTAGGAAAGTCCAAGCCTTTTCAAGGCTTTTTCGATTTCATTCATGCTCGGATCCTTTACGCAATCCTCTTTTGAAATCTTGCGTCCCTCTTTCAGGGATAGGTTTTTATTTAAGTATTGCGGCCATATAGTAATCATATTAACACCTGTCTAATGTTTTGAATAGCAGTTCCATCATGTCTGGAACTGTATAGGTATCTGGGTAAATGTGGTCAATGCCATATTTTTCCAAAACCTTTGCTGTAATCGGACCAATGCAGACAGTCAGTAGGTTTTCTGAGAGCAATTTGGCTATTTTCTGCTTGTTTTCAACGATTTCAAAGAAATTTTCAACAGTCAAAGGGCTTGTAAATGTTATCGCATCAATTTCCCTGTTTTCGATTTTTGAAATCAAATCTTTTACTGCATCCTCATCCATCGGGAAAAGTGATTTGTAGGCTTCAGCCAATATGATTTCATTTCCAAGCTTTTCCAGCTCTTCCGGAAGCACCGGCCTTGCAGATGCGGTTCTTGGAATTCCGATTACCTTATCGGTGATTCCCCTTTTTTTGAACTCTTCAATGAGTCCTTCGGCCGTGAAATCATCAGGCATCAAATCAACTGTCATGCCGTTTTTTTCAGCCAATTTTCCGGTCTTGTTTCCGATGACGGCTAATTTGCAGCTTAGGGTTTTGATGAAATCGGGATAGAACTTGTTCAGTGAAACGATGGTTGTAGGGGATGTGAATATAATCCAGTCCAAATCATCCTTTCTTTCAACCAGATTTTTCAGTGATTCGGTATTTACAGGCTCCAAGTCAAGTGTCGGCGCAAGAACAGGCACGCCGCCCAATTCCTTTACAATTTCACAAGCCTTTTTTGCCCTATCCTTAGGTCTTGTTATTGCAACAACAGGTTTTGACATATTACATTACCTTCATTAATTTGTAAGTGCGCTAAATTTGTACCGGCTTGGCGATACTCATTGCACTTTAAATAATTAAATTTTAGATTGAACTATTAATTAAATTTTTTTCAAAAATCCATCAGTTTAAAAAATCGGATAATTCGTTCTGTTAATTATTATTATATTATACAAAAACCAAGAAATACACAATAACCTTGAAGAACAAGAACGGCAAGGGAATCAGGAATGCCCAACTTACCCTTAAAGTCAACGGCAAAACCTATAAAGCCACAACAAACCCCAAGGGCAAGGCTACATTCAAGATTACCCAGCTCAACAAGAAAGGCACTTTCAAGGCAACAGTAACCTTCAAAGGAAGCAAATACTACAAGAAAGTCACTAAGAAGGTCAGCATCAAGGTCAAGTCTGTCTGGAAAACAGTTCAGAAAGGAAGCAAGGAAAAGGCAATCGTCAAAAAGATCCAAAGGGCATTGAAAAACCACGGATACTATCTCACATACAACGGCCGTTATCTAAAAGTCGACGGAATCTTCTGGGACTACACTAAAATGGCCGTCAAGCAGTTCCAGAATGCAAAAACCCTTAAGGGCACTGGTAAAGTTGACGAAAAGACTGCCAAAAAGCTTGGAATAATTTAAAGATAAGGATTTTCAATTCCTTATTCTTTTCTCTTTTTTTAAATCAATTCACCATCCAATATAATGCAATGTGCATGCCATTATAAGCAACCAAATCTAAAAACTATGCATTTAATAATTTGGATTTCACATTAACTGGAAGGTTTCCAAAAATCAATCAGCTTTTTAACTCGACATGTATATCTTCAAAAGCAAATTACATTAACTTTTATATTAAGTCGGATATAATATTATTCAGTGGTAATAATGCAGGATAATGAGTTTAAACACAAGCATGAGTTGAAATTCTGGGCTAAAAAGGTTAAAATGGAGAAAACCCTGAAGAATTCATTCGGCGGAGTTCCATATTATGACAAGTTTTACGTCAACGATTTGAATTTGGCGTATGATGATTTTGCAGACAAGAACATTTTAGATATCGGCTGCGGTCCAAGAGGAAGTCTGGAATGGGCGGATATGGCTAATTTAAGGGTAGGTCTTGATCCTTTAATCAATGAGTACTATAAGCTGAACGGCGGAACCCTATTTCATAAGATGCATTATGTAAAGGGATACAGTGAGGACATGCCTTTCGTTGATGAAACATTTGATTTTGTATTTTCCATTAACTCCCTGGACCATGTTGATGATTTGGATGCGACAGTATCTGAAATGAAGCGTGTTTTGAAAGTCGGAGGCATTTGCGGAATAATTGTTGATGCAAATCATAAGCCGACTCCAACCGAACCGATTACCATTGATTTGAATTTGAAGGATAAGTTTCTGGATGCCTTTGAATTAATTGATGAAAAGGTATTTGAAAGGGTCTATAAAACAGGTTTTCGCGATAATTTGGATGACCCTACATTTTACGATTTTGATAATGAGGAAATCCGCCCTGCAATATTGCTTCTGAAATTTAGAAAGGTTAGGGAATTTGCAGGCCGCTCAGATAGGTTATCTGCCACTGATGCGGATACATTCAATAATCTGTTTGAGGAAAATCGAAATCTTAAAAGGGAAATTCAGGAATTGAAAAGTGAGATTGAATCTTTAAAAAAATGAAAAACAGTCAATGTTGCTGACAGATTCAGATATTGAAATATTGTTGTGAATGTAAACAATTATTTACTGTCAATTACAGAACATCATGTAGGTGATAAAATGAGCAATGTATTGGTAGCGTATTTTTCAGCCAGCGGCGTTACAAAAGATGTGGCGGAAAGAATAGCTGGCGAAAATGGATATGACTTATTTGAAATAATTCCCGAAGAAATCTATACTCCGGCCGATTTGGACTGGACCGACAAGGATTCAAGGTCAACAAAAGAAATGAACGATAAATCCTTCAGGCCTCCGATTGTCGGAACTTGTGACGTTTCAGCATATGATACTGTTGTGATTGGCTTTCCTGTATGGTGGTATACAGCGCCGTCAATAATCAATACTTTCATAGAAAGCGTTGACCTGAAAGGCAAGACAATTAAGGCGTTCTGCACCTCAGGCGGTTCAGGAATTGACAAATGCGTAAATGATTTGCAGGCAAGTTATCCGGAACTCGATTTCTCAAAGGGAATGAGGTTCATGGGTGACGTCACAAAAGCTAAAGGGTGGATTGAAAATGAGTAAGAAAGTAATTGTAATAAGTTCCTCACCGAGAATTGGAGGAAATTCTGATACAATGTGTGATGAATTCGTAAGGGGAGCACTTGATGCGGACAATGCTGTTGTAAAATACAATCTAGAAGATATCAGATTCCACGCATGCAAGGCATGCTATAAGTGCAAGACTCCCGAAATGAAATGCTTCCAGGAAGATGGCCTTGCCGAAGTTCTTGACAAGATGATGGAAGCTGATGTTATTGTATATGCGACACCGGTCTATTACTATTCAATGTGCGGAACCCTTAAGAGGTTCTTCGACAGATGCTATCCCATATTCCGGCATCTGGAAAACAAGGACTACTACATCATAACCGCAGCAGGTTCAAGTAATGGAAATGTCTTAATCGGAATCAGGGATTTCATCAGCTTTTCCAAAAATCCGACAGAAAAGGCAGTGCTTTCAGGATTTGGAGATGTAAAGTCCCAGCCTGAATTGTTGAAGGAAGTTTATGAAGCGGGCTTTGACTGCTAATTTTTTTCTTTTTTTTTATTTTTATTCATTTTTTTGCACTTTTTTTAAGATAATATAAATATTTATATTGGGTTAGGAAATTAAATTATAGTTAGGAAGTGTTTGTGATGGTTAGTGTAACAAAGATTTATGATAAATTTCAAACAGTAATTCCCCTTGAGATTCGCAAGGAATTTAATTTGGATAAATCTTATAAGGTTGAGTGGAAGATAAATGAAAATGGAAAAGTGGAATTGGATTTCATAAAGGACTTAACATTGGATGAAATGATAGGCAAGTATTCTGCAGTGGAAAAAATTGATTCAGTTAAACTAAAACATGAATTTAAAAATAGCAAATTATAATTTCATGAAAATCTTTATATAGTTAGGTGATAAATATAAAGTTAGGTGATACAATGAATCTTTTAAGTCATAAACTAAGAGAAACATCTTCGCCTGAAAGTAAAGGAAAACATAAAATGTATAGTAAAGAAACACCACAAAACAAACTCTGTCTGGATGATTTCATTGGAAAATTCAGGGCATATGACAAAATGAATTGTGTAAACATAAAAAAGGACTTCAAAAAAGGGGAGTTTTAATGATTTTTTTAGATACGACTTTTGTTGTGGGTTTGTTTGTTTCCAATGACGATTGGCATGAATCTGCAGTTAAGGTTTATAATGAAATAAGGAATGAAAAGCTAGTAATATCTAATTTGGTCATTGCTGAAACGGTCACCATATTAAAAAACAAGCTTGAAACAAAGGACATTCTGGAAATATATAGAAATATTCCGAATTTTTTTTATGTAGTTGATGATAATGCTTTGTATGATGCTGCAATGAATGAATTTGTAAAATACGATTCATCGATTTCATTTTTTGATGCAATGTATGTGGCAATAATGAAAAAAGAGGATATTTTTAAAATTGCCAGTTTTGACAGTGACTTTGATAAAGTGGATAATCTAATTAGATTATGTTAAAAATAGGAAATTAGGAAAGAACTAATCTTTCCTATCCGTTAAAAGGATTTGAACTATCGTAGTTTTGACCATTAACCGTTATTGAATAGTCACCATAATCGATGTTTCCTGAAACAGCCAATGAAGAGACTGTGGAGTCCCCGGTCAATGTCCATGTTGAACCTTCAGCAACATTTACTGTAGTGTTGCCTGTTGAATTGATTACTCCTTTAAACTCGGTATTTTTCATGGTCCAGTTTAAGGAACTGATTGAATCGACAATGACGTTGCCTTCTATCTTTTCATTATCTGTGTTTAGTTCGGCTGTTCCTCCATTTGAACCAGTGTTTCCCCATTGGTTTTGGCTTGAAACTTCGAGGAATGTTCCGCTGCCGAAGCTTAACTCTGTATTGTCTAAATTAATAACACAGGCGGTGTTGGTTACATGAAACATTGGGGCCTCACCGTAAACGGATGATTCCTGAGGTATTGTCAATTTGGAGTTTTTGGCGGTGAACTGGCTTGTTCCGACATCAGCGTCTCCGCTCATGGACTGGTAGATGAACACTCCTCCTAAATCGACGTATGCATCACCATCCTGCCTGTTTCCTTCGCCGTATCCAGTCAGATCACAGTCTGTAAGTTCAATTGAGTTTTTGCCTTCGATGCATGCTATTTGAGAAACATAGGAAGTACCTTTGGTATTTTCCAAGGTGATGTTTCCTGTTGAGTAGATTAAAGGTGATCCCCTGCCGCTGGCTTTGCTTACGCCGGTGTTGATATCTGAGTTCTTGACATGTACCTGGCCCTCTCCACGGTCTGTTGCAAGTGCCGCACAGCTTTGGCCGTCGGTGTTGATGACAACATTTTCGGCATTGATGATTCCGTTGTATGTTGCGTCCAGTCCTCTGGATTTGTCTGAGTGTGTTGTGATTTTAACGTTTTTGATGTTTGCTTCAGTTGTTCCGGAAACTGTGGTCTGGCCAGGTTCTTCGCTACCTCCCGGACCCTGTCCGTCAATTGTTTCAGGAGGCTGGCCTCCGTCAGGCATTTCAGGAGGTTGTCCTCCGCTGCCAGCATTTCCACCTTGCGCTGAAGAATCTTCTCCAGATGCTTCAGCGTTGGTTACAAAAATACCGTTGGATCCTTTGGAGTCCGTGTTGATTTCAACGTTGGAAATGTCTATGGTGCCATTTGTATTGGCTAAAACGGCAGAATTGATTCCATAAAAATCAGCGTCGTCACCGGTAGATGCGGTGTCTCCTGTCTTGTTGATGATGGAGTCGATGAGCTTTAATGCTCCTCCATTTTTGACAAGAATTGTATTTACATCTGCACTATCAGTGTGGTATAGTCCCTTACTTTCGTCTAAGCTTTAAGAGTCAACAATGAGGTTTCCTCTGTCCTCCAGTGCATTTGCATCAATGCTTGTTGAGGCATTGCTGGATGAATTTGTGAGAGCGAAAGCGCATGCACAAATTATTATTAGGATTGCAATAGCTGCAATAATGTATTTTTTGTTCATGAAAGTAATAACTCGGATGTCATATTTAAGTATTTTGAATATTTTAGATAAGCAGGTTATAAATATTGATAGTTATTCAAAGTTGTGATTAATTTCTTTTAACTTCTCAATAGTGTCCTTAAATGCATTATCCATTTCTGATTTTGATTCAAATAATGTTAAATTATAATCAGCATATCCATGAACAACAACATTTTGTGGAATGTCCGTATAATTGTCTCCGTACCATAATTTAAGTAATTCATGTGATTTATTTGGACATTTCAATTCATATTCATCAAATTTCAATCTTTTTGTAGGAAATATTAATTCTTTTTTAAAAGGAGGAAAATCTTCTATAAATGAAGCATCAATCCCTTCAGCAATAAAATTAGTTGGTTCATAGCTCAAACCTAATTCCTCAAATCTTTTAGTAAATTCCTTTTCAAATGAAAAATTCTCTTGGGAATACAATCCCCTGAAATAGAATTTATGGCCGAGGTAATTTTTGGTGTAATAGTTAACAAATTCTTCTTTTACATAGTCATAAGGAAAAATATCTAATTTCACCATTGGTTTCAACCAGCCTAACTGTAAAAATAGTGATTTTCCCAAACCCGGTAAATTGAAGAAATCATCATGACCTAGCTCTTTGTGGTATATATTATTGAAATCTGTAAAATAGTTGTCAGTTGAATTAATCAGGCGTGTTAAAGCACAATTCTCTTTAAAAAATTCATATTTATTTATTTCTTCAGGTAACACTTCGATAAATTTATCATAATCTTTTCTCATCATTAAAATATCGCAATCGTCATCCCAAGGTATGAATCCCTCATGGCGTATTGCTCCAAGTAATGTGCCGTATGTAAGACAATAGTCAAGATCATGCTTTTCACAGACGTTATCGATGAATTTTAGCAATTCAAGATATAATAATTGAATATCTCTTATTGTTCCAGTTGGTTTTATTGTACTTGATTTGAATATAAAATTCAGGAGATTGTTTTTAGCAGGTTCATTTTTTCTCAATTTCTTGCTGCGAATAAATTTTACAAACCTAATGCAATATATCATTAGTTTTTCAGAGTCCTGTATTTTTTTAGGTAATTTTCTATAAAGTTTACTAAAATTCATGGTTTACCTCATTCATTCAAATATGCTTCTGCAATCTTCAAATCAATCTTTCTTGTGATTTTAAAATTGCTTGGGTCTCCTTCAAATAGGGAAATATTTCCATCTCTTAAGAAGAATAGCATCATGGCTTCATCTAATTTAGATATTTCATCTTCACTCAAATCTTGGTAAATTTCTAAAAATTTATTAATCTTAAAGCTTTGTGGGGTTTGTGAGTGAACTAAATTTTTACGAAGTGGAATATCAGTTAATTTTCCTTTTTCTTTGCTTTCAAAAATAACATCAACTGCAGGAATGACCGGACTTGCAGCATCATGGTCTTCAAGTTCTTCTATGCTTTTTCTAATTAATTCTGGACTTACAAATATTCTTGGCGCATCATGTGTTATTAGAATATGGTCTCCATCATTATAATTTGATTTAACATAATCTATTGAATTTAAGATAGTGCCGTTTCTTGTTTCACCGCCAAGTATGACAACAATTCTTGAATCATCGTTAAAATAGTTTTTAATTAAGTCTTTTGTTGTTGTAATATGGCTTTCAGGTGAAGAAACTATAATTTTATCAATTTCATCAACTTCTAAAAATTTTTCAATTGAATGGGCAAGAATTGGTTTGTCTCCAACAATTTCAAATTGTTTTGGTTTGTCCAATTTCATTCTAGTTCCAATTCCACCTGCAAGCATTGCTACAAAAATCATTTATAAACCATCCCAAAATTTATTAAAAGCTAGTCTAGGATTGTTTTTATCAACAATAACATCATAAACAAAATTAACAGTCAAACTTTGAAGGTTATATTTATCGCAAATATCTTTTAGAATAACTGTTGTATTTCTTCCTTCAAATAAAATTCCAGATGATTTCTCGTCAACTACAATTCCTTGACCGTATAACACTCCTAATGTATGGTTCCTGCTGACTGATAATGTTGAAGCAGTAATTATGTCTCCAAATCCGCAATAATCATCTACTGTATCTCGGCTTCCACCTAATTTTTCAATGATGTCTTTTGTTTCAGCATAACTTTTTGTGAATAATGCAAATCTTGCATTGTCATTAATGTCTAATCCTTCACAGATTCCCTGGCTTATTGCTAAAACATTTTTAATAATTCCGCAAAATTCAGTACCTATAACATCAGTATTGGCATTAACCTTGAATTTTTTTGTTTCTAATGCGGTTTTTACTTTCATTAGAGAATTTTCATCTTCACAAGCAATTGTTGTTGCAGTGGAAAGATTCTTTGCCATTTCTGAAGCAATATTCGGTCCGGATAATGCAACTGCTGGTCTTTTAATTATTTCCCCAATAACTTCGGTCATACGTTTGTTTGTGTTGGATTCAATCCCTTTTGCGGTTGTAACTAGAATGCAATCTTTTGAAATGATCTTATTTAATTCAGCAGTTACTTCACGAACAGTTGATGAAGGAATACATAAAAATATGATATCTACTTCATTTAATTTGTCAAATTCATTAATTCCGATAATATTTTCTTTTAATTTTAAGTTGGGATAATATTGTGAATTATAATGTGTTGAGTTAATTTCATCACAAATTTCTTTTTTTCTTGCATATAAAAATAATTTATTAGCATTTTCAGCTATTGACTGTGAAATGGCAGTTCCCATTGCACCGGCACCAATAACTCCAATGTTTAATGTCATTTTTTACCACCTTTCAGATTAATATTCTCCAAAATCAATTTTTTCGGGAGCGGGACGCCATCTAGATTCTTCTGGAGGCAATGCCATATAATCTCCGTATGTTCTTTTTAATATTTTGTCATAATCCTTAGGAATGTTCACTTCAATATCTTCGAATTGCGCTCTTTTTGGCGGTAGCCAGTCAGTTTTATAATAAACTGGCATTTGACATACTGCTGGAAAGTCACAAACTTCATCACAGTTTTCATGTTCATATTTTGAAAAGGATTCCACGCATTTCTTTTTAATTGAGTATGGAGAAATATGAAGTATTTTTATTAAATAATAAACTATGTTCTGAATTATTTTTTTAAATTTAGATGTATTGTCAAATTTTATTAATGCATACATTGTGAGCTGATTAAGTGTGAAACTTTTCCATTTATGTATAAATCGTTTGAATTTGCTGTTTGGGATATTGTCTAAAATGAATACGTCCATAAATATATTCTGTTTAAAATTTACTTGATCATACCACCATTCGCTAAATTCAGTATTTTTCAACAATAATCTTCCAAAGGTATAAGGGAATGTTTCTTCATTTAAGACATTGATGAAGGAGTATTTGCTGTCAATGCTTTTTTCAAAAATGTTATTTAGTTTTTCAAAATCTTCTCTAAACATTATAACATCAATATCATCATCCCAAGGAATGAATCCTTTATGCCTGATAGTTCCAAGCAGACTTCCGCCATATATGAAATATGTTAAATTATTCTCTTCACAAACTTCAATGAAATATTTTAAAATTTTCATTTGGACTTGCTGGAGGTGTTTTAAAGTTTCATCATTATATCTTTTTGATTTAAACATTTTTTTCCCTTAATTAATTTTTTAAATAATTTTATATATGTCTTGGAAATTTTTAAATATTTCTTTTTTTAAAATTTATAATATAATTAATTAATAAAATTTTGCTAATTAAGGTAATGTTTATGAAAGAGGATAATCCAATTGTATATACTTGTTTTTGCACTGATATTATTCATGAAGGACATTTGAATTTGATTAATGAAGCTAAAAAGTATGGTGATGTTGTTGTAGGTGTCCTTTGTGATTCTGAAATGGTTAAATATAATAGGTTTCCATTAAAAACAACCAAAGAACGTGTCGACTTGGTTGAGTCAATACCTGATGTAAAAAGGGTAATCATTCAAAACAAAATAATGTATGATGATGTGGTTCGTGAACTTCATCCAGATTACATTATCCATGGGGATAACTGGTCAGAGGACTCAATGAAGGTTATAAGAAGAAATATCTTAAAAGTTTTGGATGAATATGGTGGGGAGCTCATAGAGGTTCCATACACTTATAACCCAAATATTCAAAAAGTTGACAGGCAAATGAGGGAACAGTTAGCAATGCCTGAACTTAGAAGGAAAAGATTAAGGCAATTATTGGATATGGTGCCTATTGTAAAGACAATCGAGGTTCACAGTGGATTAACTGGTTTAATAGCTGAAAAGACAGTAATCGCTGATGATGAGCACATCGACCAGTTTGAGGCAATGTGGATATCCAGTTTATGTGACAGTACCGAGAAGGGAAAACCCGATATTGAACTGGTTGATATGACTTCCAGATTCAGAACAATAAATGACATAATGGAAGTGACAACCAAGCCAATCATTTTTGATGGAGACACCGGAGGAATAGCTGAACACTTTGTCTATACTGTAAGATCACTTGAAAGGATGGGTGTTTCTGCGGTAATTATTGAAGATAAAATAGGTTTGAAGAAAAATTCACTGTTTGGAACTGAAGTGCAGCAAACACAGGATGAAATTGAACATTTCTGTGAAAAGATTGCTGCAGGTAAAAATGCACAATTATCTGATGATTTCATGATTATAGCAAGAATTGAAAGTCTAATTCTTGAACAGGGCATGGACGATGCGCTTAAAAGGGCATTTGCTTTCCGTGATGCGGGGGCAGATGGAATAATGATACACAGCAGAAGGAAAGAACCTGATGAAATATTGGAATTCTGTGATAAATTCAGACAGGAAGATAAGGAAACTCCGATTATTGTGGTTCCATCTTCATATAACACAATCACTGAAGATGAGCTCATAGAACACGGAGTTAATATTGTTATTTATGCTAATCAGTTATTAAGAGCGGCATTTCCGGCCATGCAAAATGCGGCAAAAAGCATTTTAAAATATCACAGAGCACATGAAATAGATGAAGAATTATTATCTATCAAAGATATTATTACCCTAATTGATGAATTATAAGTGATTAAATGTCAAGATATGCGATTTTATCCGATATTCATGGGAATTTGTTTGCCTTAAAAGAGGTTTACAATGACCTTGTCAATCAGGAAATTGATTCCATAATCCTTTTAGGAGACTTGATAGATTATGGTATGCAGTCTAATGAAGTGATTGACTTTATTAAAGAAAATTTATCCTTGGATATTATTTGCAACATCTGGGGCAATCATGAAAGGGCTATTTTGACTAAAGACTTTAATCATTTTTCAAGCTCAAGAGGTGTTGAGTCAGCTAAATTCACCGATTCTATTTTAAGTGATGAGTCCAGGGATTACTTGAATGATGAATTGGCTCATGAAGGAATATTGAAGTTAGATTTAGATGGAAAAAAAGTTTTAGCTATTCATGGCTCTTTAAATGATTATTATTGGAAAGCAATTTTTCCAGATAACTTAAATGGGGATTATATTGAGTATGATATCGTTTTATCAGGCCATTCCCATTATCCTCACGTTTTTCAAAAATTTTATGAATTTGAAAATCCTGATTTCAGAAATAAAAAATCAGTTTTATTCATTAATCCGGGATCTGTTGGTCAACCTAGAAATCATAATCCAAATGCGCAGTATGCAATTCTAGACACAGATTCTATGGGTGTTGATTTAAGATACATTGAGTATCCAAAAGATAAAGCCATGGCTTTGTATGATGGCAGCATCGATGAATTTTATAAAAAAAGATTAGAAAATGGAATTTAACGGGAGAAGAACTTATGAAAATCTTATATGTTATTAGTGGTGTTACTGGGATGACCGGTAACGAATTGGTACGCCAACTATTAAATCAGAGTGAAAATGAAGTTAAAATTATTGGTTTTGACAATTTCTATGCCTCCTCAATTGATACAGTTGCAGATTGTATCGATGATGAAAGATTTGACTTTTATGAATATGATTTAAACAAATCAGATGAGATGGATAAAATAGAAGCAATGGTTGTTGATTTAAAAGATGATTTTGATGAGGTCATTTACATCAATTGTGCAGCTGTTGTCCACACAGAGCATTTCTACAATGTTTATGAAACCTACGAGACTAATGTCATCAGTATGAATAACTTTTTAGAGCAAGCTATTCGTGTGGGTGCTGAAAAATACATTAACTGCTCCACTTCCGAGATTTATTCAATGAATTCATGGAATGAAGATGGTGGTGTTAAGGAATCTGATTACATTACCATGGCTGATGCGGAACACAGTCAAAGAACCAGCTATGCAACTGGAAAGCTATTAACAGAGTTTTTCATGAAGGATGCAGTTGACAACGGTAAAATCAAAGGATGTTCAATCCGTTTCGCTAATGTTTACAGCAGGGATGAAAAATATCCAAAACATATCATTCCACATATCATAGACAGTTTCAAAAATACTGGTGAAGTTACATTGCTTGAAAACTCCAAAAAGAATCGTAGAACATTTTTGAATAATTATGACAGCTGCAGTGCCGTATTGGAACTTGCTAAAACAGATTCTGCACTTGACGGTACAATATACAATGTTGCAACCGATGAGGAGATTTCAATCATTGATTTAACTAAGCTCATTGCTGAAAAAATGGGTATTGATGAGCCTGTAATTAAATTTGAAGGCTACCGTGAATCCGATCCTGAAAGAAGATTGCTCTCCACAGAAAAGATTAGGGCTAGAACCAATTGGGAACCTATTGTCGATTTAAATAAGGGATTGGATGAATGTGTTCAAAATTACACAAAAAATTAGGTGAGTAAATTTGAAAATTTCGATTATTACAGTCGCTGGTGTTTCCAGCAGATTCAATAAAGATATTCCTGAGGAAAACAAGATATTGAAATGTCTATACTATGAAGAAAATCCTCAAAACACCTTAATTTATCAAATGCTTAAAAAACTGGATTATTGTGATAAAATAATTATTGTCGGAGGATATAAATATTCTGATTTGGAGGAATATGTTCAAAATAACATTTCAAGTGAGCTGCAGGATAAAATATCTCTAGTCTACAACGACCATTTCAGTGATTTAAGTTCCGGTTATAGTTTATATCTTGGAATTAAAGAAGCATTGGATAATTTCAATGATATTGATGAAATATTGTTTGTTGAAGGAGATTTGGATATTGATAATGAATCATTTAATGAAGTGGTCATGTCTGATAAAAATGTGTTAACCTTTAATTATGAACCGATTTATTCAAATAAAGCTGTGGTGTTATATCAAAATGGAAATGATGAATATCATTACCTTTTCAACAGCGACCATGGATTGTTGTCATTAGAAGAGCAATTTAAAGCTATTTTCAATTCAGGCCAAACCTGGAAATTTAATGATATGGAATTATTAAAAATAGCCAACGACAATTTCTATGAGAATATTGTTGAAGACACCAATCTGGGCATAATCCAGAAATATTTTGATTTGGTGGAAAATAAGGGTGATATTGAGATTATCGGCTTAAGACATTGGGTAAATTGCAATACTCGTGATGATTATCAGTTTATAAAAGATTACTGGGAGGAAAATTAAAATGAAAACTTTAGATGAAAGATTGAAAATCGTTGAAAAACACGTAAATGATGAGGAAATAACTATAATGATTATTGGTTTAGGTAGTGTTGGAACCTATTTATTGGACTTTTTAGTAAGTAAAAATGACCCTGCAATAAAAATTGTTGTTGTTGGAAGAAACCAGGAAAAAATGCAGTCTGATGTAAATATTGTCCGTGTTGCAGGCCTTATTCGTGAAGTTAATAAATCTCAAATCATTGTTGAAGCGGGCGTTGATTTAAATGACATTGCATCAATTGAAAAAGCAATAAGCAAATATAGTCCTGATTTCATTGTTAACTCAAGCAGGGCATATCCTGGCCTTAAATATGGAAGCATTTCCTGGAGCAATGTTCGCGCTTATGGAATTTGGACTCCATTGTCAATCAGATTTACAAAAAATATCATGGAAGCATGTGACAATGCCGATACCGATGCTGTCGTTATTAACACTTCCTATTCTGATGCAGTTATTCCATGGCTTAGAAGTGCAGGAAAAGCATATCCTGACTTTGGAAGCGGAAATTTAAATCATTTGATTCCAAGAATGAAATTTGCAGTAGCAGATATTTTAGGTGTTGATGATTTCTGGAATGTTGACTTTAATTTTGCAGCAGCACACTTCCATGACGTTTGCATAAGCAAGGAAGGTCAAACTGAAGGTGTTGAATTACCTCTTAAAATCTACTACAAAGGAGAAGAAAAAGACATTCCTCACGATGAGATATTCAGCAGATGTTCCATCAGCATGCCTGTTGACCAAAAAAGGAACATGATGAACGCTTCTAGTAACTATCGCATCATCAGCGCAGTCATTGATGCAATCCGCACTGGTGAAAATCAAAAGGTATTTGCACCGGGAGTGTTTGGCCATATAGGTGGATATCCTGTAATCATTGGTTATAAGGATGGAAATATATCCGCTTGGATTGATGAGTCAGTATTCACTTTTGATGAGATGGATAAGGCCAACCGCGAATCATTAGCATTGGATGGTGTTGAGGATATCCGTGATGCAACATTGATTTACACTGATGATTTAATATGTAAAGTTGATAAGGCATTTGGCGTTGATTTACCTAAAGAAGTCAAATATGACGATATAGAAAAAACTGCAGAGTTCCTTATAGATGAAATAATCACTCCACAATTGAATAAGTAGGACAATACAATGAATGTTGAAGATTTTGTAGATATTTTGGGTTGTGACTTCTACACTGGTGTTCCGGATTCACAATTGAAGGCATTATGCAATTATCTGATGAATACCTATGGTATTGATGAAAAACATCATTTAATCGCTGCTAATGAAGGTAACTGCACTGCTCTTGCAGCAGGTTATCATTTGGCTACTGGCAAGGTTCCGGTTGTCTATATGCAGAATAGTGGTGAAGGAAATATTATCAATCCTGTTGCTTCTCTTTTAAATGATAAGGTTTATGCGATTCCCTGCATTTTTGTCATCGGTTGGCGTGGTGAGCCGGGGATTCATGATGAGCCCCAGCATATCTATCAAGGCCAAATCACTTGCGATTTGCTTGATTTGATGGATATAGAAAATTTTGTAATTAGTGAGGATACGACTGTAGAAGAGCTTAAATCTACAATGGATGGGTATTATAACATTTTAGATTCAGGCAAGTGTGTTGCTTTTGTAGTTCGCAAAAATGCTTTAACCTATGATGAAAAGGTAGTTTATGAAAATGATAATGATATGATTCGTGAAGAGATTATTGAACATATCGTTAATGTGACTGGAGAAGATCCAATCGTTTCAACTACAGGTAAGGCCAGCCGTGAGCTTTTTGAAATCAGAGAGTCCAATAATCAAGGGCATCATTATGATTTTTTAACTGTTGGTTCAATGGGACATACATCATCTATTGCGTTAGGTGTTGCAATCAATAAACCTGATGAAAAAATTTGGTGTATAGACGGTGACGGTGCTGCATTAATGCATATGGGTTCTCTAGCTCTTGTAGGTAATGTAAATCCTGATAATTTTGTGCACATCGTTATAAATAACAGTGCTCATGAAACTGTTGGGGGAATGCCTACCGTAGCTTCAACAATGGATTTGGTTAATGTTGCAAAGTCATGCGGTTATTCCTATGCTGTGTCAGTAGATAACTTTGACGATTTGGATAAGGAATTGGCATTGGCAAAATCCCGAAATGAACTTTCATTTATTGAAATATTGTCTTCAATAGGCTCCAGAAAAGATTTAGGAAGGCCAACAACTACTGCAATTGAAAATAAAGAGAACTTCATGAAATTCCTTGAAAAATAGTGATAAAGTGAAACTAAAAGAATACGATGATGAAACATTAAAGCATATTCATGACGTTGAATTGATGATTTTAAAGGATTTAATCAGTTTTTGTGATGAGAACGATGTTACATATTTCATGTATGCAGGTTCCCTATTGGGAACAATAAGGCATAGCGGTTTCATCCCATGGGACGATGATTTGGATGTCTGCATGTTAAGAAGTGAATTTGAAAGATTCAAGAAGCTATTTTCATCTGATGAAAAATATGATTTGTTGTCAACCGAGTCTCATGGTGATTATCCTTACTTTTTTGCTAAATTAAATCTTAAAAACACCCGATTTGAAGAAGAATGGATGGACCAGCTTGATTTCACAATAGGATTCAATATTGATATTTTTGTTCTTGATGATTTAACAGACAATAAATATAAGCGTTCTTATCAGCTTAAGAAAGCATTCTTATATAATCGTTTATTGATAATGTCTAAGATACGATTAGATGATTTACCGTTTGTTTCAAAGGTCATTTCACATTCTGCATATCATATTTTGCATTTTTTAAATTTAAATCCATCCAAATTAAATAAAAGATGTTTGAAGTTTTTAAATAAGTACGCTGATGTTAATGCTAAAAACGTATTTGATATTTCAGCTATGGCTCATGAATATCCATTGATATATGACAAAAATGATTTTAAAGAGGTTACACAAGTTAAATTTGAGGATATTCATGTTAATGTTCCTAAAAATTATGATAAGATTTTAACTGAGTTGTATGGTGATTATATGCAGTTGCCTCCTGAGGATAAAAGATATAATCATCCAATTGATTTCATTGATTTTGGAAAATATTAGTTGTGCTTAAAACTATAAATGCAGTGCGAAAACTAGTCCACTAATTGTTTAGTTAATATCATTCATTTAAAATCCATAACTATGTTTTTAACACAACTATTTGCCATTTATCCTATGGCTAGGTAGAGATAATGGATTGCAATTATAAAATATGCAATTGCTAAAACAATATCTTCGACCATTGTTATCACCGTTACTTTGAATTTCATAATTTCGTAAGATTTGTGAATAAGTTTTATTAACATTTAGAATTTACTCTTTATAGCTCTTATTATTTAAGTAAGAGAGTATTTTTTAATACGGGATTGTATTTGGTTTGTAAAATTGTTTTTAAATGATAAAATTGTTTTAATTTTATTTTTAGACATTTTAATAAAAGACTTTAAATATGATAAAATTCATAAAATAGGTTAGACATCTTAGATGTTGGCCATGTGTTATCATGGTAAAAGATTTGTGAAAAGGAATGGGAGTTTTCCCATTCTGATTTTAAAGCTTTTTTTTAATTGCCAATTATTTTTAAAAAAAGTAATCTGTTTACTACTTAAACTACAATGTTTCTACTATAATTTAATATATGATATGATATATTACTCAGCTATTCTCGTTGGGATGGAATCTATATGATTTTGAGTTTCACCAATTCAAAATTTTTATAATGTACTAAATATTATATATTAACCATGGACAAGAAATCTGCATTTTTTATCATTTTAAGTATTGTCATTTGGCTGTAATGCTTTATTTTGTAGGAATAGATAAGATAATCATCACATTGAAAAACGCCAATAAGGCATTAATCGCATTGGCCATAGGTGTGCAGATTTTCACTTATCTATTGTACAACCTACGATGGAAATGGATTATCAACATCACAGACATCAAGGTGAGTTTCAAACAGCTCTTACCAATCACAATGGTGGGTCTTGCGGTGAACAACATCACACCTTCCGGTCGTGGAGGCGGAGAGCCTGTAAGGGCATACATCCTTGCGGAGGAACATGGCTCCCATCTTAAGGACACATTGGCTACAGTTGTGGCCGATAGGATGCTTGACACATTTCCCTTCATCGTTCTTGCAATAATAACAATTGCAGCTACAGTGTTCTACTTCCAGATGCCTACATGGCGTAATCATTCTTATTTTGGCGGTGATTGCAATCGTTGCAATCTTAAGTATTCTAATCTACTTATGTATCAATCCGAATTTCGGATACAAGATTGAGAAATTCGTTTTAAGGATTGTAAACAGGGAGTACAAGAATGGATTAGAAAACATGGAGAAGACCATTCACGACAACATCTTCGGATTTCAGGAAACCATGAAGGTGCTCATCTCAAACAGGAAGGTGCTGTACTACACAATCCCCTTGTCATTCGTGATATGGGTGTTCGAGATTATGCGTGTATACATAGTTTTCCTGGCCTTCGGAGCCACTTTGAACGTCATCGTAATCGGTGAGGTTTTCATCATCGCTTCACTTGTCGGTATGATTCCACTCTTGCCAGGAGGTCTTGGAGCGGTTGACGGTGTGATGGTAGGGTTCTATTCAAAGGCAGGAATATCACTATCCCTTGCAGCACCAGTCACAGTGATTGAAAGGCTCATCTCATTCTGGATGGCAACAATAATAGGTCTTGTGATATTGCCTCACTACGGATCATCAGTCCTTGACAAGATTTCAGTCGGAACTTCCGCTGAGAGCATAGACAATCCATAGGATGATTCTTAATTTATTTTACATTTGTTTAATTTATGCTAATAATATTATTGGTTTAAATTGATTTTTTTATTTTTTTTAAAATTCAACTTCTTTTTTCAAATATAAACCTTTTTAACTTTCCAATAACAAAAATACTTGACATAATAGTATAGGAAAATTAATTATGTCACAAGATAAAAATGAATGGGGCAGCAACCTGTCATTCATCCTTGCAATGATTGGTTCTGCAGTTGGACTTGGAAACATTTGGAGATATCCATATGTATTGTATTCTAATGGTGGGGGTGCATTTTACATCCCGTATATTGTTGCAATTCTTTTAATGGGTATTCCCTTTTTGATTTTGGAGTATGGCGTTGGTTATAACTATAAATCATCTTTTGCAAAGGCTATAAAAAAGATTAATGTCAAGTGGGAGTATTTGGGTTGGTTCTTGCCGGTTGCCGTATTCATGATTATGATTTATTACTCAGCTATTCTCGGTTGGGATGGAATTTATATGATTTTGAGTTTCACTAAAGGTTGGGGAGCAGATCCTAACGCTTTCTTTTCAACTACTCTTCTACAATCTTCTGAATCCGTATCAAGCTTACTTAATTTCATTCCAATTATTGCTATTGCGATGCTTGTCGGTTGGGTAATTATTTGGTTTATTTCACACCGTGACCTTGAAGAAGGTTTAGGTAAAGTTTCAAAAGTATTAGTTCCATTATTGTTTCTAATTATGGTGGTTATTGTTGGATTTTCACTTACCTTGCCTGGTGCTTCAATTGGTCTAGCCGAATTATTCAATCCTGATTGGTCACTTCTATTCAATTTTAACATTTGGATGGCGGCATTCGGTCAAATTATTTTCTCATTAAGCCTTGGAATGTCTATTGCATTTACTTATGCAAGCTACACTAAAGATGGTTCTGATTTAATAACAAACACTATTTCCATCGCGCTTGCTAATTCTTTATTTGAAAACTTCGCAGCATTGGGAGTATTTTCAATCTTAGGTTACATGTCAATGCAATCAGGAACAGCAGTAGCTGATCTTGTAACTCAAGGAACAGGCCTTGTATTTGTTGTTTATCCTACCGTATTCAATGTACTGGGTGATTGGGCATATGTTTTAGGACCTCTGTTCTTCATAACAGTTTACCTTGCAGGCCTTACAAGCATATTGTCTACAATCGAGCCTTTGTCCTTTTCAATTCAAAACAAGTTCGGATTGACAAGGTCAAGAACAATGACAATATTGATTGCTGTAGGGGCTATTGTTTCAATGCTTTATGCAACTGCATTCGGAGGATTCCTCTTGGGTGTTGTAGATACATTCATCAATCAGATTGCGATTCTAATTGGTGTTGTAGCGGAATGTATTGTGTTTGCATGGATATTTAAGGCTGAAAAACTCATTGACTTTTTAAATTCCAAAAGTAAAACATTAAAATTAGGCAAATGGTGGCTTTTAATTGTAAAATACGTTTTACCGATAGTTGTAACAATTATCTGGATTGGTGGAATGGTTGATGTTATCAGCAACGGCACATTCGAACAGTTGGTATTTACATTGATTTCCGCTGCAGTCTTATTAATTGCAACCTTGATATTCACTATTCTTCCTGCTAAAAACCCTGAGTGGGATAATGCTGAAGAGAGAGTGTAATTGTTATAGTTCATCTATAACATTTTTTTCTTTTTTTTTAATTATTGCTTTCATTTTGTAATATTGACTTCAATTATAAGTTAATTTTAAATAATATGTCATTTTTATGTTTTATCATACAGTAACACTTCAAATAAGTTAATATAGTGTTTAAAACATATTCCTTGTGTAGTTTCAATCTATTAAAATATTTGGCCATTTATTCTAATTGATTTTAAGAAACTTAGAATTGATGAGGATATAAAATGCTTGATTATAATATTGAAGATGCTCAAAGAATATTAAAATCTTTTGATAGTGTAGATTTAAGATTGGATAATCATATATTGGATAATTGGTTTGAAAGAGAAATCAATTTGGATTATATCTTTGATTGTTTAAAAGGTAAAATGATTCTAAGTATTTCTAAAACATCAGAAAATCGTTTTAAACTAATTTATCCCCATGAAAAACTCAAGACAAAAGATTTGTATATAATTATTGAGATTGATGATTTGGAAAAAATTACAGTAAAAACTGTATATTCCTTTAGTAAATCTAGGAGGCAACGCGAAAATGAGAGAAAATGATTCACAAGAGGTAATTTATAGATATGATTATTTATCAGATACATTAGGAATTAAAGTCACCCGCAATTTTAAATATGATGAAACTATTGAAATGGATGATGGAATCTTGCTTGATTTTGACACAGATGGTATTCCAGTATCTCTTGAAATTTTAGATGCTTCAAAAAGGTTTGATTTAGATAATGGAAGCTTAAAAAACATTATTTGTCTGAAAGCGGATATATGTGTTGATAAAAAATTAATTTCAATAAATGCTACAATTGGAGTTCTAATTGATGATATTGAAAACAAACAGATTTTTCAATCACATGCAAGTAATTATGCTAAAATTCCAGAAATATCCACACAATTAGTTTTAGCTTAAGTAAACAGTTTATCAATAATGCTTTCATTCTTTTCTTTAGGTTCTAAAGTGATGGTGATTTCATCGCCTGAGCCCTCAAAAGCTATTTCATCATTGTCGTTTGAGGGTTTTTCAATATCTTCTGCTTCAGTATAGCAAACACCAATTATCAGGCCTAATATGGCAAGCAGAAATATTAAAAGTATAGTGGCATCTTTCATTTTCATGGTTATATATTAACTCTAAGAATATATAAAAGGAATAGAAAAGTATTTTAAGGCCTATACTCAAATAACTATTGAAAAGTTTAGCGAGGTGAAAATATGAAAAACGCAATTATAGTCTTGATAGGTATTGTCATAGCATTATTAATTGTTGGCGGAGCTGTAGCGTTGAATACTATGGGTTCCAATGATAATCAACAAAGTGATGATGCTGACTCAGCTGTTGAAGAGGAAACCGACACAGTCAAAAACGCAACTCTTGTCGATGATGACACTTCATCAGATAGCGATAGCGATATTGTTAGTGAAGAAGTCAAGTTCAATTATCAAAATGGCTCAGGATACTACCGTGAAGTCACATACAGGGACGGAGGGTTCCGTCAATTCGACACTGAAAGCAATGAGTTAATTGGTTCTTCATATGATTCCGATCAAGATAAACTTCCAAGCATGGAATGATTTAAATGATTTTAAGGGATTTGTTAAAACATTTCGATATCGAAGAGTCATTTCCGGATTATCTTTTAGAGCAATCTTTCAATAAAGTGTTTCTTGATGGAGAGCTATCTAAAAGCGATAACAACTATAAGATAGTAGTTAAAACAAGACAAGATGTTATTCATCAATTGTTTTTAAAGCCAGATGAGGATTATCCTGTTATCGTCCTGTCTGAACTTCCAAGCGGTTTGTTAAATGGGATGAAATTTGGCCTTACTGAAGATGATGTTGCATACATCAACGGATTGTAGCTACTATTTTTTTATTTTTTAACTTATTTTTATATAATATTAAAACCAAAAATTATATTATAATAATTTATTTGTTGATATCATGAACAAAAAAGAGTTAATTAATTCTGGAAAAGTAAAAAGTGTATACACTACTGATAATCCTGATGAAGTCATTATCGAGTTTAGAGATGACATGACTGCAGGTGACGGTGAGAGAAAAGAAGTAATGAACGATAAAGGAGCTTATAATGCTGTTATCTCTTCTAAAATATTCAAAGTTTTAGAGGAAAACGGTGTTGAAACTCAATTCATTGACTTGCCTGAACCTAATGTTATGATTGCAAAAAAGCTTGATATGATTCCTATTGAAGTAATTATTAGAAACATTGCTACTGGAAGTTTAATCAGAAAATATCCTATTGCAGATGGTACTAGATTAGAACCTCCTATTGTTCAAATGGACTTCAAAGCTGATGAATACCATGATCCAATGTTAAATGATTCAATTATCAAGGCATTAGGCATTGCTACCCAAGAGGAAATTGATACCTTAACCGAAAAGGCATTGAAAATCAATGAGGTTTTATCTGAATTTTTAGCCGATGCCGGAATTATCTTGGTTGATTTCAAAGTCGAATTCGGTAAAGACAGCCAAGGCAATATCCTTTTAGGTGATGAAATTTCCCCTGATAGCTGCAGATTATGGGATAGCGAAACCTTAGACATGTTGGATAAGGAATTGTTTAGAAAAGGAAAAGATGACGAAGTTATGGATGCTTATATAGAAGTATATAATAGAATTATTCCAGATGATGAAAAGGTGATTTAAGTGTTATTTGATATTGAAGTTAAAATCTCTTTAAAAAGCGGTATGTTAAACCCTGAAGCAACTACAATCGAAAGATCTCTCGATTTACTTGGTTACGAAGTTAAAAACGTAAAAACCGTTGAAATTATCAAATTCCAAATGGAAGGTGAAGACAGGGAAGTAATCAGAGAAAATGTCGTTGACATGTGTGAAAGATTACTCTGTAATCCTGTAATTCATGATTATAAAATCAATGTTATTCCACAGAACATGGCTTGCGGTAAATAGGTGAGAAAATGAAAATTGGAGTAATTAGATTTCCGGGAACCAATTGTGACAGGGATGTTGCACAAGCTTGCGAATTGGCAGGTCTTGAACCGGAATACGTTTGGTGGAGTGAAGAAAAGCTTACTGACTTTGATGGTATTGTCATTCCTGGTGGATTTTCATATGGAGATTATTTAAGGGCAGGTGCAATGGCTTCCATTACACCAGTCATTGATGGAATTAAAGAATTGGTGAAAGAAGAAAAGCCGGTGCTTGGAATCTGTAATGGAGCTCAGATTTTAGGAGAAATAGGTTTGATTCCTGGAATTTTCATTACAAATGAAAACCCTAAATTCAATTGTGAATGGGTTGATTTGAAAGTTGCAACCAACAGGACTCCATTCACAAAAGCATTTAAGAAAGACCAAAGCATTGCCCTTCCGATTGCACATGCTGAAGGAAGATTTTACACAGAAAATATGGATTTATTGAAAGACCAAGACCAAATAGTTTTGCAGTTTGAAGGCAAAAATCCTAATGGATCTATGGAAGCAATCACAAGCGTATGTGATGAATCCGGTCTTGTTGTTGCTATGATGCCTCACCCAGAACGTGCTTGTGAAGACATTTTTGGTTCTGCGGACGGTTTAAATTTCTTTAAAGGATTTTTATAGAGTGATAGGATGGTAGTTTATTTAATTGGTGCGGGACCTGGAGATGCTGATTTAATAACTCTTAAAGCTGTAAAAGCTTTAAATAAAGCTGATGTTGTTTTATATGATTATTTAGCTAATGAAGAAATATTGGCTCATGCTCCGGAAACTGCTGAAAGGATTTATGTAGGTAAAAAGGCAGGCGAGCATTACAAAACTCAGGATGAAATCAATGAGTTGATTATTGAACAGGCTCAAAATCATGAGAATGTAGTGAGATTGAAAGGGGGAGACCCTTTTGTCTTCGGTCGTGGTGGAGAAGAAATATTGGCTTTAATGGAACATGATATCAAATTTGAAGTTATTCCAGGTGTAACTTCAGCTATTGGAGCACCAACCTCCATTGGACTACCAGTAACTCACAGGGGAGTTGCAACATCAGTTACTATTGTAACTGGTCATGAAGACCCTACAAAACCAGAAAGCCAAGTGCACTGGGATTATACTGCTGATACATTAATTATATTAATGGGAATAGGAAATATCAAAGAAAATACTTCAGAAATAATGAAATATCGTTCAGCCGATACTCCAGTATGTGCTTTAGAAAGCGGCACACTTCCGAATCAGAATCTGGTATTCGGTACATTGGGTGACATTTCAGATAAGAAAATCAACACACCAGCCATTCTAATAATTGGTGATGTTGTGAATATGTATGAAGACATTTACAGTTATCAAGGTGATTAAATGTGCGGAATTGTCGGATGCATTTTAAAAAATGAAGAAGATGTAGCACCAATCCTTTTTGACTGCATATCTAAGTTAGAATACAGAGGATATGATTCTATTGGTTTAGCTACTTTTTCAGATAATAGGATTTATATTAAAAAGGACAAGGGAAAAATTGAGGAAGTTGATAAAAAATTAAACTTAACAGACATGCCTGGCAACTTTGGTATTGCGCATGTAAGATGGGCTACTCATGGAGACCCGTCTAAATTGAATTCACATCCTCATGTGGATGAGGACAATACCGTGGCTGTAGTTCACAACGGTATTATTGAAAATCATGAGGAGATCAAACAAAAGTTAATACTTGAAGGCCATGTATTCAAATCAGACACTGACACTGAAGTCATTCCACATTTGATTCAGAAATTCATGGATGAAAAATTTGACTTGGAGCATGCTGTGAGAAAAACCATAGATATTATCCAGGGAGCTTATGCAATTGCTGCAATTTCAATCAAGGAACCTAATAAAATTGTTGCAACACGTAAAGATTCTCCATTAATCGTTGGAATAGGTGAAGAAGGTTACTATCTCGCTTCCGATTCTCCTGCAATTTTAAAATATGCCAGGGATATAATTTATCCTGAAAGAGGGGAAATTGTTATCCTGGACAAGGAAGGCGTTGTTGTTCATGACGAATTCGATAATGTAGTCAACAAGGAAATCGATACAATTACATGGACACCTGAAATGGCTGAAAAAGAAGGCTATGATCACTTCATGATTAAAGAGATTAATGAGCAGGCCACAGCTGTTAGAAACACTTTAACCCAAAAGGATAATATTCAAGAGATTATTGAAGAAATAGAGGATGTTCAAAGGATTTGTTTTGTTGCATGCGGAACCTCTTATCATGCATCATTGACAGGAAAATATTTAATCGAATCACTTGCGGGCATTCCTACTGATGTGATTTTGGCATCAGAGTTCAAATATTCTGCGAATACCCTAAATGATAAAACTTTAGTGATATTTATTTCCCAATCCGGTGAAACTGCAGATTCGCTTAAGGCATTGGATGTTGCAAACCAGACATCAAAAACTTTAGGAATAGTTAATGTAGCCGGTTCATCCATTACAAGAAGAGCCCAATATGTAATCCAAACCCAGGCAGGTCCGGAGATAGGGGTTGCAGCAACCAAAACTTATGTGGCTCAATTGACATCAATCTACTTGTTCGCAGCTTTGCTTGCTAAGAATACAGAATTGCTTAAGGAACTTGAAAAGGTACCTGATTTCATTGATGAGACATTGGAAGATGTTGAATACATCAAAAACATCTCAAGAAGATATAATTTTGCTGAAGATTTCTTCTATCTTGGAAGAGGATATTCATATCCAACAGCTTTGGAAGGAGCATTAAAACTTAAGGAAATCACATATATTCACGGTGAAGGGTATGCTGCAGGTGAATTGAAGCATGGTCCTTTGGCCTTGATTGATGAGGGCATTCCTGTTGTAGTGGTTATACCTCCGGGCGATACTTATAAAAAGACCATGAGCAATCTGGAGGAAGTCAAGTCACGTGGTGCCTATGTTTTGGCTGTAGGATCTTCTGATGATGAATCATTAAAAGCTAAAGCCAATGATGTCATTGCAATAAATTCCGATGTAAAAGAGATTATTGCACCTTTGGTTTACATTGTGCCTTTACAGTTGATAGCATATTACATCACACTTGAAAAGGGCCATGACCCTGACAAGCCTAAAAATTTGGCAAAATGCGTAACTGTCGAGTAAGGTATTTTTTACCTTATCCTTTTTTTCTTTTTTTAGCTAATTTTCATTTATTTTTCAAATTAAGGATTTTTCGTTGAGTTTTCATTGATTTTTATTGGATTATTATTATTTCATTGAATTTATTTAATCGGCTCTTCTTATTCGGGTTACCCTTATTGCTTTGTTTTTAAGCTTTTTATTAAATATGAATTATTTTGAATAATTTATTTTCAATTCAATTTTATCTTTTGATAATAGTTTCATTTAATTTAAACTATTTATTAAATTTTTTAACTTATAATTGCTTATTTTAGCTAAATTAAGCTTATTTAATCTTTTTTTGAAAATCAAAAGCTTTTTATAGAAAAAGACAAATAAGAATTAACAAGAACAAATGTTAGATGGAGTTAACGTTTATGTTTAATAAAAAAATTAGTTTAATTTTGTTAACACTAGTTTTTATGTTGTCAATCTCTGCAATTGCTGCAGCTGATACAAATGCAACTGATGATATAATGGCTAGTGATGTAGATGAAGAACCTCCATCGGGGGTTTCTGAAGATATATCTACAAATGAAGTGCTCACTGCTTCAGCTCAAAAAAATAACTATGAATTGAGCGGTAGTGATGTAAGTATGTATTATAAAGGCAGTTCCAGTTATAAAGTATCATTATCCAATGGAAATAAATCCGTCAGCAATGTGCCTATAACTTTGACTGTTAATGGTGTAGATTACACTAAAAATACTGATAGTTCAGGCAAAGTTTCATTGCCTTTGGATTTGAATGTAGGTAGCTATGTAATTTCTGCCAAATACGGCAAACTTGCTACTACAAAAAATAATATTAAGGTATTGCCTGTAATTAAAGGAAATGATCTTACTAAAACCTATAAGAGTACAGCTTCCTATTCTGCTACATTCCTGAAAAGCAATGGTAAGGCTTTGGCGAATACAGATGTCAAATTCAAGGTTAATGGTAAAACATATACTAAAAAGACCAATTCAAAAGGAGTAGCTAAATTAGCCATAGGATTGAAGGTTGGTACTTATACTATTTATGCAATCCATCCTAATGGATTCAAGACTTCCAATAAAATTGTTGTTAAATCATCCATTGTTGCAACTGATTTGAAAAAGCATTATTTAAGCTCTAAAAAATTCACAGCAACATTCTATGGCAAAAATGGAAAAGTCTTAAAAAATAAAAACATCAAGTTTTATGCAAGAGGCAATTACTTCTATAAGAAAACCAATTCCAATGGTAAGGCAACAATTAAAGTGATTTCTCCTCCGGGAACATATAAGATTACTTCAATCAATACTCAGACCGGTGAGAAAAAGACAAATACCTTTAAAGTTTTACCAACACTTTATGCCAAATCCATGACTGTATTCACTGGAAAAACTTCTAAATTTGAAGTTACACTTTATAAAGGTGAAACTTTAGCCAAAAATGCTAAAATGCATGTCTATGTTGACGGGGCTAAAAAAACAGTTAAGACAAACTCAAAAGGTGTTGCTACCGTTAGTTTCAAATTGGGAAAAGGTGTTTACAACTTTAAGAGCGTAGATCCTTATACCGGTTATGTTTTAAACAAGAAGGTAACTGTCAAGTTGGCTTCTATTAAAGCAATGGATATTGGAGCTATCGATAATGAAAAATCATCCTATCAGATTCAGCTTTTAGGTCAGGACGGTAAAATAGCTAAAGGCAAGAAAGTGCAGATTACTATTGATGGCGTTAAACATATAGTAAAAACTAATTCAAAAGGTCTGGCTTCTGTTAGCTTTAAATTGCCGGTTGGCCAATACAAGGTTGTTTCTAAAGATTTAGACACAGGCTATCAGGTAACTAAAAAAATCACTGTAATGAAAGATAGGTATGGTACATCGTATAGTAAATATGGTATTTCTGAAGATGGAACTACTATTTTAGCTATTGGAAGACCTTCCGCTCCAGGTGAGGAATCAAAATACGGTTGGACTTGGTATATGACAGAATTCGAAAGGGTTTGCCCATACTGCCATCATACCGACACCTTGTATTGGGATGTTTTCTGGGCCGGTGATGAAAAAACCGAAGTGGGTATTTTCCCTGCAACAGGCCATAGGGAACCTGGAAGTACTGAAGGTATGATCTTCTGTTCCCATTGTGATTGTGATTTTTCAATATTCGGAAATGAGCATGTCACATCAAATCCAATGCATTTAACTGTAGTGATACCACCTACAAAATCAACAAAAGAAGCAGCTTATATGCTTAAAAGTGGAAATTTTGTTAAATAATCAAACATAATTTCCTTTCTTAACTTTTTTTAATCTTTTTTCCATATCCAAAATTCTATTTGTGGAGTTATTTTCACTATCCTGCTTTTCGCAATAATTTTTTTCACATTCAATAATAAAGAATGCTTCCTTGGATGTGGTTGATGGAATATTCATTTTAGCGAGGTTTCTCTCAACACGTCTTTTTAATTTTTCATCATCCATTTCATCGCCTAAAAATATTGGTGTTTTTACGGCTGATGAGATTTTGGTGTTATGGCGTGCATTGTGGCGTTCTTCAGTTCTGTTTTCCAATATTGTTTCACTTGAATTGTTTAATCCAGGGTCTCTGAATGGAATTCCAACATCTGATAGTGCAATTCTAATCTCATCATTTTTGGGAAGGGAATAGTCAAGCATCTCAGGATTTGGACTGGCAAGGGTTCCTCCTTGTTTTCTTCCAAAAATCGGACCGAGACCTATGTAAAAACCGGCTTCAATGAATCCTGCTCTAATTGGTGCGGCGGATGTGTAGGTTGCCACGATGCCGTCATCTTTGATGATGCGCCTGAACTGTTTGAAGAATTCAACTGAAAATAATTCTGGTGCCATATTCTGGCTGAACGGATCTAAAAATATTGCATCATAGGTGTCATCTTCAAGTCCTTGAACGGTTTGTCTTGCATCCTCAATGAAGACGTTGATGTTAATGTTTTCGGGAATTTCCGCCTTTTCCAAACTTAATGTGGCATAATCCTGTTTGATGAGTTCATCTTCAATGGCCTTTTTTGTAATGTCATGTTCTGGTATCGGAGAAGGCACCAAAAGTCCACAGGCGTAGGTGGCTTTTGAAATTTCAACCATGTCAATTTGCAAATTTGAATTGGAGCTATTTTTAATGAAATCAGCTATTGCAGCTGATGAATTGTAGCCCAATCCTGCGCAGATGTCTAAAATGGCAATATCCTTGTCATAATTGAACTTCATGGGTTTGATAAATTTCTCAAATGATTCACTTATTGCTCCTGTAGATGTATGTAACGTTTCAACTTTGTGATTTATTTCTTTTGAATTAATAGAATAAGATCCATCTTCAGTTAAAACAAAGTAATTGTTATAGGTATCAAAAAAATTAAGTCTGCTTTCATTATTTCGACTACTTTTTTCTTGGGCGAAACATTCATTGATTAAATCAAAGATATCGTCATTAATTATTCTGGCACTGTTTTCATAACTCATTTTATCTAAACTTAATTTTTAGATTTTAATCATATTAAAACATTCCATAAATAAATCAATCTTAACTTTTTATATGAGCAAAATTTATATAATTTCTAATTAAAACTTTATTTAGGTATTTGATAGTCCAAATATTTTTGGAAATGATTTTTTTTAAGAGGACTCATAATTTAAGATTTTATTTTAAAGTAGTGAATTCTTGTTTAATTAATATAATAAGGTTATTAAATGTTTGAAATTAAAGCAAAAGATAATATGGGGCGTGTTGGAGTTTTAAAAACCAAGCACGGCAATGTAAAGACTCCTGCATTAATGCCGGTTATTCATCCGCGCAAACAGGCTATTGATGTTGGAAAATATGGTGCGGACATAGTAATCACTAACGCTTATCTAATTTATAAAGATGAAGAACTGAAGAAAAAAGCTGTAGATGAAGGATTGCATAAGTTAATCAACTTTGACGGACCGATCATGACCGATTCAGGTTCATTTCAGCTATCTGTTTATGGGGATGTTGAAATTACAAATAAGGAAGTAATCGAGTTTCAGGAATTAATCAAAACCGATATTGGAACAAGCCTGGATATTCCTACAGCGCCTTTCGTAGATAGGGAAAAAGCGGAAAGCGATTTAAAAATCACTATAGAACGTGCGAAGGAAGCTGTTGAATTTAAAAAGGAGCAAAACATTGAAATGTTGTTGAATTCTGTTGTTCAAGGTTCAACTTACTTGGATTTAAGACAGGAATGCGCCCGTGAACTTTCAAAACTTGACGCTGACTTGTATCCGATTGGAGCTGTTGTTCCTTTAATGGAATCCTATCACTACAAAGACCTTGTGGATGTTGTAATGAACTCCATGAAAGAGCTGTCAGATACTGTTCCCCGCCATTTGATGGGTGCGGGACATCCTATGATATTCGCATTATGTGTTGCAATGGGTTGCGATCTGTTTGACTCTGCCGCTTATATTTTATATGCTGAAGATGACAGGCTTTTATCCACAAGAGGAACATTCAAGCTTGAAAACTTGCAGGAAATGCCATGTTCTTGTGAAGTGTGTACCAAATACACTCCCGATGATTTGAGGGCAATGCCAAAGGAAAAGCGCAGAGACCTTATTGCTCAACATAACCTTCACGTTTCATTTGCCGAGTTAAGATTAATTAGGCAGGCCATTTATGACGGTAATCTTATGGAACTTGTAGAAGAGAGATGCAGAGCTCATCCTGCACTTTTAGAGGGTGTAAGACAGCTTGGAAACTACTCTCAGGATTTGGAAAAGTATGATCCGAGAAGCAAGAAATCAGCATTTTTCTACACAGGTCCCGAATCATTATGCCGGTCTGAAGTTTTAAGGCATATGCAAAAATTGCGCCAAATGCCCAAAAAGAGGGACTTGGTAATTTTGCCTCCTACAAGAAAGCCTTACTCAAAGTTCATTTCCGGAAAGCTGGGTGAATTCTACACCTACGGTGATGAAAAGGAAATTGACTTGGAAAACACTGATTTCATGGTATTGGACATTCCGTTCGGATTGGTTCCATTGGAAATTGATGAAGTATATCCATTAAGTCAGAATGACGCTCCCAGAACCCGTGATGTTGATGCAATTGAATTTGCAGAGGATTTCATTGATGAATTCGTCGAATATTATGACCAGGTGTTCATTCACAAACGTATCAATGAGGACTTGGAATTGGGCCTTCTGAATAAATGCGAAGCTTCCGATGAAATAAGATATCAGAAGGATGATGTCAAAAAGATTAAGGCAATTGCAGATTATCAGTTTGGAGTCGGCGCCGGCGATGCATTGTTTACAGGCAAAATCAACATTGAAAAAAGTAAAAAGACAGGCAAAATAAGACATATCTACGATGGAAAGGTTTTAATAGTGAATATGAGAGCTTCAGATTCATTATTGATTTTATCAAAGGAAGGTGCAAAAAGACTTCACAATGCAATGCCATATCCTAAAAACAGAGTTGTCGTAAATAAGGATTCAGAACCATTTGCTCTTGATGGAAAAAGTGTTTTCTGTAAATTTGTAGTTGACTGTGACGATAATATCAGATCAAATGATGAAGTTTTAATTGTAAATGAAGAAGATAAATTATTGGCATATGGAAAAGCGTTGATTGGAGCCTGTGAAATAAAACAATTTGAAACAGGACAAGCTATTAAAACACGTAAAGGAATGAAGAAGTGATAATATGGATGATAAGGTAAATACTGGCCATCATATTGAAAATAAGGAACTTATTAAAAATGCAAGAAAACCTGTTGGTGAATTGGGTCATCAGATATTGGATAGAATGAACGAATCTCATGAATCCATGGCTCAATGGGGAGTAAGCCATTTTGAAATTGAAGAGGACAGCAAAATTTTAGACATCGGTTGCGGCGGTGGAAGAAACATTGAACGCTTTGCAGAACAGATATCTGAAAATGGAAGGGTTGTCGGAATCGATTACTCAGAGGTAAGTGTTGAAAAATCCCAAAAACTCAATAAAGATGCTATCGATAAGGGAATTGTCAATGTTCTGCAGGGATCCGTTTCTGACATGCCGTTTTATGATGAAACTTTTGATATAGTCACAGGATTTGAGACTATTTATTTCTGGCCTGACTTTATCAATGACTTGAAAGAGGTTAATAGGGTTCTTAAAAAGGAGGGTTTGGTATTTTTCTGCAATGAAGCCGTTTATAGAGAAGGTGAAATGGAAAAATACGATGATTTGGTCGAACTTCTTGACATGAAAATCTATTCTGAAGATGTTTTAAAAGAATCTTTGGAAAAAACCGGATTTAAGGATTTTAAAGCTTTTATAAATGATGAAAACGATTGGATTTGCGTAACAGCAAGAAAAATTTAAGGTTATAATATGGCTAGTAATGTAAGAACAATTTTTGCAAATATGAGCTGGCTGATGGTTTCACAGATATTGACCAGTGTTTGTGCATTTGTTTGGACTATCTTAAGTGCAAGATACTTGGGTCCATCAGAATATGGTATTTTTGGAACTGCAGTTTCAATATCTTCTATTTTTGGCGTATTTGCAACATTTGGTGTTTTTACTTATCTTGTAAGAGCCATATCAACGGATTTTGAAAATGAGGATAAATACATTAACAATACGTTATCCCTTAAGATATTTCTGGCAATTTTCTATCTTTTCATGATTTTTATTACATTGTTGGTTCTAGGATGGAATCGTTATGTGATTGGAATTTGTTTGTTATATGCTATTGAATACATTATTAAAACATATCATGATGTCTTTTTCTCATCTTTCCAGGCTCATGAAGAAATCAAATATCAGGCCATTACAAACATTATCATAACCATTTTTACATTGGCAGGTATAGTTTTTGTAACATTTACGGATTGGGGACTTTTAGGAATCACAGCAGCCTATCTTTTTGCAAATTTTGTAGCGTTAATCTATGCCACATATGCAATGAGAGCCCATTTCATCAAACCAAAACTCAAATTTGATTTTTCATTTTACAAGACCTTATTAAAAGCCGGAATCCCTTTTGCATTAACAGGTCTTTTTTACACAATTTACTACTCAATAGATATCGTAATGATCACTCAGATGTCAACAACTTACAATGCAGGTTTGTACAATTCAGCATACAAGTTAATTAGTGTTTTAGCATTATTCTATACAATATATACTGCAGTTATCTTCCCGGTTATGAGCAAATTATTTGAAGGCGAAAAAGATCTATTGGCTCTCAGCTTTGTTAAATCAATTAAATATCTCTCAATAATTACAATTCCAATTGCAGTTTTCACCTGTTTCTATGGTTATGATTTAATTGGAATTTATGGAGCACAGTTCATTGAAGCGGGTGGTGTTTTAAAAATATTGATTTGGACAGTCTGCTTCTTGTTTGTCAATGGGGCTTGCTCAATGATTTTAAATGCATCTCATGAAGAGTATTCTGTCACAAAGATTTATTCTATTGCTGCAGTGTTTAATATAATTTTAAATTTAATTCTGATTCCTAGATATTCAGTCTATGGGGCTTCAGTTGCAACAGTTTTAAGCGAAGTTTTAATATTAATTCTAGAATTATATATGATTAGAAAAATAGGTCAACTTCCAGATATGCATCTTGTTTATGACATCTTAAAGGTTTGTGGTGCTTCATTAATCTTAGGAATTGCATTATATGCTCTTGATTTGAATATGTGGTTTGCTATAGCAGTATCAATTGTAGTATACTTTGCCGCAATTATTCTACTTAGGACATTTGATCGAGATGATAAACTTATTGTTAAGCAAATAATTGGGCGTTAATGCAAACATTTATATATTATCAAAACATAAGTTTATTTGTTGTTATTTTTCATGCGGTGTTAGTCCAGCCTGGTTAAGACTCTAGCCGGACGCCGCATTTTTTATGCAGTCGTGGTATAGTCTGGTTATTACTTGGGCCTTCCAAGCCTACAACCCGGGTTCGAATCCCGGCGACTGCATCTTGATTCTAATTCTTTTTAAAATTCTTATTTTGTTTAAAAAATACTCCCTTTTTAGTTACTTTTATATAATAATAAAAATATAATAGTAATAATTAAATTAATTTTTAATTATCGTTTAAGATTATAATTTAAGGTGATTTAATGGTAGGAATAGTAGGATATGGGGCACATGTGCCTTCATATAGAATAAAGGTAGAGGAAATTGCTAAAGTATGGGGTGATGACCCTGTAGCTTTATCAAACGGATTGGTTGTTAATGAAAAATCCGTACCTTCTCCCGATGAAGATACTGCAACTATTGCAGTTACTGCTGCTAGATATGCTCTAGCAAGAGCTCAAATTGATCCATCAAAGATTGGTGCTGTTTATGTAGGTTCCGAATCACATCCATATGCAGTTAAGCCAACCGCTTCCATTGTTGCTGAAGCTGTCTGTGCAACTCCAAAATTGACTGCTGCCGATTTGGAATTCGCTTGTAAAGCAGGAACCGCAGGTATTCAAATGTCTATGGGTCTTGTTGAGTCTGACATGGTTGAATATGCACTTGCTATTGGTGCGGATACTTCACAAGGAGCTCCTGGTGATGCATTGGAATACACTGCATCCGCTGGTGGTGCTGCTTACATTATAGGTAAAGAAAATACAATAGCGGATATTAATCACACATGCAGTTTCACAACTGACACTCCTGACTTCTACAGAAGAGAAGGTCAAGACTACCCCTCTCACGGTGGTCGTTTTACCGGAGAGCCAGCTTACTTTAAACATGTTTTAAGTGCTGCAAAAATGTTATTTGAAGAAACTGATACAAAACCTGAAGATTATGATTATGCTTGTTTCCATCAACCTAACGGTAAATTTTACTTAAGGGCGGGTAAAAAATTAGGATTCAGCTCCGAACAAATCAAACAAGGTTTACTCACTCCAAATATTGGAAATACTTATTCCGGTGCTGTGCCATTGGCATTATCCAACATCTTGGATGTTGCTGAACCTGGTGACAACATCTTTGTCATCTCATACGGATCTGGTGCTGGAAGTGATGGATTCACAATAACTGTTAAAGATGAGATTGTTGAAAGAAGAGAATTAGCTCCAAAAACACAAGATATGATTGACCAAAAGACTTATGTCGATTATGCTGTTTATGCTAAATTCAAAGGCAAAATTAAAATGTAAGGGGGCTTAAATATGAGAGATGTTGCGATTATAGGAGTTTCACAAACTAAATTTGGTGAATTATGGGATTCATCATTCAGAGATTTAATTGCTGAAGCAGGAATCAAAGCTATTGTCGATGCTGACATTGATGGTGAGGATATTGAAGCAATGTTTGTTGGAAACATGTCTTCCGGATTATTTGTAGAACAAGAACACATTGCTGCTCTTATTTCAGACCATGTAGGTCTTAATCCTGTTCCAACCACAAGAGTTGAAGCTGCTTGTGCATCAGGTGGTCTAGCTTTAAGGCAAGGAATCATGGCAGTTGCATCAGGATTCCATGATGTTGTAATTTCTGCAGGTGTAGAAAAGATGACTGATGTCGTTGACGCTACTCCAGCTATTGCTACAGCATCCGATCAGGAATGGGAAGCTCAGCAAGGTGCTACTTTCCCGTCATTATATGCAATGATTGCTAAAAGGCACATGTATGAATATGGAACTACCCGTGAACAATTGGCACAATTTTCAGTGGTAAACCATAAGAATGCATCCAAAAACCCAAATGCTCAATTCCCATTTGAAGTAACCGTGGATAAGGTAATCAACTCCACTATGGTTGCAGACCCATTAACACTCCTCGACTGTTCTCCTGTCAGTGACGGAGCGGCAGCAATTGTAATGGTGCCTGCTGAGGATGCTAAAAAATATACTGATACTCCAATTTATGTAAAGGCTTCTGCACAGGCTTCTGGAACATTGACCTTACACGATAGAAAAGATTTAACTACCATTGAATCTACAAAAGTCGCATCCAGAAAAGCTTATGAAATGGCAGGAGTTACCGTAAAAGACATTGATTTGACTGAAGTGCACGACTGTTTCTCAATCAATGGGCTTTTAGCGGTTGAAGACTTAGGATTTGCCGAAAAAGGTAAGGGTGGAATAGCTATTGAGGAAGGACAAACAGAAATCGACGGTGATTTCCCAATCAACACTTCCGGTGGTCTTAAGGCACGTGGACACCCATTAGGTGCTACCGGTATTGCTCAAGCTGCTGAAGTCGTATGGCAACTCAGAGGAGAAGCCGGAGCACGTCAAGTTGACGGTGCTGAAATCGGTATGACACACAACATTGGTGGAACCGGTGGTACCGCAGCCGTACACATTTTCGGAAGAGATTTATAAATCTCTTTTACTTTTCTTTTTTTTATGATAATCAATACAGGTACTAGAACTGACATTCCCGCTTTTTTTAGTAAATGGTTCTTGAACAGAATTGAAGAGGGCTTTGTAATTTCCAAAAATCCGTATAACAATCAGCTTTACAGATATAACTTCAATCCAAAAACCGTTGATTGCCTTTGTTTTTGCTCTAAAAATCCAAAGCCATTGTTAAAGAATTTGGATAAGCTGTCTGACTATAAGCAGTTCTGGTTTACGACAATCAATCCATATGATAAGGATATTGAAGTCAATGTTCCCAGCTACAAAAAGGTCATGAAGACATTTGAGGAGTTGTCTGAAACTTTGGGAAGAAATTGCATATCCTGGAGATACGATCCGATTTTCATCACAGAAAAGTATAGTCTGGATTTTCACATTGATAAATTTGAGGAAATGGCCGCTCAATTGCATGAATACACTTCCGACTGCACAATAAGCTTTATAGATTTATATCAGAAGGTTTTGAGAAATTTCCCCGAAGCCCGTGAGGTTACAACTGAAGAGCGTTTGGTGATTGGTGAAAATTTTGCAAGAATTGCCAAGAAATATGATATAAAGATGAAAACTTGCGTTGAAGGAACATTGCTTGACCAGTTCGGATTTGATTCAACAGGATGCATGACCCAGCAGGTGCTGGAAAAAGCTATCGGAAATAATCTAAATGTCCCTAAAGGAAAATACAGAAATAGAGAATGCAACTGCTTAATGGGAAGGGATATTGGGTTATATAATACTTGCATGCATGGATGCAAGTATTGCTATGCCAACTCCAACATGAAGCTGGTCAAAAGGAACCAAAAGTTGCACAATCCAAATTCACCATTGCTGATTGGGAATGTTAATGAGGGTGATGTTGTAAAAGAGGTTAATGAACCCAGTTATATTGATACTCAACAAATGTTAATTTGATTGTTTTCAATAAAAATTATTGTTTTCATATTGTAATATTGTTTTAATTCTTGAATATTCTTTTTACTTATTTTTTTATCGTTTATTGTTAAAATAACTAATTTTAAATAATTAGAACTTCAAAATATCTATGTAAATATGGTTAATCATAACTTCGATTATTACTTAAATAAAATTAGTATAATTGCTTAAATATAAATAGTATAATTGCTTAAATAAAATTAGTATAATTGCTTAAATATAAATAGTATAATTACTTAAATATAAATAGTATAATTACTTAATTGGTGGTAATGTGGAATATATTAAAAGATATGTTGATGAAGAATTAAATGATATACTTGAATGTATGGGTGCTGTTTTAATAGTGGGGCCAAAATGGTGTGGTAAAACAACAACTGCGACTCAATTCGCCAAAACAGTAATTGAATTGCAACATCCTACATTAGGTAAATCATACATTGAACTGGCAGATGTGGATCCATTGTTAGTATTGGATGGAGAAAAACCATTGCTGATTGATGAATGGCAAATGGCTCCTGAATTGTGGGATGCAGTAAGATATTCAGTTGATAAAACTGATGGTTATGGATTATACATTTTAACTGGTTCTACAATTGTTGATAATTCTAAAATAAATCATAAAGGTGTTGGAAGGATTCACAGGTTGATGATGAGGCCGATGAGTCTGTATGAAAGTGGCGATTCAAACGGTAAGATTTCATTGATTGATTTATTTAATGATAGTGATGTTAAAATTAATGGAGTTACTTCAGATTTGTCTTTAAGTGATTTGACTTTTTTAGCTTCCCGTGGGGGCTGGCCTGAAACATTGAATATTAAAGACAAGCGAAAACAATTGATTGTGGCATCTTCCTATTTTGATAACATATGTCGTGATGATACTTATAATATTGATGGCGTTAAACGTGATTCAAAATTATTTGAAGCGATTCTTAGGTCTTATTCACGTAACATTTCAACATTAGTTGCCAATACAAAAATAATGTCGGATATTGAAGAGAATTACGGTAAAATTTCCGAGCCTACATTTTATTCATATATCTCTGTTTTAAAAAATCTCTTTGTCATTGATAATGTTCCGGCATGGGCTCCAAATATTCGTTCAAAGCAAAAAATAAGAAAATCTGAAAAAAAGGAATTTATAGACCCCTCAATTGCAGTTGCAGGTCTTAATGCAACTCCTGAAATGTTGGTGTATGATTTGGAAACTTTCGGATTCATTTTTGAAACCTTATGTATTAGAGACTTAAAAGTATATTCCGCACCATTGGGTGGAAAAGTATTATATTATAATGACGGTACTTTGGAAGTGGATTGTGTTTTGCAAATTGCTGATGGGCGTTATGGATTGATTGAGTTTAAATTAGGAGATAAAAGAATTGATGATGGTGCAAAATCCTTATTGAAAATGGATAAGTTGATTAAACAAAAAATTGCTGTGGGAAATACACATATTCCGGAACCTAGCTTTTTAGCGGTTATAACGGGTGATTCGATTGCAAAAGTTCGAAAAGATGGGGTAATGGTAATTCCGATTGGAGCATTAAGATAATAATATTACTGTCAATTTAATCAAAAAGATTCATGATGACAGAAAATACTAGATTTTTTGAATTAACCCTGTTCAAATCATAATTTCAGAGCATCATTCGGACAACTGTGAACACAATCAAGGCACAATATGCATTCCGTACCGTTTTCTCTTTTTCTGGAATTGTTTAACATTTCAACATCCATCGGACATGCCTTTACACATTTGCCGCAACTGATGCATTTATTTTCATTAACTTTAACTCTTAAAAGTGAAAAATAGCTTGAAATTTTTAAAAATACAGTAATCGGACAAACATATTTGCAAAATGCACGATTATCTTTAAGATAAAATGCCAGAGCAATTCCAAGAATATAGTAAATAATATTTCCTAAAATAAACAGGAAGAATATTATTGAATCAAGATTAGCAACTTTAAAAATGAATAGTGAACATACACCGCATGATATTGCTACAAATAATATGTATCTGACATACCCCCAGTTTTTCCTTTCATTTTGAGGGGTTGTATAAGGTAGCAAATCCAATATCATTGCTGTCCAGCAGGCATATCCGCACCATCCACGGCCAAACAGTAATGGCCCAAGGATTTTTGCAATTAGAAAATGAATAACAGCACCTTCAAAAACACCTAAACTTAAATAATACCAAAATCCGGACAGAGACAAGTTTTCATGACCTAAAATGCCAACATAAACAAACAGGTAACATCCAACTGCAAGCATAATCAGGTTTCTTGCGTATCTGTTATTTTTACCCATCATGAACAGTCCAACAGCTATTGCAGTTCCGATATAGAGGAAATTGAATATGAAAAATGTGTTGGAAGTTGTAATATATACCAGAACAGAAATCGCGATGAAAATTAACTCCATAATTATTGGCGCTTTAATGTTCATGAATAACAATTTTTTAATCATAATAATTAAATTTTATGTATAGCTAGGGATATCAAAAAAAGTTTTTCATGATATTTTTAAAGCGGAAAATAATGATAATTTTATATGACTACATCACAATGTTTGTATTATTCATATTAAACAAATAGTTAATTATTATCTTTCCGATATTGGAAAAAATATTGTCTAATCAATAGATAAACTAAAACAAATAGTTATTACATTAAATAGTTCTAACAATAAAAATTACAATCATGTCAAGAACTTACCTTAAATTTAAAAGTACAAACAGAGAAGAGGAAGAGCAAACAATATTGAGAATTTTGGAAGAGAACAAATACAAAAAAAGAGAATCCCAAGGAGAGGAATTTTATCAACATGGATCTGGAATAGTCACATCTCCACAGTTAATTAAATACACATTTAAAGATGACATGATTGTAATAGAATCATGGGTTAGAAACTTTGGATTCTTCGGTGAAGACAGTTTAGATGGTTCCAGCCAAATATTTGCTAAAAGATCCGCTAAAGGGGCATTAAAAAAAATTCAGGAAGGGCAGGGGTTAGAAATTATTGAACAAGGAACTTTGTAATAACTGTTCACAGATGAACAAACCTTATTTTTAATTTTTTAACAAGATTAGGCGTATTGTATAAACTGAATTTCACTAAAAGTAGTAGATAATTTAAAGTGTATTATGCCAACAGCAATATGAAGTTGGTCAAAAGGAACCGGAAGTTGCATAATCCTGTTCACCCTTGTTGATAGGTGATGTTGTAAATGAAGTCGATAAACTAGATATTGATTCACAAACTAGATTGTTTTAATCATCAAGTTTAAAACTATGGTTTTGCTTGTTAAAACTTCATTTTTTAATGTTTAAGTTAAAATAAGAGATTATAATTCTTTTTTCATATAAATGACATCATCCATTGGATTATTGTAATAGGGTTCGCATTCTTTAAATCCATGTTTTTTGTAAAGTGAAATGGCAGGTTTCAAGGGAGCGATGGTATCCAGTACCATTTCTTTAAATCCATTGTTCTGTGCTCTTTTGATTATTTCATAAACTAAAATGTCTCCCCAATGGCATCCTCGGGCTTCAATTTTGATGTACAGTCTTTTCATCTCACATGTGTTGTCATCATGTCTGTGATATGCGACCATGCCCAAAACATTTTCATCTTCAATGGCAACTATCAGTTCTCCATTTGGCGGTAAATATTTGTCTTCTAATGAATTTAACTCATCATCCAATCCCTGAAAAGAGAGGTCTCTATCTAAACGGTCAGTGTATTCCATAATAAGTTCTTTGACCTCAGCTATGTATTCATCACCATTTTCAATTATCATTATTTCACTCTTTATCGTATTGTTAATATTTTTGTATTTAATCTGTTTATAAGCTATTCTTTGATACAATTTGAGCAGGGGTTATGACTTGCTAAAGCACTTACTTCAATACAATTCATTAAGTTTTAAAATGTGATAGGGGTGTTGTTTTAAAAATAGAGGGTGAAATGAATAATTAAATATTCTTTTCTAATTGATTTTATAATTCATATGGGTTTTACGGACCATCCAAACAAATAGTAATTATATTATATTGTTAAATGGTTATTTATTATAATAATATTAATAAATCTCAGGATATTCAACAAGATTAATTCAATAACTGTTTTTTAAATCCTTCATTTGCCTTTAAAATAGTTTTTTCATCGTATAATTCTTTATTGTTGTCTAAAGTAAATTCAACCAAATCATAAATGACTTTATTCAGGGATTTTCCTTTATCTGTTAGAAAATATTCGTCAACATCTTTTTTAATCAATCCCTGATCTTCCATGAATTTCAAACTTCTGGACAATGCCTTGTTTGACATTTCAGGTCTTTCCTTTTGAAATTCGCTAAATCGGGTTTTTCCGAAAAACATGTCGCAAATAATTTACAAAACCCATTTTCTATTGATTATGTCAAGGGACAATTCAACTGGGCAGTGAGTAAGTTCAAAATCAAAATAGGTCATATGGTTTAAAAATTTCTATTTTGTTTTATTTTAATGTTTAGGTGTCATAGCCGTCACTTTAACTTTTTATATTCTTTTATTGAGATAATTAAATATGACATTAAAAGATAATCTTCCAAAAATCGCCCTTGGCGCTTGGGCATGGGGTAATGATGGAACTTTTGGAAACGAACATAATATTGAAGATTTAAAACCAATCTACGATAAATCAATGGAATTGGATTTGAACCTTTGGGATACTGCATATGTCTATGGTATGGGAAAATCTGAAGAGGTTTTAGGAGAATTCTTAAGGACTTCCAATCGTGAGGATTTTGTAATTTCAACTAAATTCACACCTCAGCTTGCCGAGATGTTTGAGGCAAATGAGGTAACATCAATGTATGAAAACAGTGCGAAAATATTGGGTGTTGAAGACATTGACATTTTCTGGATTCATAATCCTGTCGGAGCACCGGATTGGACTAAAAAGCTGGTTGAAACCGCAAAAGAGCATGACATTAAAATGATTGGTGTTTCAAACCATAATCTCGCAGAAATCAAAGAGGCAAATGAGATTTTAAAAGAGGCAGGATTAAAGCTTGGAGCCGTTCAAAACCATTACAGCCTACTCAACCGTTCATCTGAAGATTCCGGAATTCTTGAGTACTGTAAAGAGAATGACATAATCTTTTTTTCATATATGGTTTTGGAGCAGGGTGCATTATCCGGTAAATATGACACAAAACAGTTCAAACAGTATTCTGCATATGTGAACAATATGTTTGACCCTGAACATAAGGCAGAAAGCGAAAAAACACAATTTCCAAAGGATTTGCAAAAAGCGTATGAATTGGGTGAGAGA
>NZ_CACXTS010000001.1 GCF_902770715.1 uncultured Methanobrevibacter sp. | reverse complement strand
ATTTCAACACCGCTGTCACTTAAAATTCTCTCACCGACAGGCTGTTCTTCTTCAAAGTTACTTAAATAATTTTTATAGATTTCATCGCCTTCAGCAGTGAGTTCCATAATGTATCTTAAAACATCATCTCTTGAATAGCTGAAATAAATATCCAACGTTTCACTGATTCCCATCAGCTCCAATTGCATGTTCAAAAGCTGATTGCAGTATTTTAAAACCCATTTCTGGTCATTGGCAACATTGACGATAAAACCTGTAATTGCCGAATCGTTAATGTATTCCGCCACATTCTGGTTTGACCTTTCATTACCTGCCTGTGACTGAGGAGTGACGAAAGTCCTTAGAATGTTGTTTCTAAATATTTCAGTCTGCCTTGTATAGTCTGACTGGTAGTTGTTACCCCCTAAGATTTTTGATTCGATTCCTGGAGGTACAATAGCCACATTTGAATTTGCAGTGGTTCCGTAATCTGCATATAAGTTTTCTTTTGCTGTTGAAGAGAGCTCCATGATTATTGGCTGGCCGTTAGCGTCAAGTGAAGGCTTTACTTCAATGATGTTGTCCTTGTTCTTTCAACCTGGTTTCTTTCGAGATTGCATTTGTGGTAGATATCATCAAGACAATTCAGGATAATGCTTTGTGCTTCCGAGTAGATTTCATTGTACATAAAGTTAATGACTTCATCAGGTTCGTATTTAACAGTTAATGTTCCCTCCTCAATACTGACATAATTGTCAAACTCCTCAGCGGGTCCGTTGACAATGTCCTTTGGCATCTCATGCAGGTACAGCTGCACCTCATTGTCATCATTGAACTCCTTTTTCAAACCATAGCCGTGAGCACCGATTTCAAGAAATATTGGCTTTATGTATTTTCCTATGGATTTGTCCCATCTCTGCACCGGTTTGATTAGGCCTTCACCGTCAACCATTCCACCCTGCAGGATGTTTTTAGCAATTTGGCGAATGTCAATTTTTCGAGCCCAAAGAATTAATGTAAGTTTCTGCTCTTGGGAGAGTTTGTTTTCCTTATCAACAAGTACCACATTAACATTGGCCTTATCAATTCTATTTTTCAAAATTCCTGAAGTGTAACCGTCAAGCTTGACAGCATAGCGAGCATTAGCTATTGTTTTGTTGATGACTGGAGGAAGAGCATCCGGCAAATCAAGGCCAGTGTTTATTCCATCGACTCTAGGTTGCCTTTCACTTTCACCCCAATAACTGCGTTTGGTGTTATACTGCTCTACACGATTATTCAATAATCTTGTCCTAATATAATCAGTAATTCCCATGTCAACCATTTCCATTACAATTTTTTATTATATTATTTATTATATTTTTTATATAAATAACATAATAAATTAACTTATCGGCAAAATATGTGAAAATCATCATAATTCAATGATATTAAAAATGAATTTAAACTACAAGTAAACCATTGAATTCAATACATTCTTGAGTAATCTTCAAAATAATATAAATTAACCACATAGTTATAAATCATCCATATCAGAATTATTCACCAAAGGTTCTGAAAGATAATTAATAACATTTAAAATTTTAATTTTACCCCAACCACAGAAAATATCAAAATATTATATGATTGCATTGTAAACTAGTTCCAATGCAATCAATACTTGCTTAAATCATTACAACTATTTACAAAATTTTATTCAGAGACTGTTCCTCTTCTTAAAAAATATCTATTAATCATATCCATTTATAGGAGAGAATCATCAACAACAAAGGACTCAATGAAAGCATCAAATTCATTTGTTGTCATTTCTTTTTCCACATTCTCCAGAACAATATCATTTTCATCAACCCTTAATGTAAATGGAACTAATGCAAAATTCATCAACTCGCAATTTGATAAAATAAATGATTTATCATTATCAATATCCACATATCCAAAATGTTTTGTTAATGAATTGATTATATCAAAATAATCATTCCACTTAGAAATGATAACTCCATACTCTTTGTAATTAGATTCGTTGATTTCAATGCGTGGAAGATCAATATTTATTAAATCATCATCAAACAATCCAAATTTATAATTAATAGATATTTTTTTGCCATCTCCATAAACAAGTGTTCTTTTACATGCAAAATCTTTGTTCAATGGAGCTAATGCAAAATTAGAATACATGTTTATGCAATCATGATTCAAAAATCCAAAATCAAAACAAAATCTTGATGCACCGTGTTTTGTTAATGCTTGTTTTAAGTCAAAATAGTTTGTTTTAATAAATCTATAATTATCGAGTAATATTGCCACGAATATCATTCCCCTACAAATTGTTTTGAAATTTTACTTACAATTGAATCACTTAATGAATCATCAAAGAGCTTTTTCAATCTTAATTCAACAAATACTATCATTAATACGTTAAATATTCCATTTGTTTTAAATACAAATGAATTCAATTTTTCAATGCAATCATCAAACATACTTACAAATAATCCGCATTTTACCATTTTTATCAATCCCAATTTTATGAAAAATAGTTAAATCAATAATTCATGGAACTGATAAAACAATGCTTTCAAAAAAAAGTAGTAATATTTATATTAGTAATTAACTAAAAATAAAATCATGCTTTTAGGTGATTTAATGAAAGCAAAGTTTTATCCAAGTAAGTAATCCCATGTGCCTAATTTGGATTATTTACTTGTTTAAACCAATGATTTTTTTTATTTTAAACTATTTGTTACAAAAATTCTTAAAAATTTTTGCCTACAATTAACTTTTTTTGCTAATTGCAATAATACATATTAAACAAAATATTATATAAATGTTTTGATAAAATAACTGTTATAACCTGTTATAACAATAAAAAAAGATAAATTAATAACAATTTTAAAAAAATAATATGTTATAACAAGTTATAACATAAAATAAATTAATTATTAACTTTCTTATCAATATCAATAGCTTTTCTTAATCTCTTGATTCTTTGTTCCGAATTATATAACTGACGTTCTAATTCTTTTTTATGTTCCAACTCTTCCTTTAATCGGATTTCATAACCAGTGCCAATTTCAATTAACTTATCCAATATTGTAAACAAATCCCCCATATCCTCACAATATTTGTGAACTAACTTAACCAAATCATCATTAGTTATCTTGAAAATATCTTGAATAACAACATTAAAATCTTGATCTAAACTCCAATAATAAATGATTGGAAACGCATCCACATGAAATTCAGTAGCCCCCAGATTAACAATATTAACACCAACATGCTTATTTTCATCAAAAGTTCCATCATCATTTTCAAAACAATAAACATCATTAAAATTTGCATCCAAATTATTATTCAAAGCTATTTCAAGAACAATTGCATCTTCTTCTAATGAATGAAGAAAAGAATGAGTATAATTATTATAAACAAAATCTTTTGTAATTAAATCAACATCACCATATGATTTATCATGAACTAAAGCAGCAATGAGTTCATAATTTTCAACCATTTCATTATCTACAACCTCATCATCAAATTTACTTTTAGCATGCCTATTAAGTATCCCAACTTTATGAATAGGTAAAGGAAAATCTTTAAATCTTTCATAATCAACTGGTTCATACGCATCATCTTCTAATGCATGATGGATTTCACCTTTAGATAACACACAAACAATTGTTTTTTCGTAATATCCTTTTGATTCAAATGCATATTTGAAAATATAATCTTTAACCATTAAATCAATTGCACTACTAACTGAATTAAATCTTTTGTCAATGAATTTCAAGAATGTTCTTTTAAAATCCTCACTTGGTGCATAAGTTAATGGTTTTCTTGTTTTTGCCCCATCGTCATATTTGGCAAATGGTGATTTATGTTTATTCATTTCATCATTCATAATATCAAATCTTTTATTGAAAGTATACCTAAGTGCTCTGAACATTAAATAACCATTTCATTTTTCACTTTTTTCAGAACCTTTTCATTAATATATAAAAATATAAATCTCTTTATATATAATAAATATGATTATTTTGCATAACTCTAACTTATTTATTATTTAACCTCTTAATAATTCTCTTCTGCCTCGCCAGATTAACTGGCGCTGCCTTTTTCTCAACTCCTTATATTGCCAATACATCTGTGATGTGACGTATCCATGCTGCCTTCTAAACTCATCTATCAGGACAATTCCTGCCTGTACAATAGCTGCTTCGCCTTCATGCCAGCAGTAATATGGATGGTGGCAGGCAACATCGTGTTCTGAAGCCAATCCTGTTTTGCAGTTGTTACAGTAATCTACAAACCACATCTCTTCCTCCCTTTCTCTTTTTTCTTTTTTGGCTTCAATTATCTGTTGTTTTATAGATTTCATAATAATCAATTTTTATAAAAACCTTAAAAACCATGAAAACTATTGAGAACTTATGGGATGGTTTTTTTAAAAACTCTTTGAAAATCTTTAAATCAAATAATAATGATTCTCCTTAGTTTTCACAAAAATGAAATTTTAAAAAACCATATTTTTCCAGAGTATGCGGGGACACTTGTTAAACTTGCCCCAGCTTATCCTCAAAACCTTAGTTTTTTAATAAAATCCTCATCATCAAAACCAACACAAAATCCTTCAATTACTCTAAAAACAACTGTAAGCAATTTTTTATAAAAACTTTTTAAAAAGTTTTTTAAAGTTTACATGGTTTTTATAGTTTTTTAGTTTTTTTGGTTTTCATGGTTTTTTCAGTTTTTATGGTTTTTTATCTATCCATGTTGGTTTTTTAACCGTTGGATCAAAGTTCATAATACTTAACCCCTCAACAAATTTATCTTCCTTCATAATGTCTACAACCCATTCGCCAATTTCATAGCAGATGTTTTCATATGTTGAATCGTCAATGTGCTTTAAGTCATAGTTTATGGATTCAACTTCACTTTTGGCCAGATCATATACATTGGATCTGCCGACATGATCAGTAATCTGTAGAAATCCCTTGTCTGCCAGTTCATACATGTATTTCCTTGCTGATGCCTTGCTCAGTCCGAGGCTCTGAAGTGAGAAGTAATCGTTGGTTGTGATTCCCATATCCAGCACTTCCCTATCCTTGCTCATTCTCCACTCATCAATATTATTTCTAATATCGTTGAGGACTTCAACCGCTTTGGGAGCAAGGTTGGCTGATATGCTTTCATTGTATGGCTTAAGCAGGCTCATAAACAGCTGCACATCTGCAATATTTGTCAATATCACCTTCTTGCCACCAATGTCATAGACTTCATGGTTGTAATAGTTCAAGGCCGTTATTGTTTTTAAAAGTCTATTGAACTTGTCAAAATCCCTTTTATAGAAAGAAGAGTTTTTAAGGAAGTTTATGACAAAATACACATATGGATTAATCACCACAATATCTTCAAAGACTTCTTTAAGGTGCAGCAGCATGTATGGCACTAGCTCAGCTTCCCTTTCATATTGTTTTAGAATCTTGTAGCTTCGTCCATGCTTGAATTCCAGTGCACTGTTTCTTTGATTGAATATCTTTTGGTTATCCATTCTTGGAGTGATAAAGATACTTCTGCTCATTTCCTGGTCATCAAAATAATGGTTAGGCACTGTAGTATATGTAAGACAGGGTCTGCCGACAAGCTCCAAATCTTTTACATCCCATCCTCCTTCACCATCGGAAATGTTTAAAGGCTTGTTTAGAAAGCCGTCGGATTGAAGTTCCTTCATTAGGTTTTTAGACTCTTCCATGAATTCATGGTCGTTGCTTCCACCCATATCACCATAGTTAACGATTTTACCGTCATAGAAATATTTGTCCTTTTTGGCACGGTTGAAGAGTGCCGCTTCAGTGATTTTCTTTTCATTGACAACAAATCTTTTAGGAATCAGTTTCAGTGCGGTTTGCTGAATGTGGGATTTGCCGCTGCTTGCCTCACCCAGACATATTACTGATACCGGATTTTGCAAAATGACTTGGCCTGCATATACAGTAAATGCATAAAGGATATTGTTGCGTTCACCTGCTGTAAACCATTCAACAATGCTTCCAATATAAATCAATGGACAGTCCAACGATTGCAGTTTAGTGATAGCCTCCTTTAATTTGGAGGCATCTTTTTCCTGTTCGGCCTGCTTTTTGTCAGCTATTTCCTGCTCAATTACCGATAGTTCATTTTCATAGTTAAGCTGCAATAGCTGTTTTAGTTCACTGAACTGGTTGTTGACCTGTCTGGGTTTGAGGTCACCTTTAGGATTTACGATTTGTTTGAACTGCCTTGCGACATTACTTTGGGAAGATAATGTAGCTGGAGATTTATTAGTATACTCTCCGATTTTATTACCGTACCTGTTTTTAAATACATATGTAACCTTATCATTCTTTCTGTTGATGATTAGGGTTATTGTATCCTTTGTCGGTAATTCAGCTACATTACTCATGTTTATACTCCATTTACTTTACTTGGACATCACGTACAATGAAACTGTAATAGATGTAGCTTCCGGATTTCTCTTTAACCTGTATGGTCATTTCATCTAAGCTATTGACGAATTCACGGTATTCTGCAAGGTTGACGTTTCTATGAATATTGGATCTGCCTACTGAACCTGCATTTTCCAATTCTAAGATAGAGGTTATGAAGTCAAAGAGCACACTTCCTTTTCTGATGTTTTTGTGAAGGTCACCATCATTTTTAAGATTCACGTTTATTTCAACGTATAGTTTTTCGCTGTCTTTGAAAATAAATAACTTGAAACGGTTTACGGTTTTTTCCTCACCGTCATCATCGAAAGTGTATGATGTGACTGATGACATTTCAGGCCTGCCGGTTATTAAAGTTCCATCTTCAAAGTCTCTTAGTTCGGCTTTTTCATATCCGTCCGGTATTTCAACTATTTCTTCAAAGTCCAATTCTGTTCCGGTAAATATGGTTTGTTTTGTGTTTTCAAAACTCATTTTAATTCTCTCCTAAAAAATTTTTAAGAGGAGTTATCCTCTTTTAGAAATTTTGATTGAGTTACAATCTTTTCTGCTGTCATTTCTTCTGCTGATGTTTCACCTGCACCTATCAGTTCAGCTATTGCACGATTGGTTGCACGGGTCTTTGCAGTTGACATTATTGTGTGGTCTGACACTTTGTCTTTTCGTTTCTCAGACCTTGAGCATAGTGCATCTGATTCTACACTTCTGCCGTTAGGCAAGGTTGCGCGCACGCAGTAGTATGCTTCTCTGATTCTGCCCATTTTGGTTCTCTCCAAATCACGGTCAATGATTTCAGTATCAACATTGAATGCACGAGATAGCTTTTGCCATGCTGATTTTTTCTTGAAGTGTCTTTTCACTTTAACGTAGTTTCCGTCTTCGTCTTTTTCCTTGACTATGATTTCCTGATAGTCACTGTCATTGAGTAATCCTTTACAGAGTTTTTGATAAGCGTCCCACTGTTCAATAGCTACACCAACATCCGGGACATTATCAGCAGCAGCGACAATTTCACTCACTTGTGGTTCTTCTATTAGTTCTGCTTTTACCATTTTTTATCACCTTGAAAAATTTGGGAGGATTAATTTATAATCCTCCTGTACTTGTTGCTATTCCAATCCAGCCGATAGCCACGGCAAATAACATGCTTCCAATAAAAATCATTTTTGGATTGGGATCCATCGGTTCTTCTTTTGGATATAATCTAGCTGGTTTAGGCATACTGACCAACTCTCCTGATGCAGACCTCAATAATAAAATTCAAGTTAATTATTGTAGTTCTGCCATCGTTTTTGTGAATAACAACTGTTTTACTGTCCGGAAAATTCAATTCATCTGATTTCATTACCGCACAATACGGATTTTCATTTGCAGATACAAATGCAATGAAATGTCCTTCATCCAAATCCTTTTGCATTTCAAGAATTGCCTTTTCCATGTCAGTCACTCCTGTTTTTCCTGAATCCTACAATGTAGGCTTCTCCTCTTATGAACTTGATGAATCCTGTATCCCCAGCTGTTGCATATTGGATTAACGGCAATAGCTTGGAGTGTATTGCTGTTTGGTATGCCTTTTTTCCACCGTCCACCAATACGATACCCTCATCATCGATATAGAGGATTTCCTGTTCGACATCACCTTTGGCAATTTTGACCTCACCACTGTGAGTTAAAATGCCGCAGAAATTGTCTTCAAATTGATTAATTGAGGTTGTCATAATTAATCAACCTCAATTAATGCAATAAGTGAATAGCCATTCATTTGAATTCACCCAAGTTTTCAATTCTATCAAAGACCAACCATATTCTAGCCCAGATGTCTTTTGGGACTAAAACATGGGTTTCTCCATTTACTTCTTGTTCCAACATTATTTTCAGACTCCCGATTTTATCTTAAATTTTTAGTTCGTCTTAACGTGTTTAATCAAGTTTCATTATCTTGATTCTGTATGACTCGAAGAATTCCCTTTCATTTCTGATGTTTTCTGTTTGTGAAATTTCGTCAATGGCTTCTTCAAGTGCCCTGAAATTATTGAAAATTATTATTTCGTTAGGCCGGGGTTTTATTACTTCACACATGTTTTTGTATCTCCCTTTTTGCCCATCATCTTGGATGGGACTATACTCTCAACAATCTAAAACACACAAGTGGCCAGAAGTCTTTGAAAATAAAAATAGTATGTTGGTAAAATCAATATTCAATTCTCAATCTCAATATTTAGAATAAAATAAGTTTTGCTTTATTTAATTTGAAAATCTTTATATATTCCTTAAAATAAACTAGATATTGGGTTAAGTTTTGAAAAGTATTAATTTTTAGCTTGTTTCGTCGCATGCATAATTATTTTTATTTTTCTACTTGCCCACTTGTATTATACCTATTTTTTCATAATCTTTTTTCACTGTTTTTTTTTGATATTTTACCTCCTTAAACTGGTTTTAAAGCCTTACTAAAAAAAAGTTGTACGAGAGTGGAAAATTGCTCCCACTTCGTAAAATTGCTCCCAGTTAGTAATGGCTAATACTAGTCTGTAATTTTGGCTATTTAAACATTTCTATTTGATAAAATATCAAAATTGTTTAATTATTACAATGTTATACTTGAAGATAAGGCATGTATTTTTCCAAAATTCTATAAACAATTTGACAAAAAAATATGACAAGAAATAGTAAAATATATAAATCAAACTCATGATGAAACCATCATGTTGAAAAATTGTAGTTAAAAAAAATAAAAAAATGGAAAAGAACTTTTAAGTCTTATTTCTCAAAGCTCTTTTGATATAATCAACTTCACTCTTAAGACCATCCAGTTCAGCATTCAATTTTTGATTTTCACTCTCCATTGCCTGAAACTCTGGAGATTTGATGGATAACCTCTCAACATCAAGATTGATTGTGACTGCACCCATATGCTCAATATATTTTTCCCTTAAACGCAAAGGGTCTTCCATGAAATAGGAAGTTCTGGTCTGATCCTTTCCTCTGCCCTGAAGCTCATCGATTTCATCCATGCTCAAACCGTCATTATAAAGCTGGCTTGCATGAAACTTCCTCAGCATGTGGGAACGGAAGCGGTTGTAGGAACCTGCCTTTCCAAGGTTCAGCTTGTTGTTGATTTTGCCGAAAGTATTGTTCATGTGAGTGGAACTGATATTAAAAAGAGGAGTTGAATTTGTAAGTTCCCTCTCATCTATCACAAGATAGTGAATTATTTCTGCTGTGGACTCAGGACTTGAAAAAGTGGTATAGTACTTGTTGGTTTTCTGTCTTCTTAACCTCAGGATGGAACCACATCATCACGACCGTGCAACGCTTCAATAACATCATCTATATTGTCCTTGTGATGATACCCATAGGTTGCATCAATGAAATCCTGAATGGTAATGTTTAAAGTTTCCCTTTTTGCACATCCGCTGCTGGTCATGAAGAGAATTATCGCCTTCATCAACGGATTGACCATCTTCAGGATATGCCTAAGCAGTTCCTTGTCGGGCAAATCATTATAAGAAATAGGCATAGGCTTTTTGACATTTTTCTGATTTAACTTTGGCATTTTGCCGATTTCAATATCAAAACCTTCTTCATATACAGTCATAACCCTACTGACATAATTTTTAACTGTTGTGGCGAGATGACCTTTTTTCATCAGATGGTTTCTGAATGCCAGAAGTCTTGCTCTCAATTTTGAATGTTTCCATTTGACTTCTTCTCGCTCTTCCTTTTCAGCTTCTTCTAACAACTGGTAGAATGGTTTTTTATGGTATCTTGAATACAAACCAATGGCGGTGGCGTAGCTTTCATATGTTACATCTTTAAGACATCTCTCATCACAAAAGCTTCTTAAAAGTTGCTCATCTTTTTCGTGCATATCCATATTTATTACTCCTATATAAAATCTCTTTTTTCCAAGAGCATTTGAAAAGTAATAAATATTTTGATGAGTGTTGCCCGTGAAAGTGGAAATGCTGAAAAAGCATTCTATGGTCTTCGAAACTGCATATGGAAATGCGACGATGTGCAGGACGAACTGGCAGTTGAGATGAGAAAAAGGGCTGTTGAACTGGCAGATGAACTGATTGAAAGAGATACTGAAGATAAGGAGATCCTCATCCTTATGAAAGCTGACTTTTTAAGAAGAAGCGGTCAGTTTGACCGGTTGGTTGAGGAATATGAAAACATTGCATTAGACGGTGAGAATTCAAATAAGGTCCTCCGCTACCAAATCGAAAAGGCCAAAGAAAAGGATGACAAATGCTACACTACAGAAGAGATTTTTTCCAAATAAGAAATCTCTTTTTTTACTTTTTTTTAAAATAAGAATTAAACATCAAGGCTTTCAATGAAAAGGGAATTTCCGCACTCCCAAGCAAAGGCCTCCTGGCCCAAAATGTCATTGTTTGCCCTGAACCACTTTTTGAAGATGTCTTCAGGCAAACTTGATGAGGAAAAAATAGTCAGAAGAAGCTCATCAAAGCATCTTGACTTGTAGAACGATTTTGCCTTTGTAACATACATGCTGTCAAAGCCGTCATTACCTAATTTTAAAACCAGATCATCCAGAAGGTCGTCCAGTTCAATAGGTATCAGCTCGTCATCGGCATATCTGTACTTCGGAATGTGAAAAACGTATTTTTCACTTAGCTCAATCATCCTAACACCAAATTCTAGTCCATATAATCGGCAATGTCTTCGCCGACATCGGTGAGGCGGTAGAGCCTTCCTCTTTTTGCATCCTCGTTGATGCACTCGGCAATGCCTGATTCCTTAAGTTCGCGCAATACTTTTGAAATATGATTTTTTCTGATTCCCGTATCTGCCGCAATTTCGGTCGGCATTTTCACTTCATCCTTTAAAGATTTTACGGCCTTTGACCTGTAGGATGAAATGCTTACATATGCATATTTTTTTAATGCTTCATCATCCATAATAACACATCCTACTCATATTATATTCACAAGAGTATATAAAATTAATCATTTTAGTGATGGGGTCCAAAGCCCGAATTCCTTGATTTGAGGAGGTATTCCTGAGTCATGGTATGAGTCAAGATATCCTTTATCTGATTTGTAGTCCTCTCCGCTGGTTTCAGATGAGTTTACAAACTCAAGTATTCCCCTGTTTCTTATGATGGTGTGTTTTGGCTTGAATGTCGATGACCAGATGTAAAATACCTTGAAGACTGTGTCGGGATGGTATCCTCCGCCAAGATCTATCGCAAGGATGTCGCATTTCGGGATTTTCCTATAGACTTCAAGCAATGTTTCATGAAGGCGGACGTCGGCATTGATGAATTCCATGTTTTCACAGGCAAGTTCATTCATCTTCTCCTCGGCTTCGGGAGAGTTGTCTATCGCTATTATCCTTGAGTCCCTGAAGCTTTCGAGAAGCACCCTTGTGGTGTTTCCGACATGGCATCCCAGTTCTATTATTGAATCGCCGTTTATGGCCGAATCGAGGATTTGCCTCCTGTATTCCTTCACGTCGTAGCAGAGTTTAATCATAAATTATACCATTGTTGTTCAGTTTATCTATATGCAAGCCTTCAACATCCATGTTTTTGAATGCATCTTCATCATATGCAAATGCAAATACTGTATTTCCAAGCATTGCCATGGAACTACCTAAAATATTGTCCATGGAATTAAAATAATCAATTTGATTTTTCACTTCATCCGTCGTCAGTTTTGTCTCTTCGGAAAACCTGGCAGAAAATCTCAAAAAGTTTTCCAAAGTGGGTTCTTCCTCAAACATTTCCAGATACTTCACTCCTGCCTCGGAAATGACTTTTTTGTGCTTTGGGTCACTGATGATTTCGGATGTCTTTATCGGACCGAACGTTTTCCATGCCACATGAACGTCATGACTGAATGACTTTATCTCTCCGATTCCCGGAGCGCCCGGCTTTGTCCTCAATACCATACCATGACCGGTCTGGGCTATGACATCGCCCAATCCGGCGCCCAGATTGACTTCTGCCATGTGGGCAATCTGTCCGCAGAGTTCAAAAGAGTAACTTAAATCCAAAAATTCGTTCAAAGCCAGTGCCAGGCTCAATGCTGAAGCTGCTGATGTTCCGAATCCTGCACCTATAGGAAGCTGGATATCCTGAATGACCTTAAAGTTTTCATCATCCAAATTAAAAATGTTTAAAACCTCGCGGATGACTGTATCGTCTCCCTGATTGACTTCAAAACCAAAGGTATCCGATTCCACAATAGTTGTTCTAACCCCTCTGGAAAGCAAAAATCCAACACCGCAGGAACCGTTCTTTAACTTGGAGTCATGATTTTCAATATTGAAAAAGCCAGTGATATGGCCCGGAACAAAAACACTCATAAATATAATTTAGTCAATTGAAATTTATTAAATTTGTTATAAAAAAAGAAAAAAGATTAAAAAATCTTTTTTAATATCATTCTTTAATCCAGGATTCAACCTGGCCTTTTGCGTCATAGACGTTTGCGCCCGGAATTGAAAGGCCCTTTTTGATTTCAGCACCTTCGCATAACTTGGCAAGGTCCCTTTGGCTGGAGCCGAAACCTGAGCCCTCATGGGTGACGAAAGGCTTTACGACTTTGCCTGCAAAATCCAATTGCTCAAGCTGTGTAAACATCGGCATCGGGAGTGTTCCCCACCAGTTCGGAAAACCAATATATATTGTATCATATTGTGAAATGTCGTCTAGCGTTTGCTTGATTTCAGGCCTTGCATCGGCTTGCTGTTCCTTTTTGGCAACGTCGATGCATTTCATATAGTCTGCAGGATATTCTTCTGCAGGTTCAACTTTAAACAAGTCTGCACCGTCCAGTTCCTGGATGTATTCGGCAATCACTTCGGTGTTTCCCTTTTCGATGTTTTTGAGCACTCCACCGAAGTAGTTTTCACCGCTTCTTGAAAAGTAAATTACTAAGCTTGACATGATATAACCTCTGTATATTAACATATATTAATGTTGTTGATTGCAACAATCAAAAGATTGAAAAAATAATAAAAAAGAATAAGGGAATTATTCTTTAATAGATCTTGCGAGTTCTGCACCTTTCTCGAATGCTTCAGCCAAAACATCCTCATCAGGTACGAACAGTACGTCCAAAGTGTCGGTTACAGTGAATCCTGCTTCCTCAAGGTCACGTTGGAGTTTAGCAATAGCTCCTCCACCCCATCCTTTGGATGAGAATATCAATGCGCTTTTTTCGCTGCCTGTTCCCTTGAAGTTGACGCAGTCAAGCCAGTACATCATGTTTCCTATTCTTGGGAAAGGCTTGTTCATCATTGTAGGGGCACCAAGCGCAATGGCTTTGGAGTCCAAGATGTCAGTGATTACGTCATCAGGACCGTCTTCCTGCATGAAGTACATTGCAACCTCAACGCCTTCGCTCATGATACCTTCAGCGATTTGGTAAGCCAATTTCTCGGTTGAGTGGTGCATGGTGTCAAAGATAACGGTAATCTTGTCCTTGCATACTCCTGATCCCCATTCGGAATATTTCTCAACGATTGGAGCAGGGTTTTTCCAGATTTGACCGTGACATGGAGCAATCATTTTGATTTGTTCCAGAAGACCACTGTTGGTGAGCTCATCCAATTTCATTCTGAGCATCGGTGAGCCTAAAGTCACAAGGTTTGCATAGTATTTCTGAGCTTCCCTGAGCAGGTATTCTGTATTGTAGTCTTCATCGAACCTTTTGGAGTGAGCCACATGCTGTCCGAATGCGTCATTTGAAAATAAAATGCCTTCTTCAGCCAGGAATGTGAACATGCTGTCAGGCCAGTGAAGCATAGGAGCTGATACGAATTTCAGGGTTCTTCCACCGATGTCCAGCTCATCGCCTGTTGCAACTGCATTAATTTCTAAATCACCAAAATTGTGATATTGTGCTTCTAAAAAGTTAATACAATTTTGTGATGCATAGATTTCTGCATCAGGGTTGTATTTGGCAATTGTGTCTCTTAAAAATGTGGAATGGTCCATTTCAGAGTGGTTTTGGACAAACACGTCAATCTTGAAGTCTTTTCCTTCTTGCTCGAATGCGTCTTTTACTCTTGCATCGAACTGCTCGAACATTCCTCTGTAAACGTTATCGATCAATACAGTTTTTTCCTCACCAAATACCAGATAAGCGTTGTATGTAGTACCTGGGATTCCATATCCGTGGAAGGTCCTACTGTGCCAGTGGATTACTCCGACCCAGTAAACACCGTCAGCCATCTTTACTGCTTTTGCTTTCATTTTCTATACCTCAATATAATTTAAGTTATATAGATTTATATCCTATGTATTATATAAAATATTATATTTAATGCTAAGAGGTTATATTTTGAACAAAAGAATCGATTTACATATGCACAGTCTATTCAGCGACGGGGAACTACTGCCCTCAGAACTTGCAAGAAGAGCTTTGAAACTGAACCATGAGGCCATTGCCATCACAGATCATGTCGATTGGTCAAATGTGGATACAATTCCTGCAATTCAGGATGCCATTGACGACATCAATGCCAACTGGGACATCACTGTCGTTTTGGGAGCGGAAGTGACACATGCTCCCGTCGAATCCATTGACGGAATAGCTGCAAGGGCAAAGGAATTGGGCGCAAAGATAGTAGTTGTTCACGGTGAAACTTTAAACGAACCTGTGACTCCGGGAACCAACCGCGCTGCAGTCGAATCCGAAAACATTGACATTTTAGGACACCCTGGCCTGATTACAATTGAAGAGGCCGAGCTTGCAAAGGAACATGACATCTATCTTGAGATTTCAGCACGAAAAGGACACTGCCTCGGAAACGGACATGTAGCAAACGTCGCACGCGAAGTGGGAAACAAGCTCCTGGTAAACACAGATACCCACTCACCGGACAACATCATAACATTCGAAAAGTCCTATGAAATAGCTTTGGGAGCTGGACTTACACATGACGAGGCGATGAAGGCTATTGTCGACAATCCCCGCGAACTTCTAAAAAGCAAAGGAATAAAATTATGAAAGCATCCAAACTTCTAAAGATAATTCGTGAAAACCTGAAGGACTATCCTATCGACTATCTCAAAAACAAGGTAACCGATGAGAGATACAAAGACCCCTTAACCAAGAAATTGGCAAAATATAACTCCGGCGTTTATGATGAAATATATGAAATAGAGATAACAGACGATTTTGAAGTCAAGGACAATGTCATAAAAAAAATGCGCTCAGACATCGGCTTTTATTTCGACAGGTATGGTGGAGGCGACGATGAAAACAAGCGATTCACAGAATACGTTTCACTTTACCTGGCCCTGATAGCAAAAAGGCCGCTTCACCCATACAGCAAAGACAAAAAGGATGACGTCTACTATTTTGACGGAGACTTCTACTGCAAGGGCAGAATGAAATATATCCATGACGAAAAGTCACTCTGCAGATACTGCGTTTGCAAGACTGTGGGATTCAGTGGATTATTTTAAAACTTTATATTTTAAAATAAAGTCTTTATCCAAAGAATATGAGTCAATCAGCTCCAGTCTAATGGCTTCATCCATCGTATCAAAGCCGTCACCATCAAAGAATGTCTTTGCATTTGCCCCTCCGACAATCATCGGAGCTACACAGATGCTTATCTCATCTATAAGGCCTGCCTTGATCATTGAAAAGTTCAAGGTCGATCCGCCTTCAAGCATTAGCTTATCTATGCCCTCTTCATGAAGATAGCTCATCAATGCGACAAGGTCAACCCTTTCACCGCCTGAAAAGAAAAATTTCACTCCCCTATTTTTAAAGGTTTCATACTTTTCTGACTGCTTCAGGTCATCCTTATATTCATTGGCGACTGCAATGATTGTTTTTGCATCGGAATTTGTGATTCTGGCATCGATTGGGGTTCTGCATTTGCTGTCGACCACAACCCTGACCGGATTGTCCTCGGGCTTTGCATCAATCTTATGCACTGTAAGCCTCGGGTCATCCGCAAGGACTGTTCCGATACCAACCATTATTCCGTCACATTCCTTTCGGATTTCATGAACCCTTTCCAAATCCTTCTTTCCGGAAATGTTTGAAGAGCCTGTTGCGGTTGCGATTTTACCGTCCAGTGTCATTGCCGCATTCAATATTACATATGGCCTCATCATTTCACCTATATGTGATAGAACATCTCCTTGATGTGCAGGAAGTTTGCAAGGGTCTGGTTTTCAAGGACTCCAGGCATTACCAATGCCACGATTATACCTATTATACCACATAGCAATCCTATTGCCCATATTATTTTAACAGCATCCTTTTCGGCAATAGGTTTTCTTAAAATAAGTCTGATTAATGATTTGAAACCTGTTTCAGGTCTTACCAGCTTTCCTTCGTCATTAAGTTGGGTCGGCTTTTGCTGCTGGCGGTTCATGACTCCTGCGGAATAGAACTTCAATGCAGCATCAATTATGTTAGGCATCAGTATTATGAATGCAATCAGCTTTACACGCCCGATGAATGCGATACATACGACAGCTGCTCCGATAATAAGGGTACCAGTGTCTCCAGGGAAAATCTTGGCAGGATATCTGTTATAGTACAGGAATGCAATCAATGCTCCGAGCATGCTCATGGAAATGATTGTAACGTCATATTTTCCTAAAATAAGACATGCAATGGTAAGTGATGCCATTGAAATGATTCCAAGCCCTGATTCAATTCCATTCAAACCTGCAAGCATGTTTGTCAGGTTTGATCCGATTGACAATGCTATTGGGATTGTAATCAGATACAATAATCCGACATTAGGCGGTGCCGCCCATATTAAAGGAAGGCCTGCTAAAAACAGTAGGAAAAACTTTTCCTTTGATGAAAGTGCAAGCAGGTCATCGACAATTCCTATGATTCCGACAAGCAGAATAACCACAAGGACGATTGTCAATTTGAATGCAAGCAAATCATGCATGTAGATTCCGGAAAACATCCCTATGGTAAATCCAAAAAGAATACCGAATCCACCCATCTCAGCGACAACGGGTCTCCATGATTTGTGAATGTCCTTTCCGACAATATCTGCCGCTTCAAGTTTTCTTATTATTCTTGGCATAGATAATCGGGTTACAAAAAAAGAAAGCAAACCACAGATTAAGGCTATCGCATACAATGGAAGTTGTGGTAAAATCATCATGATTAAATATATGACATTCCTTATTAAAAAAAGTAATTATTTTTTGTTTAAAATATAATAGACACTTCTAAGGGGAATATCCAATTTCTGGGATATCTCCTTTGCGGACAGGCCTTCCTCTTTGAGGCGCCTGACGCTTGAGTGATTATGTTTCCTTTTTGTGTTGTCGAAGCTGGCCTTGCTTTTGCGCAGCAGATAATAGACCCTATTAAGCGAAATGTCCAGTTTATCTGCAATCTGTTTGGGCTTCAGTCCCTTATTGGACAGTTTCAACACTTTCCATTCGGCGCCCTGGGTCTGGCTTTTTGCTCCCCAATTGTATTTTTTCCTGACCTCTATGCCTAATTCATTAAGCGCATCAATATATGTATCTGAAGTTCTTTCATAAACGCTTGGAGCACAGGTTATCACCTTCAGATTGGGATATTCATTTATAAGCCCCACAATCATTGAGGATGTCAGCGCCTTTGTTATATGAATCGTTTTCTTATTGCCATCCATATAATCACTTTTTCTGGATTAGGTCCAAAAATCTCTTGGATTTATCGCTTGGATTCTTGATGCTTTCAATGTTTTCTATTTCCTCGTTGACTCTTGATTTGTTGATGTTTAATGCGTAGCAGATGCTTTCAAGCGGGATGTCGGAATTTTCATGTATCAATGCAGCTCCCAATGCGACATGATTGAACTGAATGTGTGAATTCCTTGCCTGTTTTTCGAACTTGAACTTCTCATACAGCAGCAGGTCCATTTCCTCTACAGGGATTATCTTGAGGTCAGTGAAATTGTTTAATGTTTCTATTACCTTGAAATAGGTTGTCTGGAATGCCTTTCTCTGTTCCCTGTCCAATTCGACTCTTATATACGGAAATGGCCCTATATCAATTTTTCTGGAGTTGTTTGATGTTGTCATGTAATATCGGAAAATGTCCCACATTATGAGGGCAGAGGCTATGTTTTTGAATATGTTCTTGTATATGTTGTCCCTCTTTTTCAAATCCTTTCTCAGAGACCTATTCATCTTGCCGTATCTGTCATAATAGCCCAGATTCCTGAACCTTTCCTCAATCTGTGATTTTCTCCAGGATTCGATGGCCTCGGCATCATATTCATCTATAAAATCTGGAATCTGGTTTTCATATTCGGCGATGGTCTCATCATATTTGTTGATCCTTTTGAAGTCTGTCAGGTTCCTTTTAAGAATGTCATCACGAATTTCCGCTATGATCTCCTCAGCATATTTAACATATCCGATTGCCAGTGCAGTTCTTGCATTGTAGTCGTCAATTATTGCAGGCTTTGTTCTGTTGAATGTGACCTTTTCAATCCGGACATGCTTTCCAAACCTGTTTCTGGCTTCCTCTTCATATTTATCCTCATATTCAGAATCCAGAGTAATATTTCTTCTAATCAGCCTATTGTTCTTATCTTTGAAGCGGATGCGGAGAGATATTGTTTTTACAACACCTTGACGTTCCTGTTTGAGCAGGTTTAAAACTTGCTTAAGGGATTTTCGGCCATAATCGCCGAATTGATTTCGAAGCACCATGTAATTTCCGGACAATGGCAGGTAGGGGATTATTCCTATCCTGTGTGTTGCTTCCCTTCTGATTTTGAATGCAAAGCCCTGATTGCCGCAGGTGCACTTGCCTTCCATCTGCTTATATTCGCTCATTGAGTATTTCTTGTAGCATGAACTGCATTTCACATACCCAAACTGCTCAAGATTGCCTATTGCAATCCTATGAGAATCAATAGCTGAGTTGACCCTGTCGAGAATGAATTTCTTGGCATTGGCATTGGCTCTGTAAATCTGGTTATGGTGGCTGTTATCCTTGATTTCATCCACTGCAACATCAGCCACAGCCTTTGTTCCGTATTTATTCAAGGCCATGAAGGGAGTGGTGTATCCTTGCGCATCCATATCCTCTTTCAAGCCTTGCAAAAAGTTTAGTCTGTCATCTAGTTTAAAGTAAAGGTTTTTGAAATTATCAAAATCTTCAATATCATCCAAGCTAATTGAATCGTTTGATATTTCATTAAGGTATTTTTCTGCTTTGTTTACCAGGACAGACTCTGTCATTTTAATCTAATCTATTGAATTCTTTCGCCGACTTTTCCGTTTTCATCCGGTGAGAGCAATGCGCCTGATTCTCCGGTAGCTAAAATCATTCCTTCGGATAAAGTTCCGAAGAGTTTTGCTGGCTGGAGGTTTGCAACAACGCATACTTTTCTGTCTACAAGTTCATCAGGAGAATAGAATTTTGCAAGTCCTGCAACGATTTGCCTTGGCTTTTCTTCGCCGATGTCGACCTGCAGTTTTAATAATTTGTCGGATTTTTCAATTTTTTCCGCTTCTAAAACTTGACCAATCTTTATTACTACTTCATCAAAGTCATCAATGCTAATTAAATCACTCATATTATCGTCCTCATTACTTTCTTTTAGGTTTTCTTGCAATTTCGCTTTTTCAGCTTCAATCACGTCATCATCAATCTTTTTGAATAACGGTTTTGCCTTGTTTATCTCATATCCGCTTGGAAGGAATACGCTTGCATCTTTCCATTGGGACAAATCATCGATATTCATTATGCTGGCTATTTCATCCGCTTTGGTTGGCAGGTATGGCTTTAATGTGTAAGCCAATGTTTTGGCCAGCTGGTTTGAAAGATAAAGGCAGTTTGCCGCTTTCTGCATGTCTTCCTTGACCGCTTTCCATGGTTCGGAGTCATTGAAATACTTGTTTCCTTTTTTTGCTACCTTGAATATTTCAAGCAGGCCTTCCCTGAATTCAAAATTGGAGATGTATTCTCCGGCTTTTGCAGGCAATTCCTCAATGGCCTTTCTGAATTCCTCATCTTCATCGGTAGGATTTGTATATTCGGGAATCTTGTTGTCAAAGTTCTTGCGTGTGAATGTGAATGTCCTGTGAAGGAAGTTTCCGATTACGTCGGCAAGTTCATCATTGTTTCTTCTTTGGAAATCATCCCATGAAAAGTCGGAATCTTTATTTAAAGGAGCGTTGATTGTCAAATAATATCTTAAAAGGTCCGGTTCATAGTCTTTAACAAAATCGGCAATCCAAATTACCCAATTTTTACTTGTAGACATTTTTTCTCCTTCAAGAGACAGGAATTCTCCGGCATAAATCATGTCGGGCAATTTGCATCCGTATGCCTTCAGAAGACCCGGCCAGAATATTGAATGGTGGTAGATGATGTCCTTTCCTATGAAATGAACCACAAAGTCGTTCCAGTACTCTTCCCATTTCCTGCCAGATTGCTCTGACCATTGTGATGCTGATGAGATGTAACCGAGGAATGCTTCAATCCAGACGTACAATACTTTGCCTTTGGCCTCTTCAAGCGGTACTGGAATACCCCAATCCATATCTCTTGTCAAAATCCAGTCGTTCAATCCGTCATCAAGCCAGTTTGACGCGTAGTTCTTAACGTTTGCAGGAAGGTTTTCATTATTGTTGATATATTCCTTCAGGTCATCTTCAAGTTCGGATAATTTGAATGCATACTGGAAGGTGTCCTTGATGATTGGAGTTGTTCCGCAGGTAATGCAGTGTGGCTCGTCGAGCTCTGTAGGGTCCAATGCCCTTCCGCACTTTTCGCAGTGGTCTCCCCTTGCCTCTGATCCGCAGACAGGACATAATCCTTCCACATATCTGTCCGGAAGGAACTTGTTACAGTTCGGACAGTACAGCTGCTGGATATCTTCCCTGTATATGTATCCGTTGTCATACAGGTCCTTGAAGAAGTTTTTAGCAATTTCATAATGCTTTTCATCAGTGGTTCTTGTAAAGTTGTCCAGTGATATGTTCATTGACTCTACATCTTTTACAATCAGGTCATGGTATCTTTTTGAAATTTCTATAGGTTTTTTGTTTTCCTTATCTGCCTTTACTGCAATTGGAGTTCCGTGCTCATCAGTTGCACAAACGAGCAGCACGTCGTTGCCGACCATTCTGTTGTATCTTGCGTAGATGTCCGCCGGCAAGTATGTTGAGCGGATATGTCCCAAATGACACGGTCCATTTGCATAAGGAAGTGCACATGAAATAAAAATCTTTGACATTTATCTAATCCCCTTTATCATTTTAAACATTATATAATTATATCATTAATATATAATAAAGTATTATTTTTAACGGTGTTATAATCCCATGAACTGAAATAAAAATTGTTTTTGAAAATGAGCAATCTATTTAAAATATGAAATAAAAAGTAAAAATCATGTCTGAAGTTTCTTATATAAACCCATTATCCGACGAAGGAAGAGGAATAATCAGAAAATACGGGGATTTGAATCAGATATTTGATGAAGACGAATACCTGATAGACATCTGCACCCACACCACAAACCAGAAGATTTCAGATGACTCCCTGATTCCGAAATCCTACCACGATCTGGCCATCAAGCGCATTCAATGGGCAATAGAGAAAAAGAACAACACCAATTTCAGGCAATCAGAATTCGAATACATGACAAACAGCGACCTCTTCCAGCAGGACGTCGTGACATTCCACATCCTATGCCAGGCGATTGCAATCCAGTTCAACCTAGGATCACGCGAAACAAGGCTTTTCATCGAATCACAGGGAGCGCTTATTCTGGAAAGGCTTGCAAAGATACCTCCAATGGCAAGGGCAGACATAATCGATGAAGTGCTTGATGAGGTAAAGACAGACGGCTCAATAAAATGGAAATCCCTCAGGGAAGTTGTAGCAACCAAAAAGCTGAAGCTGACAGAACTGCTAATCGATGACGGAGACATCATCCTTCAGCAGGACGACTTTCTGGAAAGATTCAGTGGAGAATTCCACGACAGAAACCCCGACAGGATGTACAACATACTGATTGGAGACAGCGTCAAAGAACAGATTCTCTCCAGACTCATCATGCAGAAGACCGAAGAGTACATCCAAAGAATCAAGGAAATGTCCCAAAGAATTGAAATCCATCCGGCAATAATCAGGATTGGTGAAGAGCTTAAGGATTTCATACCTGAAGAGATAAGCAAATACAACCAGTACTATGCCGGAAGCGGAGGAATCTACGGTTCAGTTCAGGCCGGGAAACTAAATCCAGATGCTTTCCCGCCATGCATAAAGGCAACAGTTGAAGGCGTGTCCTCAGGCGGACGTAACGATGCAATCGTGCTTCTTTTGACATCATTCGCATCATATGCAAGGCTCTATCCGAGAATATTTGCATCAGACGAGACAATCAAGGTATCTGATATGGACCCTGATTTGTCAATTACCGAAAATGAGATTCTGCCGCTGATTTTTGACGCCGCAGACAACTGTACACCGCCTCTGTTTGAAGACCAGCCGCAGGAAAAAATCAACATCATATCAAAGCTGGGCTTCGGAATGCACGAAAGGGTTGACATAAACCATGAAGGCGAAACCAAATGGTACACACCTATGAGCTGCGAAAAAATAAAGATACACCTGCCTAACCTGTGCCATCCCGACAAGTCATGCAAAGGAATCAACAATCCATTGTCCTGCTACGGACGCAAGAAATATCAGCTGGACAACGCCCAGGACAGCAATCAATAGCTGTTTTGCGAAAACATGAAAGGATTGTGGTCCTCATATATTGCATCATAATACTTGTTTAAAATAGCTGTTTCCCACATGTTATAATTGGCCTGCTCTTTCTTTTCAAAGTTATATGCCAAAAGACCAATTTTTCTTTTATCCTCATCAATTCCATTAATTTCACAGAATTCTGTTATTATGTCCGGGATATATTCGCAGGGGTCGCTGCTGCTGAACTCCAGAAACTCCTCATATTCCTTTTCAGAAAAGAATTCCTCTTCATCTATCGGATCCTCGTGGGATTCTATTGTAAAAAGTTCAATGTAGATGTCATCGGCCAATGGCAGCTGGTTGAATTCTATTCCAAGACCTGACACCCTGCCCGTTTCCAGGTTCAGAATAGTATGGCCTGTTCTGATGCCCGCCATCCAGTTTTCATAGGCCGGCTTTACAATGTCTTCAGGTGTTAATCCGGACAGGATTACCTTTAAGTGTTCGACCCCAATAACTTCAACTATTTCTTCCATAAATTTATATTTTTCAATATTAAGTAATAAGCTTATTGAATATAAAATAACAACTATAAATCAATTTTTTAATAATATAACAATTTTTAATTGTTAAAAATCAAAAATAATAAATAATCTTTAGTATAAATAAAAATAAAAGGAAATGAATACTAAAAAGATGATAAAATGGATATAGAATACATTAAAAATAATTATAAATTTGAAACATTAACTGAAAAACATGACTTAAGTAAATTTAAATGTGATTCTAAAGATTTAAATGAATTTTTAAGAAAAGATGCATTAAATCAACAAAAAGAAAAATTAAATATTACAAAATTAATGATTTGTGATAATGAAATAATTGGATTTGTTACTTTACTTACTGATTCATTAAAATTAAAAGTTGTTAGAGATGAAAATATTAAGGAACTAATTAAAAATGAGCTAAACATATCCGAAAAAAACAACATTGCATCAGTGAAAATCGGAAGATATGCAATAGATAGCAAATATTCAAATAAAGGTTTAGGCTCATTTATATTACGAAATATAATAGACAATATTAATGATTTATCCAAAAGAGATGTGGGAATACGTTTTATAATTGTTGAAGGTTATGCAAAAGCATATTATTTTTATGTAGATAAAATGGGTTTTATTAACTTAAAAAAAGATGATAAAATTCTTAAAAATATAGATTTCATCACCAAAAAAGACCCTGAAAGAACATTTTTTCTATACCTTGATTTAAAAGCAATAAACTGATACATCTAAAAAGGAACTTTCCTTTGGTTTTTTATTTTCTGAGCTAACTCTTTCTGTTTTTCAGTAGGAGGTTCTTTCATCCTTTTTAAAACAACAACAGCATCCTTTTCATATAAAGTGGGTGTTTCACCTATTGGCTTTGCCATAAAAAATCACCTCATTATTTGATTTAAATATAGTTTAGTATCTAATGGTTAATAAATTTAATAGATAATATTAAAGCAATTTTAAAATATGAACTAAATATTTCAATTTAAAAGAAATAAATCTATATAAATCTAATTTTTCAAAAAATAAAGTAAAAACATGATTTTAAATTGTGCAAAAACATACATGCGCAAATGCACAATTACCTTAAAAATAAATACTTTAAAAATAAACCTATAATCATGTTTTCTAAAGCTACACTTAAAGAGCGAAGACAATACTATCGTGAGGAATGGGACCCTAAAGACTTGCCTGACTTCATAGCTACCGACATAAAGAAAAGGGAGTTCGGTTTTGACCATAACGGCAGAGGCCCTAACGATAGGTATAAAGTCTTTAAAGGAACAGAATCTTTAAGGAAATTCCTAAGATACAAGGCTCCTTTTGCGGCATATATCTCTGTAGCATTCTATAACAATCCCAGAAGAAGGGAAGACTGGCTGAAGGCCGAATACATTTTCGATGTGGATGCAAAGGACATTCCGATAAGGTCCTGCCAATGCGACGGAGTGTGCGAAGTCTGCCTTGGAGAAGCTTTAGAAATCGTTAATTCTTTAATTGATACTTTACAGTCCGATTTGGGCTTGAAAAATATTCATCTAATCTATTCAGGAAGAGGATATCACATAAGGATTCTTGATGAGGAAATGATGCTTGCAAGCAGCGAGCTCAGATCAGAGGTTCTGAAATATGTTGCAGGAGCTGAAGTTCCAAAATCCCAATTCATTAACTCAGAAATCTCTAACCAAAGCTTTAACTTCGAGCACTTCACAATTCCTGTGGGATATTCAAGGATATTTACCGACAAGGTCAAGTTCAACATCCAGCACCTGGTCGGGAACGAAAAGATTGATGGAATCAACCCAAAGCTGATGAAGGACATTATGGCTTCAAGACACCATCTTGAAAATGACAACTGGGGCTATTTCAAAAGGGACATCGGTCCAAGACGCTATAAGAATCTTGTTGAAGCCATGGCACGCGTCAATCTTGCAACAATAGATGCGAAGGTGACAATAGACTTGAAAAGGATTTTAAGACTCCCTTCATCACTGCATTCAAAGGTAAGCATGAAATGCATGGAAGTCAAAAACAGGGAAACCTTCGATCCTTTCGACAAGGCGGTTCCGAAATTCGTTTATGAAAGAAAAGGTGTTTAATATGGATGATGTTTTAAGGGGAGTATTGAGAAACAACCAATATTTTGAAGAGATTAACCAGGACAGGTTCGTTCCTGCATTTTTGGGACTGATAGTCAATGGCGTGGTCATCTATCACGTTAACTGGATTGACATTGTCGATGAGGAGATTGTCTTCATGCACAAGGACATACAGACCCATCCGATAGCTTCACTATTTTTAAAGAATCTCAATTCATTAATGATTATAACCAACGACGGAATAAAAGAAGTATTATAGTCATCCGATAAGCTTGTCCGTTTCAAGGCAAATCTTTTTAATCTTTTCGGAAATGACTTCGGGAGAATCATCGCCGGGTATTACGTTCCAGTTGTATGTGAACTTCTGTGATTTCAAGCGATTTTCCCTTAAGGATTCTATGTTTTCAAACATTTCAGTGTCTTCATTACGAGACCCTATTCTTCTCAGGGACTCTTCAGGGCTGACATCCAAAAAGAACATGCAGTCTGATGTCGGAAGAACGAAAGATACTATCTTATAGACAATCGTATTGATGCCGTCCGGAAGATACATTACGGCCAGGATATACCTTGAAAAAATCAGTACGTCAACATCGTCATTGCGGGCATACTTGACGACAGACCTGATGGCGTCAAGCCCGAAATAGATGGTTGCCTTCAGATGATTAATCTTTCCGGTCTTCAAAAGTGCTGCTTTTGATTTTCTGCCAAACTTATTGTCTGAGCATGGGTGGGACCTGATAACGACATTGCGGCCTTGCTTTTCATACATTTCGGCAATCATTCTAACTTGCGTATCCTTACCTGACCCGTCCAAACCGTCTATGACAATAAATTTTTTCATTCAAACACCAAAAATCATTCGATAGGATAGAACTCAGTGTATGTGGAATTTCTTTCAATTGGGTTTCTTCCCAAATCCTTGACCATTTTGCTTAATGTGCTGATTGATGCTTCAACACCGTCCGGTGCTCCTGAAGCTTCAGACAATTCATCTCCTCCCAATGTTCCTCCTAAATCATTGGTTCCTGCCATGAGGGAAACCTGTGCGAATCTGAATCCCATCTTTACCCATGAAACCTGAATGTTTGGAATCAAATCCCTAAGCATCAGTCTTGATACGGCATAGAGCTTCAGGTCCTGTGTTCCGGTAGCTCCAAGATCGGACTGGCCTTCCAAAAAGATTGGGGAGTATTCATGCATGAATGTCATTGGAATGAATTCCGTAAAACCACCTGTATCCTCTTGTATCCTTCTTATAATGTCGATGTGCTCTACCCTTTCCTCTAAAGTTTCAACATGCCCGTACATTATTGTTGCAGAACCTGGAATTCCTACTTCCTGGGCTGTCTTGACTATATCAATCCATTCTGCCACACTTACCTTTTCGGGACATATTATCTCCCTTGACCTGTCTGTGAGAATTTCGGCAGCTGTTCCCGGCAGTGTGTCAAGACCTGCTTTTTTAAGTATTTCAAAACCTTCCGCAATATCAATTCCTGAAACCCTACATGCATCCCTGACCATTGTCGGTGAAAAACCGTGTATTGCAACATCAGGATGATTGTCTTTCAGCAATGTAAGCAGATGCTCATAATATTCAATGTCGGCATCCTTTAAAACGCCGCCCATCAATGTGAATTCCCGAGCGCCGTTTTCAACAGCCCCTTTGGCCTTCTCCAGAATCTGTTCGTCATTCAGGATGTAGGCTTCAGGGTCATCGGCATCCTTTCCGAATGCACAGAATCCGCATCTGACTGTACATATATTTGTAAAGTTGATATTACAGTTATTAATGAATGTCACGTTGTCTCCAACGATTTTCTGTCTTAGATAGTCTGCAGTTGATAGTAAAGGGAAAAATTCCGCTCCCCTAATATTCATTAAATGATTAGCTTCCTCAACAGTGATTGATTCATCAAGGGATTTTGTTAAAATCCTTTCTGTTTTAGAAGAAATTGGTAGTTCATCAAACATGATTTTATATTAGTTATAAGATAAATAAAAAGGTTACTATTAATCTTATTGAATGTATTAAAATGTGGATTAACCAAATCAAAAATATGAATGTAATATTCACAATAATAAAATATCAGTAAATTAAATAGCTTTTTATAATAATTTCTACATATTAAAATAATATAATTAATTGAAGTGATATGATGGACAGTAGCGAAGCAGTTTTTGACGGGCTCAAGGATGCTGGAATAGACCTCATCGTCAGCGTTCCCTGCGTAAACCTGTCAAAAATATTGAACATGATTGATGAGGATGAAGACATTATCCATATTCCCGTTACACGCGAAGAGGAAGGCATCGGAATATGTGCCGGAGCATATCTTGGAGGCAAAAAGCCTGCAATCCTTATGCAGAATTCAGGGCTTGGAAATTCAATCAATGCATTGAAATCCCTCACCGAACTGTATGAAATGCCTCTTCTCATGATAATGAGCCACAGGGGAACCGAAGGGGAAAACATATGCGGACAGGTGCCTATGGGCGAGTCAACACCACTCATATTGGAAGCCATGGACTTTCAGTTCTTTAAGCCTGGAACTCCTGAAGGGGCATATGAGGATATCCTGAACGCATGGGACTTGTCTGTTGAAGAGGGAAAACCCGTAAGCGTACTTTTAGAAATCAAATACTGGTGATAAAATGGTTAGAAGGGAAGCTATTGTGGATATAATGAGATGCATAGACGACGAACTGGTCGTCTGCAATATAGGATTTCCGTCAAGGGAACTCTATGATATTGAAGACAGGGAAAGGAACTTTTACATGATCGGATCAATGGGATTGGCTTCATCAATCGGTTTGGGCCTTGCGCTTGCAAAGCCTGATGAGGATGTTGTCGTGATTGACGGGGACGGTTCACTCCTTATGAATATGGGCTCGCTCGTCACAGTATTTGCAAACAATCCAAAAAATCTGACATGGATTGTAATAGACAACGGAGCCTACGGCTCAACCGGCAATCAGGATACCTATGCGCAGGTGCTTGATTTGGTTGACGTTGCAAGAGGTGTCGGATTCGAAAACAGCTACAGATTTGAAGAAGTTGACTTGAAGGAAATCATAAAAAGCGATGAGGCAAGCTTCATAGTATATGAGACAGGTCCTGGAAATTCAAAAGCGCCAATCATAGATTTGGACCCTGTTGAAATAAGGGACAGGTTCATGGATGCAATCTGATTTTGACTGTCGCTTCAGTTAATATGTTTAAATTATTATTAAAAAAATATAAAAGTACATAATAAGTATAAAAAGATTAGTTATTTAAGTTTAACAAATAGTAGTATGAAAAATAGTGAAATGTATAAGATTCTTGGATATGTCAAGGTATCTCCATACAGAACAAATACTCTAATAACAATCGGCAATGATTTGATGATGCCATCGGAAATTGCCAAAAAGCTTGACATCAACACCAGCCAAGTTTCATCCGCACTATCTGACCTGAAGGAAAAGAATCTTGTAGTCTGTGTAAATGAGGAAGTGAGAAAGGGAAGGCTCTACAAATGCACAGACCTTGGACTGGAGATAATTGAAAAGTTATAGCCAGTGCTTTTTTTTGAAAATTATAATTATTACTGATTTTCCAAAAATACCATCTATTTTTTATTAAATATCCATATTCACAAACTTAAAACAAAAATATAACATTGAATTTATTTATCATTAAAATAAAATTATATTACAGGATTATATGGATATACAATTAATATTCATAGTCCTGATTTTCATGATTCTTATATGCGAAATCTATCATCAATTGCTCAAAAAAGACTTATACATACCTATTTTGATGAAATGATTACTAAGGGTCATAGATTCAAGTCTTGATGATGTTCAGTTTTTGGAAACTTTAAAGAATTTGAAGTAGAATATTAAATGATAATAACTTATCCCATATGTGAATGAAAAAAATTAAAAGGAATTGTTTGATATGAACCATAAAATTTTAATAATAATATTAAGTCTAATTATAGTTTTATTAAGTATTTCCATAGGTGTTATGTTTTTAGACAATATGCATAATAATAATGGAATAAAATATGAAAATTATTCCGTGAATGGAACTGGAACAACAATTGAAATCCCTGTAAACTCTAAAATAGTGGAAAATAAAAAATTAATAAACATTACTAATGATGAGAATATTCATGTGCTGATTTACAAAAATACTGAGGAAAGCAAGACAGGATTAATGGATGCAAACACTGATATAATGGATGAAAAATTAAATAAAGAAACTAAAGAGTTAGTTCAAGTATTTTCTTATGATTCTGAAGCTAGAAATCATATAATTAACTCTATCAAATTTGGTAAAGCAATTAAAACTGATGAAAATAAAACAACAGAAACAACAACCCCCGAAGTGGACCATAGTAAAGACCCAGTTTACTGTGCAATCTGTGGAGCATATGTTGCAACAAAATATGAAATAGATCATGCTCCTGGTGCAGGGTATTTCATTGATCCTAATACCGGCAAAATAATCTGTGATAACTGTGCATCAAAACAAATTGAAGCCGAAAATGAAAATTATGAGAACTATGAAGTAGGTGAACAAGCAGATGGAAGTTACATAGACTTTGATGGGAATGTCTGGGAATCCTATGATGAATATCTATATGAAAATAATTTAGAATAAAATTAGATAGTTTAGAAATAAACTCTAAACTTTCTTTTTTTAAAGTAATTATGATTCAACTTCATCCAATTCCGCAATCTTTTCGTCGAAATCATTGAATTTGCGGGCAAGACCTGAGAAGTATGGGATATATACCTTTGAAAAGGTAATCCTTTCAGGATTCTGACCCATTTCAGAAATTCTGTCCTTAACCCTTTGGATTTTGCGTTCGACTTCATCATACATCAGGTCTCCAGGGAATTCACCGATGAATACGCCATCCGCACCGTTTTCAAGCGCATATCTTATGTGTTTTGGCCTTACACGATTGACTGAAATGACCTTGATGATGTGTATTGATTCCGGATATGACAGTCTGTTGACACCGATATTGTCGGCTGCAGTATATCCAATATTGTCCAGGAATACAAGAATCATGCGTTCGCCTTCCTGCTTTTTGGAAAGAACGCCCTTGATGGTGGACAATATCTTCTCATCTATGTTACCGTTGACGGTGATTGCCCTTTGGTTACATCCGACAAGACATTTGCCGCATCCGGTACAGCTCATTGGGTCAATGTAGACTTCATCTTCCTGAATGCTCATGGATTTGTATTTGCATCTGCTTACGCAGTCTCCGCAGACGATACATTTTTCATTGTCGATTTCGGCAATGAACGGCTCGATTTCAACACCGCCATAGTTGTATTCATTTACCTTTGCGGCCGCCGCTGTTGCCTGCATGATTGAGTCTGTGATGTCCTTTGGATCATGTGCTGTTCCGCAGACGAATATTCCCTGAACGTCAGTGGCAATAGGTTTGATTTTAGGATGTGACTCCTTGATGAATCCGTCCTCTGTTGTACCTACATTCAGTATTTCTGCAATCTCCTTTGTACCGTCTGACGGTTCCATTGCAGTTGACAGGACAACCATGTCCGCTTCGATTTCAACAAATTCCCCTTTAAGTGTATCTTCGGTTCTGACAATGAAGTTGTCTCCTTTCTTGACAACCTCCCCAGGACGTCCGCGCATGAACCTTACCTCATTTTCCTGAGTGTGCTTGTAGTATTTCTCAAACATTCCAGGTGTTCTGATATCAGTATAGCAAATCAGAACGTCAGTATCAGGGTATTTGTGCTTGATGATGTTGGCGTTCTTCAATGCCACTGTACAGCATATCTTGGAGCAGTATCTGTGTCCGTCAGGCTTTTCATCCCTAGATCCTACGCACTGTATCATCACGACACGTTTTGGAACTTCACCGTTCGCCTTTAACAGCTTGCCTTTTGTCGGTCCGTTTACGCCTGTGATACGGCCAAGCTCTGATTGTGTTATGACATCATCATAGCGTGTGTATCCGTATTCAGGCCTTTTTTCCATATCGAAGAGCTTATGGCCTGTTGCCACGATTATTGAGCCGACCTGAAGGAGTGTCTTTTCAGGCTTTCCCTTGAGCCTGATTGCCCTCATGCTGCACTGTCTGAAGCAGTCCCCGCACTTGTCGCAGTTGTCCATGTCGATAACGTATGCTTCGGGATATGACTGCCCGAATGGCCTGTAAATGGCTTTTCTTAATGAGAGATTATCGTTCCAGTCATTTGGAACTTCAACCTGACAGACTTCAGCGCATTTTCCACATGCAAGACACTTTTCAGTATCGACATATCTTGGGGATTTCTCTAAAATAAGGTTATATGTTCCTGCACGCCTTTCGGCTTCGATGACCTTGGTGTTTGTCATGACCTCGATGTTGTCGTTCCATACAAGCTCATTCAATATAGGGTTCAAAAGGCACATTCCGCACTCTTCGGCTATTTTGACCGGAGAAAATACCTTACCTATCTTTGCCATGTGCCCTCCGATTGAAGGGGACTGCTCTATGATGGTCACCTTTGTTCCCTGCTTTGCAAGGGACAGTGCTGCATTCATACCGGCTATTCCACCACCTATTACGGCTACCTCATCAGGAGTCTGGCAATAGATCGGATCCACTGCATCTGACTGCTTTACCTTTTCGATTGATGCATTTATTAGGGTAATGGCCTTGTGGGTTGCCTTTTTTCGGTCCGAATGCACCCATGAACACTGTTCCCTTATGTTAGCCATGTCCATCAGATAAGGGTTCAGAGGCTTTACATAGTCCTGGAATGTCTTCTCATGGCTTATCGGTGAGCATGCGGCAACCACGACCCTGTCCAGGTCATGGTCAAATATTGCATCACGGATTATCTTACGTCCATTAAGGGAACATAAGTTTTCAAACTGTCCCACAAACTCCACATCAAGTGAAGCCCTCACTTCATCCAAATCAACCACATCTGCAATGTTTCCTCCACATTCACATAAAAATACGCCAACTTTCAAATCATCCCTCATTGTTCAACCTCCTTCAACTCCTTAATAACAGAATCGATTGGTACAGTGTGAGCCTTAACACCGATTACCTTATCGAAGTCTCCCCCCATAGCCAGTGCTATGAACTGTGCTATGTTCAGGTGTATTGCTCTGAAATTTCTCCCTTCGCGTTCGCCGATCAGATGCTGATACCTGTCAAACTGTATATGGCAGTTCGGACACAAATGCACCATGATATCAACGTCCTCATCCGCAATTGCATTCATCTTATCGGCTGTTGCTGTAAAGGAAAGTTCAGGATTGGAATACCTTTGCCTGAAACCTGTTCCGCAGGTAGCCCTTTTATGGTCATACCATCCGATTGTCTTGCATCCGCACTCCTCAATAAGCTCATCGAGGATATTGGGATCCCTTACCCCACCGATGGTGTCCTCATAGTGCACCTTGCAGTAGTGGCATCCGTGGTGGGTTGCAATGGTATAACCGCTCAGGTCATACTTTATATGGTCCTTGATTTCATCCTTTTTGCCGTATAAAATATCCACAACATGGAAAATGTTTTCTGTCGGTTTCAGGTCATCCTTTTCATATTTAAGGTGTGATAATCCATTATCGTCAAATAGTTTGTTGATGTGCTCTCTCAAGTCATCCTTCTTGTTTAGAAGCTTGACTGATTTCTTGTTGATTGCATAGCATGTAGCGCACATCATCACAAGATTTGGCCTTCCGATTTCACGGGCAATCCTGAAGTTTCGAGCGCCTATTGCGGTTGTGTCAATCTGGTCGAATACGTCTGAGTAATGCCCGAGTCCTGTGCAGCAGGTCTGCTTTTCTGAAATCGCATAGTCTATTCCTAGCTTGTCGAATACGAATTTTGTTGATGCCTCCACTCCCGGATATTCAACGCTTACAAGGCAGCTTCTGAACAGAAGGATGTCCTTATCGGGAACTGATTTCATTTTTCACCCTCCTGAGCCTCTCTTATATTTTCAATTTTCTTCTTGAATCCTGTTATTGTAAGTATTGTGCTTACCTCATCGATGACATCCTTTGGTGGCATCAACGGAGGGTCCAGTTCAAGTTCGTTTCTGATTTCATCCAAATGCTGCCTGAAGTCCCACCATCCCGGAACGTCACGGTCAATGTCTGCGAAAAATATTTCCGGAATCGCTCCGATGGCTGCAGTGAAATATGAATCTGCAAATCCCATGTATTCATATAGCTTTTCATAGCCTATTCCGTTTTTGATTGCGAACTGCTTTAGAATCTGATTTACTTCGCATACGCTGTTTCCGACAGGGCATACGCTGTGGCAGGTATAGCAGTAAAAGCAGTTCCATATGCAGTCATCCTCAAGGATTGTAATGTCTCCCTCCAGGACCCTTTCAATAATGTCTCTGGGGTTATAGTCGGAATGCCTTGCTGCGGGGCATGTTGATGTGCACATTCCGCACTGCACACACTTTAGGACGCCTTCCTCCTTTGAATTTTTAACATCATGAATGATGTCCTCTGCAAAGTCGATTGGTGAATCGGTTATCTTCTGCATCATTTCACCTATAATTTAAACTCTTTATTTTGAATCATTTTCTTTAATTTCAATGACATCTTATTTGCCCTCAACCTGTCGGATTGGCGGCAAATGATTGGAACATCAACATCCTTTCCGTTGATATTTAAATCAACGCTTCCCGTATTCATGTCAAATGCGTCATTGCGGCAGTAGTTGGCGCACATTCCGCATCCGAAACAGTATGTGAGGTTCAGTCTTCCTCTTGAAAATGCATTTGTAGGACAGATTTCCTCAACCACACATTTATCGCATGCCCTACATTTTGAATCATCATATCTTGGCCTCAGGTCATGGTCTGCCCATAGCTTTCCATAATCAGTATTGTCCAGCGGCAGGTGACGTCCCTTGATGTCTGATACCGGAATGTCGACCATGTCATCGGTTACAAGCAGATTGTTGTAGATTTCCTCATTCAATACAGGTATTGGAATGGCTACGGTATCGTAGACCTCTCCTCCCTGGCCGGTTTTGAATCCTCCGATATAATATGGATCCATCTGTGTCAAATCAGCTGAAAGCATAAGGTTTGGCTTTTCTGTGCTTGACCTTGTTCCGTTTCCTAAAATATAGCCTTGAGCGCCATTCAAAAGAACCCGTCTTCCCTCTTTTATAACGTTTTGAGGCACGTCATTTTGAAGAGGGTTCAAATCGCCGCATCCTGAGAATGTCAATCCCCTCAGGTTTCCTTCAAGAGGTATTGCGGCAAATATTGATGCCACTTCCTCATTGTTAGGATTTGTGAATGCTGTGTAGTTCTTGAATGCCATACGGGCACCGACAATTTGGGCCCTTGTGACGTCAGCCATTGTAATCGTATTTTCTATTGTCTTTCCGTCTGCGCTTTCAACCCTTACGTCAATTTCATTTCCTTCAAGCAGGTCCTTGAGCAGGAATCCTCCTCCGTAATTCTCATCATGGATTGAATGTGCAGTTCCGTGCAGTATGACGTCGACTGAACCGAGCCATTCATTCGGACATGGTCCTGCATAGGCCGGAACGCCGTTTAGATATACTTCGTTTGCTCTTATGAATTCTCCAGGCTCTGAGACAATGAAGTTTAATATTGCTGCAGTTCCGCTCATTACGCCGCATGTTCCTGCAGTGACCACATCCACTTCATCGAAACTTGGAGCATCATCCGCCTTGATGAGCTTTTTGAATTCTTCTGCTGTGTATATATGGGCTTCGCCATCGTTGATTTTCTGATTTATTTCATCAATGCTGCGGTTTTTTGTCAATTGAATGCACCTTAAATCTTTCCTAATGTGTCTCCTCTCAAACCTCTTCTCAAGGTTTCAAGGGAAGTTATGTCATCGCTTGAGACATTACCTAAATTAACAGTGTTGCCGAATTTCAATATGAAGAATACCTGCTGGTCCTTGTTTGGAGCTTCCCATAGAATCTTTTTATTGTCTATCCTGTCTACAATTACATCGATTTCATCTTCCTTTGCATTTCCTGACTTGTCGAAGATGCCTATATTCTTTCCGCCTTCACGGGCTTCGACAATAATCAATGAGGAGCCTGCCTTCAATTCGTCATTCATCTGGGATATCCTTTCATCAAGGGTGAGTTCCCTGTCCAGGGTAGGGTCCTTTTTGCCCACTTCAGAAAGCACTTCAAAGCCTTCAAGCCTGGCCCTTTTGATGCAGTTCAGCTTGTCTTCATGGACTATGCTTGTGGAGCCGTCGGATATTTCAATGGCTGGAAAGCCCAAGCTGCGGGCTTCCTCGAAGAATTCCTCCAGCTTGTGATTCATGTAAGCCAGCTCGAAGAGTGTTCCTCCGGTATATGGGGTGATGTCATAGGACTTGTACATTTCAACCTTTGCCCTGATCATGTCCTGTTCATGGACTATGGATGTTCCCCATCCGAATTTGAGATAGTCGACATATTCTCCGGAGATATTCATCAGGCTTTCTGCAGTTTCAAGGCCCAAACCTTTGTCAAGAACCATTGTGATTCCGCAATCTCTCGGTTTGGATTCTCTTTTTTTGGATAAAAATTCAAATGATTTCAAGATATCACACGTGTTAATTTTTGGTTTTAAATATTAAATATGCAATTATAGTATTTAAACATTATTAACACTTTCCTTTTAAAAGCAAATAAAAGGCCGTTATGTAAAATCAAAAAAAGAATAACAATGATATAAAAAAAAGTAAAAAAAATTAGTGGGCATTTATTTCATTTTCAGATCTGGTGACTAAATCCGAAAGTGAATTGCGAACATTTTCAGGAATGGAATCGTTTTCCTTATCAGCAATCACCTGCGCAATTATTTTGCATAGGACAAATATCGCATGCTTATGTTCGGCTTTTGTCTTATGAATATGATGTGGGCTAATCTTAAGTGTAATGTATTCGCTGCAATCATTTGTAATCTGGTCGTCTTCTGCTAAATATTTTAAAACATATACTAAAAATTGATGTAATTGTATCATTTCGTCCTTATACATAGATATCTAACCCATTTATTAACTAAATAATTTCAGTTAGGTAAAATTAACTCCCCTTTTCTATACACTAATATTTAATAACTAATCATATTTAAATATTGCATTCAAATTGGCCTATTAATGGAATGCATTAATCAAAGTTTAAGGAATTTTAAAATATATTTTAATTAATTAAAACATTTTTGAGTAAATGCACAGAAATTGAAATGTCATTTTATACAATGAATGAAATCATGAATATTATTAAAAATATAATATAACGAATTTTCATATTTCAACTTTTTTATTCATCTTCAGGCTGGAAGTTCACATCAAAATCTGCGGTTTCGACAAGTTTGGGAATTCTGCCTATCGATCCGACATGCTCATCCGAAATAATGAGAACCCCATCGAAAAATTCCCTGTAGTTTTCGCAGCATTCCAATCCGTTTGAAATCTTATCCTCGCTTGCCTCACCACTGATTTCATTGGCGATTCTAGTTGCCAATCCGTCAGCTATGGAACATGAGCCTGAAATGACCGTGACGCTGTCCGCATCTCCAAAACTGATTGAATGGCCTATCCTTCCTGAAGAGCTGCAGATTCCAAGAGGCTTCCTTCTGGCCTTTATCTCAAAGGCAATGTCATTTCCCAAAACCGGATTGTTCGAATAGATTCCGCACAACACCTTAGTGTCATTGATGAGTGCGATGTCACCGCCGTTTTCTACAATAGAATATCTTGAGTCCATGCCCATCAGGTAATCCAGGGACATCTGTGAAATTGTGCCCGCAACGCATGCCATCGGGCCGACATCGGCAGCCCTTGACGAATCCGCCATGGTCCGGACAATCAAGGGAGAATCATCATCAACATCAACAGGTTCAAATGACAACTGGAAATCCTTGTTCTTCAATATATGGTTTTTCAAATCATTTCTGATGGAAAGGACAAATCTTTCCAGTCCGTGCCTCTCCAAATCTGTCGTAAGGCGAATGTGGGTTTCATCCAAATCAATCTTTGAGAAATTCATATGTTAATATATATCATTAAAACATATTAATTATCATGAAAGCCCTAAACAAGATGCTTTGTTTAGTTGATGGTGAACACTATCTGCCAGTCACTCAAGAAGCAATAGATACCCTGAACAATTTGGAACACATCGATGTAATTGGAGCCGTCTTTATCGGAGGAACAGAAAAGCTTAGGGACGATTCTGAAGACACATATTCAGAAAAGCTGGGAGTTCCTGTCCAGTTTGCAAAGGACAAGGACATCCCCTACGACATCATTGTCGAAATGATTCGAAAATATGATGCGGACACTGTCTTTGACCTAAGCGACGAGCCGATACTCGACTATTCGAAAAGATTCAGAATAGCCTGCAGGGTCCTGAATGAAGAGATAACCTATCAGGGTCCCGACTTCAAATTCGAACCTATATCACAATACGACATAATGGAAAAGCCGTCAATCACAATTCTCGGAACCGGAAAGAGAATTGGAAAAACAGCGGTTTCAGGATATGTATCAAGGCTCATCGACAGGAACGGCTATGAACCTTGCGTAATCGCAATGGGTAGGGGAGGACCTGAAGAGCCTGAAATCGTCCACGGGGAAAATCTTGAAATCAATGCGGAATTTCTCCTCGAGCAGTCAGAAAAAGGAGTCCATGCAGCAAGCGACCATTGGGAAGATGCCCTGATGAGCAGGATACTTACCATAGGCTGCAGGCGCTGCGGAGGAGGAATGGCAGGAGAAGTATTCCTCACCAACATGAAAAAGGGAGCCAGACTGGCCAATGGAGTCGATTCCAAATTCGTCATCTTTGAGGGAAGCGGAGCTGCGATACCTCCAATCAGGACAGACAAAAAAATTGCCCTTGTAGGTGCCAACCAGCCGATTGAAAACCTGACAACATTCTTCGGACCGTACAGGATAGCCCTTGGGGACCTTGTCATACTGACAATGTGCGAAGAGCCGATGTGCTCCGATGAAAAAATCAGGAAAATCGAGGAATTTGTGGATGAGGTCAATCCGGATGCAACCGTAATAGCAACAGTCTTCAGACCTAAGCCTTTGGATGACATATCCGGCAAGAAGGTGCTCTTTGCAACAACCGCACCTGAAGACGTAAAGGACAAGCTGGTGGATTATCTGGAGGAGAACTTCGGCTGTGAAGTCATAGGCACAACAGCACACCTATCAAACAGGCCGCTTCTTAGAGAAGACATGAAAAGATACATGGACAAGGCAGAAGTGATGCTTACTGAATTGAAAGCTGCGGCAGTTGATGTCGCCACAAAGGATGCGATAGCTGCAGGCCTTGAAGTCGTCTACTGCGACAACATTCCGGTGCCGATAAGCGGCTCATATCCCGACCTGTCCCAGTCAATCCTGAAACTTGTGGATTCGGCAATCGAAAACTTCAATGACAAATGAAAATGTTATTCGGGATAGCCCTGAATTATGCGAACAATAGAAAAATTAATTTATATATGAAAATACAAATTATAATCTAATGAAAACAATAGCTATTGGTGTTGGAGAAAACGAAAATATTATACAGGCTTGTCATATTTTTAAAGAAAAACACCCAAAAACAAACTTAAAACTAATATATCGTGACAAAGACTTAGTCAACGCTGTTTTAGATGATAAGATAGATGGAGTAGTGAGAGGATCCCTTCCGGCTTCCAACATTATGAAAGAACTGAAGGAAAGCTATCCCCGCATTTCAAGGGCGACTTTTGTCAGCGGAGATGAATTCGAATTCCTTTTGACCCCTGTTGGAATAGATGAAGGAGAGACTGTCGAAGAAAGATTCGAAATTGTTGAAAACTGCATCAGATTTTTAAAAAGACTAGATAAAACTCCTAAAATTGCTGTTCTTGCCGAAGGAAGAAAAGACGATTACGGCAGAGGCGATGAAGTAACAAAATCAATAATCGAAAGCAAAAAACTGACAAAACTCATTGAGGAGAACACTTCTGAAGAAGTCAAAAACTACTATATATTGGTTGAAAAAGCGATTCACGATAAATGCAACATCATTGTCGCTCCTAACGGAAGGGTCGGAAACATCATATTCAGAACATTGGTTCTGCTTAATTCCTGGCCAAGTTACGGAGCAGTAACCTTTGGAATGGACAAGATATACATCGATACAAGTAGGGACCAAAGCATTGAAGGTTATGTGCGCAGTCTTATTCTGGCCAATAGCTTGGATGATTTTTAAGTGATGAAAATGGCAGAAAACATACTTTACAGAATATATGAATGGTACATCTCAAGGGATTTGGTGCCTGAAAAAATGCCAAAGCATGTTGCTATAATCATGGATGGGAACAGAAGGTATTCTAAACTCCAAGGAAACATGGACGTTGTCAAGGGACATGAAATAGGAGTGGACACCTTGGAAAAGGTTTTGGACTGGAGTATCGACTTTGGAATTGAAATCATTACCGCTTACGCTTTTTCCACAGAAAATTTCAACAGGCCTCAGCATGAGGTTGAAGGACTGATGAATCTATTCGTTATCAATTTCAAGAAAATCGTCACCAATGAAAAGGTTCACAAGCATGAAGTTAAAATTAAAGTTGTCGGAAGAACAGAACTGCTTCCGGACAATGTAAAGGAAGCCATTAAGGAAGCAGAAGAAGCAACAGCCCACTATAACAAAAGACTTCTCAACTTAGCTATTGGATATGACGGCCGTCTGGAAATCATTGACTCATTCAAAAAGATTATCAAGGATGTGCAGGACGGGAAGATTTCCATTGACGATGTGGATGAGGACCTTGTAAGCAAAAACCTCTATACCGGAGGGCTTGATGACCCTAACCTCATCATAAGAACAAGCGGAGAAGAGCGCTTAAGCGGATTCCTGCTCTGGCAATCATCATACTCAGAATTATATTTCTGCGAAACCTTATGGCCTGAACTCAGAAAAGTTGATTTCATAAGGGCAATCAGATCATATCAAGCAAGAGACAGAAGGTTCGGTGCATAATGATAGACACACATTGCCATATTGATTTTGAAGACTTTGACGACGACCGTGAAGACGTCATCAAAAGGGCGAAAGACAAATTAGACCATGTTATTGTTTCAGGATACAGCAATGACAGCAACATGAAAGTGCTTCAGCTTTCAAAGGATTATGAGGATTTCATTTATCCCACTTTCGGATTCCACCCTGTAAGCTCACAGAATGCAACTGAAGAAGAGATTAAAACAGCACACGAAAATGTCGTCAAACATCTCGATGAAATCGTAGCTGTCGGTGAAGTCGGAATGGACTATTTTTATGTAACAGACAAGGCATTGCGCGAAAGGCAGCAGGAAATCTTTACAGGTTTTTTAAATCTTGCAAACGAATATGAAAAGCCGATTGTGATGCATGTGAGGGACTGTGAGAAAAAGGCAGTCAACATCATAGCAGATTATGACAACATCCCCTATTTCGTTTTCCATTGCTATGGGGGAAGCTTGAAGACCGCAAAAAGAATAAAAAATATGGGAAATGCCTACATGAGCTTTTCCACCATGCTATGCTATTCCCAAAAGCATCAGGATTTGATTAAAAAAATAGATTTGGATTATATTTTAACAGAAACTGACAGTCCATACCTTGCAATGACAAAAGAAGACAGGAATGAACCTGCAAATGTTGTAAATGCAGTTTATAAAATTGCAGAACTTAAGAACATGGACGTTGAGACTGTTGATGAAGTAACCACCAACAACGCCCGCAAAATCTTTAAAATCTAGTAATGCAACGTGAAATTAAGATTTATCAATACATCCTTATTTTCTTTAACGGCTTCGATTTCAAGTTCAAAATCCGTTAAGTCCTGCATGACCAAATTGATCAAATGCCAATCCAGCAGCGAATCATTTAAAAATATTGTGAACTGATTTCTATCGATGATGACCTTTTTTCTGCAGAATAGCTTGAATGCATAGAAATAGAGCTCTATTCTGAATATCAAATCCTCCTTATCACCGTTTCCATTGATAAAATACTCCTTCAAGTCTTCCTGAAGTATCTTTCCCTCATCGCCGACATCGGCCTTGAATGTTTCCATTTCCTTTAAGTCATCCATCAATTGCTTCTTTTCTTCATCGCTATACATCTAATCACACAAACTAAACCTTAATTTTATTAAATTATATGGATTGGGCATGAAAGTAACCTTAAACTTATCAAAAGCATCATCCAGCTTTCTAAGCAAGTCAAATTCCAAATCATCAGGAATTACATACAGGACAAATGAATCATCACAAATTTCAAAACCTATATCCTCAAACAAAGGCACCTTTAATTCGCTTATGAAAATGTACTTGTACATTATCAGCTGATAGTCATTGACGTCAATGCCACTTTTGATGATGTCAACCAATTCATCCTGCAGCTTCAAAGCTATTGCATCAAAAGTTTCTTCCGTGATTTTAATCCCTCATTCCATCAAATTTGTCCCTATCGTCAATAGGTGCGAATATTTCATCTAAAGACTTGTCTTTCAAAACAGTTTTTTCCATTTTCATTCAGACATCAATAATATTTTGGACTTAAACCCATTTAACATTAGCTGTTGTGTAGACATAATGGGGTGAAAAAACCGGATTGTACAGCCTGTTTGTTGATTTGGTTGAATTGAAGCTGACGGCAATTGACTTTCTCAAATCATAATTTATCCTGTCGCCTATCGAAACCAGATCTTCATTGTCGAACCTGTCCGAGGTTCTGGCATATACCTTGAACTGGATTCTTTTCTTGCCGTAGTTAGCATCCTCTCCAATGTCTGAATATGAAACGTTTATGATTTCAACCGAATAGGGATGCAGCAGATTGGTTTTCGAATTTGAATAGTCCCTAAAGGCATCAGCCGGATAGATTGCTCCTGAAGAGGATGATGCTCCTTCAATCGCCCCGCTTTTTGCGGCACTCATTGCAACGTTCAGCTCATTTTCTCCTGCAATGAACACGATTGAAATCATTGCTGCGGCTATCAGAATCCCGAAGAGAAAGAGAAGCTCCGCCGACATCTGGCCTCTGCCGTCCATCATGATATCACAATCCCATCACCTGTTTTTGTGATGCAGTAGCTTCGCCCGCTGATGAGCCTATATTTGGAATCTGCATTTGCAAGCGGAAGGAATGTTTCGCCCTTTTTGCCGTCGTATTCTATTGTCGCTTTTGATTTGTCTATTGTGATTTCAAAGTATCCCATATCGCCCGGTAGTTTCAAATTCTTCGAATATCCGACGCCGTTCGAATTCACCTGGCAAATCCTGTATGCGACATCATCCAGAATTATCCTGTGGGTTATGCTATCTTCAATATTGAAACTTGAACCAACTGTTGATTCGCTATAAAACAAAAGGCCGCAAGCAATAGTTATGATTATGAAGAATGCAAAAATGTATTCAACTGAAATAAAACCTTTATCATTCATATTTTTTAATTATTCTTGAAATTAATAAAGTTTTCTTAGATTAAAAGTCAAATTTGATACAAAATTATTAAATAATATTTGAAATAAAGAATTAATCATGAAAGGAAAAGTTATATTCATTGGTGCAGGTCCGGGAGATCCTGACTTAATAACCGTCAAAGGAAGAAAAGTTATTGAAGAGGCTGACGTAATCATCTATGCCGGTTCACTTGTAAACAAAGAGGTATTATGTCCTGCAAAGGAAGGGTGTGAAATTCACAACAGCGCATATCTCAATTTGGATGAAACCGATGCAATCATTACTGAAGCCGTTAATGAAGGCAAATTGGTTGCCCGTGTACACACAGGAGACCCTTCAATCTACGGAGCAATAGCCGAACAGATACGTGAGCTTAAAAAGCATGACATCGAATACGAAATCATTCCTGGAGTGAGCTCCCTATTCGGAACAGCAAGCGTATTGGAAGCTGAATTGACCCTGCCTGAAATCTCACAAAGCGTAATCATCACACGTCCTGAAGGAAGAACTCCTAAGCCTAGCGGCGAAAGTATTGCAAGTTTTTCAAAGCACCACGCAACAATGTGCATCTTTTTGGGAATTGGTATGATTGACAAGGTGGTTGATGAACTGCTTGAGGGCTATGAAGATACAACCCCAGTTGCAGTTGTCAAAAAGGCAACTTGGCCAGACCAGCAAATAATTAGAGGAACCCTCAAGGATATTGCAGAAAAAGTTAAAGATGCCAATATAACAAAGACTGCAATGATTGTAGTGGGAGATGTCCTAGACCCTGGCGACTTTAATGCATCCAAGCTATATGACAAAAACTTCAAACATGAATATCGTTAAATGAGGAAACCACCCTCATTTTTTTCATGATTGGACAATGTCCTCAAAAATCCCTGAAAAGAAGGTTGAAACTGTCTTCGACTGTATGATTTTTGAGGAAACCTACCTCCATTTAAGGGCATAAAAATGATGTCCTCACAACTTTTTTTGAAGAAGAATTTTTAAGTGTTTAATCGGTTAATATAAGGAAAAATAAGTGGTGTTTCTAACGAATGTTTTGAAAGAAATTATTCTAAACAAAAATAGTAAAAAATTAAGCACTATAATAGTAAGGTTCTTCTTGTTTCCATGTAGAATATGCTTGTTGATTTTTAATTAATTTAGAAAATTCAGGATGCTTTCTAAAGAAATCATCATAAACAGAAACATGTTCTTGCCAGGTAGTTCCAGCAGCACCTTGATCTAAAATTTGTTTGGTGTGAAATTCATTATCAATTAAATAGTCATGATTATCTAAAAAGGAGGATCTCAATTCATAGTCTGGTAAAAATAATTCTATATCTTTTGGAACATAATCCTCTAGATTGACAATTTCATCAGATATTTCATTTAAATAGTTTATATCTAACCAACATTCTATTTCAGGCATCTCTGACAATAATGAATCTAATTCTTCAATATAGTTAACCATGGAAAACCTCCTTCAATTTTATAGTTAAATATATGTAAATCAATCTATATAAAGTTATATCAAATCAATTTCAATAATCTGATTAACAGTGTCTACTTTTTTAGTTACATATTTTTGACCATCATTTAATAACCATTCATAGTTTCTAACGAATGTTTTGAAAGAAATTATTCTAAACATAGCTATGACCTATCGAAGAAGATAAAAAAAAATTAAAGGATTTTTACAATAGCGTTGAATAGAATAAGAATATTATTTCCGATTCATATCCTTAATTTTTCGTATATAAAGTATTGCTATTATAATTCCCGTTCCCCAGACAATAGCTTTTCTTGCAATGCCTTCAAATGACAAATCAAGATTGACATCACTTAAAAAGACTCTCCCGGCAGTAATGGAGAAAAGCAGCGCATAACATAATATCATCAAACAGGCATATGCCAAAAAGCCTTCTTTTCTTCTAACTTCAAAAAACAGGATCTTGTTCAATTTGTCCGGAATCAAAAGCAGTATCTGAAACATCAGTGTTATGATGAATAATGCGATTGCAAGGTTAAAATTTGAATTCAATAATTTATCCACATTCAAATAGCCATAAATGCCTAAAATTAAACTCAATAGCCCATAAATTGTTGGATGATATCCCAAAATGATTTCCTCACCTTCAACAGAACTGTCATCGTTAAAAACATCAGTCCTGAAAAATAAAGCTAAAAAGGGAAGTACGAATGCAAAAGCTATTAGGGAGGCTTTTGTTATGTTTTGCAGTATTAATCCTACAAATAGAATATTTATTATCAGTCCAGGAATTAGATAAGAAAGGGTTTTGGACATAATCTGATAGGTAGATCCCAACCTTATTTTGGAGTACCATCCGTATTTTTCCTCATATTCTTCAAAATAAATCAGCGGATAATCCAAACCGATGAAGAATACCCAAATCCCCAACAGCCACAATAATATCAAAGGTTCATGGGAAGTAATTAACATGTGCAATAACAGGCATGTGATAAAAATTAAAGGAATAAGAATGATGCCTATCCTCTCTTTCATTGACAAACTTCCAGGATCAGTCAGAATAAAATATTTGAAAAATTTAGAATCCCTTTTCATGATATCAGAAGCAATTATAATCTATAGAATAAAAGACATGTAACTTATTTTTATCAACATTAATTTATTAAGATACAATTTTATTTAAATTTTATGCAAACATCCAGTTTTGCTTTTAACGAAACTTTTTGAGGCAAATATTCAAAACTAAAAACCATCCATAAGATTACAATATCCTAAAATAACTCATCCATCACTTCCGCGCAATTAATAGAATACATAATGGCAAATAAACATTACATTAATAAAAATTTCATTTATTTCAATATTATTCAAAATATAAAATGATAAATATAATAATGTACATATTATCCATTAAATAATATTTAAGGGTACAATTATGAAAAAGAAATTTACATTAATACTGGTAATTGCAATAGCGGCAGTTATTGGGCTGTCTGCGGCATATGCAATAACTGAAAACAATACAACAAACAGCACAACACTATCTATTGAAACCAAATCACCCATGAAAGTTTCCGAAATGGTCAGCATAATACCGATTGAACCTTTCTTCAAAACCTATAATCATACTACTTTAAACTGGTTAAAGGAATTTGATTCAAATTATGTTATTTATACAACTGATGAGTATTACCTTGTAATGAATGCATCTGATGCAATTAAAATAAATGAAGATGTGACTACAGGCGTGTCAGTTTCAAACAATATAACCTGCAATGTACTGGAAAACAGGACATTTGGCAGCGGACTAAGCAATATCCTTCATATTGAGAATGTGGAAGTAATATCCACCGACATAGACCCAATTTTCTTTAGCTAATTAAATCAGATTAGGAAATCTTTCCTAATCAATCTTATTTTTATAAAATATCCTTAATTCATTAGAAATAGCCTTTCCAGATGAGATTTTCATCAAAAAAATAATGTGAAACTCGCAGATTTAAATTTTAAAAAAAAAGTTGTTGATCGGCAATCCCGCAAATTAAAGAATTTGAAATTGCCAACCAAGCCAGAATATGATAAATTAGAAACAAATCAGTTATGACTTGACTAAATCTATTACTGTTTTGTCCATATTTCTGTTATCATCCCATTTGTAGACATTATAGGTATGATTATTTTTAACAAACCAATAATGGACATTGTAAGGGTGTTCATCATTGCTGGATTTATATATGTCCACATTATCAATGTTCATGTTTGAAACTTTTATTGATTGATTCTGTGTTTTAAGGTAATCCTGATATCCCTTGATGTGTACATTGACGTCAGTTCCGTTTAATTCGGTTAAGTAAATCTCATTAGTACCATTGGACATGGAGACATGACCCAATTTATTGGGAGCACCTTGATGATATCCTTCAGGTGCCTTGAATTCAGTTGAACCTACCTTAATCACATCACCGCCAAATGATCCTCCGAAAAATAAGAAACCAGCAACGCAAGCAATGACCAGAACTGCCAAAATTGCAATTATGGAACTCCTATTCATGACCTATCCCTCCTTTTATTTTTAAATAAAATATGTATTAATTATATTTAGATTGAATAATTATTTAAATTTTATTGGATTTTAGATAAAAATGACTAAAAATAAATAATAGCTAACAAAAATGATTTAATAGGGACTGATTAAAATGAAAAGAAATATTGAAGTTAAAAAAATAGACATAACCGACCTTGACGTTGATGTGATTGTAAATGCCGCTAACAGCAGGCTTCATGAAGGCGGAGGAGTATGCGGAGCAATATTTCGAAAAGCAGGAGCAAACGAGCTTGCAGATGCCTGTTCCGAAATCGGACATTGTGAAACCGGGAATGCCGTAATCACCCCCGGATTTAATCTTAAGGCAAAATACATCATCCATGCAGTCGGGCCAATCTGGAGCGGCGGAGATAGCAATGAAGCGGAACTTCTGTCAAATGCCTATAGGCGCTCATTGGCCTTGGCTAAGGAAAACGGCTGCCATACAATTGGCTTTCCATTGATTTCATCAGGCATATACGGATACCCTAAAAGGCAGGCATGGCAAAAGGCTATTCAGGCATGCGATGATTTTATAAACGACAATCCAGATTATTCCATAAGAATCACCTTTGCCGTGATGAGTGACGGGTCCAAGGATATGGGTGAAAATGCATTGGATGAATTCTACGGATGAGCAAGAGGCTTCATTTTAAAAACAAACCTGTTTGAAAAAGAATATCTACATTAATTTTCCGTTCATTTCACACAACTATTTATAAAATTTTCAGAAAAACTGTTAAATTAAACAATTTCGTTTAGCAAAATTCTCATACCCATGTAATTTTTGCTTTGAATAACTTAAAATAATATGAAAACATATTATTAAGTACAAGCAACTTTTTATAAAGGAAAATTAGGGATTGAAATGTTTAGGAAGAAACACATACCAATACTGATATTGGTAATTGTAGCAATCGCAGCCATTTCCTCCGTCAGCGCAAGTGACGTTAATGCAACGGATGAAACGGTTGATACAGACACCAATACTGAAATAACGACTGACGATGCCCCTGACACAGAGGCTGAAAACGGAAATGTTGAAGTTGATTACACCAACGAAACCTATGAAGATGAAAGTGATGAGGAAGATGATTCGTATGACTCTCAAATCACAGTCAAACAATCAGGAAAATACATCCATGATAAGGCATACACAATTACATTAACTGATTTGAACGGCACTCCAATGAAAAATAACCTAGTTAACTATTTCATTTATTCCGACACCAGTTCCAATTATGATTGGGGCATATTGGAAACCAATGCAAATGGAATGGCTACATACAAATGGAATTACAAAAAACTTCCTGCCGGCACTTATAACGTGGAATTCAATTGCTATGACACCTACTTTGAAGATGTGATTTTTGAAAACGTCAAGGTTTCAAAGCAAAGCGTTAAAATCAATCCGAAAGCATTGACAACCATTTACAAGTCAGGAAAAACATTTAACATCAAAGTTGTCGATTCCAACAATAAGGGGGTTAAAGGCGTAAGGCTGACTTTAAAGGTATATACTGGCAAAAAGTCCAAAACAGTTACACTGACTACCAACACCTATGGTAATGCCAAATATAAGGCCTCAACACTATCTAAGGGTACACATAAGATAATAATCAGCGCCGTTAATGCAAAGGCAACCAAAAAGACTTCAAAGGTTGTCATCAAGCCAAGGTCCCTGACCATTAAAACAAAAAGCTATAAAATAAAAACCCGTGATTTTGCCGGCGGATGCGTGGACATTCAAGTTAAGGACAAATCCAGCAAAAAAGGACTTAACGGAGTTGGATTAACCTTGAAAATATATACCGGCAAAAAATACAAGACCGTAAAGCTTGTTACAGGCTATGATCCGGATGATAAAAAGAACGGTATTGCCGGAATTTTGACAAACCAATACTCTGTAGGAACACATAAAGTTAAAATTACTCCAACAAGCAAAAATTATAAAGGTTCTGCAACAGCAAAAATCGTGATTACAAAAATAGCTAAAAAGAACTATTATAATTTCCACATCTACTTTACAAAAGGAAAAGTAACTTCTAAAATTTATAAATAGATTATTTTTTCCTTTTTTCTTTTTTTATACTGAACTGTTTATCAAATATAATTACAAAAAATTAATGATTAAAGATTTCTTCTGTGGTCCAGATGGATGCCTATGTGGCCAATAGCTAAAATTATAGAAGATGCTATCAAAAATATGTTGCCTGAAACAATCCCCAATATCAAAAATGCCAAAACGGGCAGGCAAGCAATAGGGACTGGAATCCTAAGAAAACTGGCGAGCATATCCTTCATTGTCTTATCGCTTCTGAAATACTTCATCCATGCAAGCTCATAGATAATCAGAATGATAAATCCTAAAATCAGCAGAAAGGAAAACTGAAAGCCAACACCGCAGAACAGAGAAAGCACAGTAACCAATACTTCACCGATTCTTTCAAAAGCAAGCAATAACCTATTTTCACTTTTGGAATATTGCTCATAATCTTTAGGCTGGTTTTTTGACCATATGATATTTGGAACAAAAAGCATCAATAAAAACAGCAAGCCGACAGGAGAAAAACCGAAATTCATTTTATCTAAGAGTACTTATCCTTAATTTCGTTCATTAACCTTAACTTTTCAAAGGCAACATCTTTTGGAGCTCTTCTAAGTCCGCAATCAGGATCTAGAATCAGGTTATCCTTTCCGACTATGTCAATGGCTTTGGTTACCAACTCTTCGATGTCATCAATATCATCGACAGTATTTACAGAAGAATCAACGCAACCGAAACCCAGTTTTTTATCGCGAATCAATGAAGCGTTTTCTTCCAAAACGCCTAAATTTACATTGTTTCCGGCGAATTCAAAATCAAGGATATCCACATTGAACTTGGCAATGTCCTTAAAGGCATCCTTTAATATGCCACAGACATGCATTCCCAAAGGCACTTCAAGACCGTCCTTGATGATTCCGATAGCTTCGCGTGCGGTATTCATATCAACCATTCCTGTTGACAGGAAAGGTTCGTCAATCTGAATGTAAGCGGGCTTTACCTTTTTGGCTATTGCATCGGCTTCAACCTTCAGGCTATGCGCCAAATCGATTATCGCATCTTCCTTGCTTTTATAAAAAGAGGTTATTCTGGATGAATGGACAATAGTATTCGGTCCGGTGATTATTCCCTTAATGCCTTTTCCTTCAGGAATCTTTCCGCCGTAATATTCTGCCATCACTTTCTTTGCATATTGCAGGTCCTTGATTGAAATTTCTTGAGTCGGATTTCTTATTTTGCCTACAATGAATGTATTTCCGTCTTCAATTTTCATTCCAGGAATATATTCAGTGAAAATGGATACCATATCGCCTCTGACCTGGCCGTCGGATATGATGTCGACTCCAGCATCAAGCTGAGCTATTACGCTAGTTCTGATAGCTTCCTTGAACGGGTCATAAGACCCGAAAGTATTCAATAGCTTATCCTTAAAATTAGATGGTGAGCTTTCCTCGGCCGGAAAACTACCTACAACAGTTGATTTCATTTTTTATTACCAGTGTCTAACTTTCTGATTTTTTCAATTTCCTCTTCGTCAATTGGAAGCTCCACAACGGAAGTCCCATGACAAGGTTTTGTGTAAGGTAAAAAAACAGTTCCCTTTTCATGGTCAAATCCAATTGGAATTGGAGGAATGCCAATGACTCTAACTCCCAAGACTTCATCGCCCGGTTTAATGTAGACAATATCATTAGCCTTGAAACGGATAATCATTGCACAGTCTTTAAAACCAGCTCTTGCTGCATGAATTTCATAGTTATCAGATTGTTGAAGATAAGTATCTAAACAGAATGACATCTTATTCAAACTCCTTTATCGCTTTGTCGAATTTGACTTTGATTGGTGAAGGATTATGGAAAGCTCTGACAGCTGCTATTTTAGCATTGCTTCCACTCTCTTCAATCATGTTGACGAATTCCGCAACCTCATCAGCATCTCTTGAAAATACCAATGCCAATGATTTGGTCTGTAAAATCTGATCGAATGTTACGAAGAATGAAGCGGCCGCATCCTTGTGTACGAATCCTACTAATAAATCATAATCGCCTTCATTAATGTCTCCCAAAGCCCTTTCCAAATCGACAAGGTTAAGTTTGTAAAAACCTTCAGGGTCTGATATCCTTACTAATTTGGAAGCTGCAGGATTGGCTGCGATTGTTACATCATAACCAATTTTTGTTAACTTGTTGAATACATAAACTGCCATTGGAGTTTGTGATGGAGTTTCAGGGCATCCAAGCAATACCAAAGCTTTCATATAATTACCTCTATTCTCTTGATTTAAGTGTGACGACATTAGCCAGTATCAGTGCGCCTACAAATATGAATGTCAAAAGAGCCATACCGTTGATGGACCTGTTGAATACAAACATACCGATTAATGCCTGTGCGCAGAATGCTGCTAATGCTCCAGTTAATAATACTTCCCTTCCTAAGTATTTCTTGTTGTTCTTTTCTCTTTTCTCTCTGTAGATGTTCAATATCTTAAATCCTATAAGGATTGTTCCAAGAACAAATACCATCAATCCTACAAGACCTAAAATACCGAAGTCGAATCCCCAACCGAAGATACCCGGAAGCATATAATCGATTGTATCCTTTTGGTTAACCAATACACCGAAAAACATTGGGAACGGAAGACCGAAGAACAGTACGAATTGCATCGGCAGTGTAATATACCCTTCAGCAAATGCCGTACCTTCAGCACCCCAATAGGAAGCCTTTGCATTATGTCCAATCAATTGAATGTTGTTTAATACAGTTTTGATACTTGATAAAGAGTATTGTTCAATCCTACCCATCCTCAAGAGTGGAGAGAAAATTGTCATTCCACTTACACGTGCAATTACTTCCAGAAGGATGAAACCTACACAGGCTGCTCCGATGAATATTAAAACTCTTCTAAGGGTGAATACGGACTTTTCCCTGAATGATTTGGAAATCATCAGATAACCTAAGAATAATCCCAATAACCATAAGACTAAAAATGACCTGTGCATCAATCCACCGAATATGGTGATACATCCGATGAAGAGTATGACAAATCTTCTAAGAGGTCGTATGTCCACTCCCGATTCCTTCATCACTTTCAGCGAAGCAAGTGCAGTTACTGCACCGAGCAATGCCAATGGCCCGAATGGGTGAGTAAATTCCGCCTGACTTGAAGATATTACAAGAAGTGCAATATCCGCTCCGAAAAGAAGTGTGAAACCTCCCATTAAGAACAATGATAAGAAGGTCACTACACTCAGTGATAACGGAATCAGGTTAAGGAAAAATACCAAAGATACAAACAGCATTAACCCGACTTCTACAATTAATTGTAAATGGTTCTGAGCAATTAATAACATAATTTAATCACAATTCTCTTTTATTTTAAAAATTAATAAGTGGACTGACCGGGATTTGAACCCGGGGCCTCCGCCATGCCAAGGCGACGATCTACCATCTGAGCTACCAGCCCAATAAAATATACATATGTATAAAATATTTAAAAGTAATACTATAAAAAACTATTTACCATTTTTAGCTAAATCGTATAAGTTATCTATAATAATTTGGAACAAGTCATCTGTCTTGATATCGATTTGCTCATGAGGATTGACTATGAACTCCAAAGCCTTGTGGATAACCTCATCGGTATCATTAGACCTGTACATCAATCCATGATTGATATAATACTGATCTACAGACAATGTTTCACCAGGATAACATGAAATAACCGGAGTCTGCAAGATTGCAGCTTCCCTGTTCATTGTACCACCGGCACCTATTACAAGGTCACATTTCTTAATCAGACTTGAAGTGTCGACAGGAGGTTTCAATATTGAAACATTATCGATTCCCTCAAAGATTTCAGCCTGTTCCTTGAATCTTGGAAGAATGAGAATGTTTGCCACATTCTTCAATTCATCAACGATTGGAGAGAGAACTGATTTTCTGCAGTCCGCATCCAAGTAGGACGCAAGTGAAGGTTCAGGTCTCATCAGAATTGTTTTCGGATGTTTCAAATCAAGACTTAAATCATCAAAAACGTTATCGTTATATTTGAAACTTTTGAAATGCATCAATTCAGAGGTTCCGTCATATGAAATGATAGTGTTTGGATCTGCACCGAATTTCATCAGTTTCCACATGTCAATGATTTTTGGAGTAATGATTCTGTCACATAATGGCAGAGTGAGCTTATTGGCGGCCAATGCATGCTCATTATCCAAAACGTATAAACTTGGAATTCCCAAACCGAAACTGATTCTAGGAAGTTCAATGGAATGCTTGCTAAGGGCAACATCCACCTTTTCGTCATGTATAACATCAACAAGATTATAGACTCTTGATGTGCTTTCCTTCAACTTGTCATAAAGGCTTACACCATGCTTTCCGACAGATATGAAATCAATATCATACATGTCCATTAACTTATGGATATCTCCAAACTGCCTAGCAGTAACAATTACATCCTCGCCTTCAGCTTCCAGATACTTGATTACATCCTTAAAAAACCTTACATGAGGCGCATTTGAGATATCAATCCATACTTTCATGAAACCACCTGATTATATCATTTAATTATTCATAGCTTCTTCGATTGCAGCTATAATTTCATCCAAACCTAAACCCTCTTTTAAGCTGGATTTGATTACTTTGACTTTAGGGTTTAATTTTTGAGCGTCTGCCACCATCTTGTCAGCATCAGCGCCAACGGCATCTGCCAAATCAACTTTGTTGATCACAACAACATCTGAAGTTTGGAAAATTATTGGGTGCTTTTCTACTGTGTCGTCACCTTCAGTGACACTGACAACAACGATTCTCAAATGGGAACCGAGCTCGAAGTCAACCGGACAAATCAAGTTGCCTACGTTTTCAATGATTACCATGTCCAAGTCTTCCAATGGCAAGTCTGCAAGTCCGTGGCCGACTAAATGAGCGTCCAAGTGACATTCTTTGCCTGTGTTCAATCCGACGACAGGAACATCATGCTTTTCGATACGTCCTGCATCGAATTTTGAGATGACGTCTCCGGCCAATACGCCGATTTTATAATCAGTATTATCAATTATTTCTTCTACGAGAGTTGTTTTACCGGAACCTATTGCACCGACAAAATCAACACAGAATATTCCGTTATCTTCCAATTTATGTAAATTTTTATGAGCTAACTTCTTATTAGCGTCCATTATATTCTTTTCTACTTCAACATCAGCAATCATGTGCATTTTTTCATCTCCTATGATTTATGTATCATCAGGTTTTTCTATAACAATGTTTTTAACAACAATATCCTTACCGTTTAAAGTTTCTACACTAAGACTATCGCATTTCGGACATTTGACCATAGGAGCATAATGATCTTTATCATCCAAAATGGCTTCACCTTTAAAATCACAGTCATAACATTGGATTTCAGCAGGAATCTCTTCAAATTTTATCTCTGCATCTTCCATTAGGGTATTTTCAACTAATACGCCCAATATGAACTGCAATTGTTCCGGATTAATCATAGCTAATCTGCCGACTTCAACGGTGACTTCATTAACTTCAGTTGCATTATTGGCTTCGGCAGTTTCTAAAACTGCATTAATAATGCCCTGAGCCATAGATAATTCGTGCATTTTACTACTCCTCTTATATAATTATTAATATTATAATTATTGTTTTGTTGATTTATAAAAGTATTTAATAATCTATAAAACTGGAAGTAATACATCGGAAAATAAAAAAAAGTAAAAAAAATATTGGTTAAAGTCTAACCAATATCAAATTTATAAATCGGTTGCTTCTGCATCGAAAACATTAATTTCAAGGTCGCCTGCAAGAAGTCCGTCAATGTTAGCTCCGAAATTAATGAAATGTTCGGTTTGCAAATGTTTTCCTAAAATTTCTTTGGATTCCCATTGTTCAACAAACATTAATGAACCGTCGCCGGTATTTTCAAATAAATTGTAGTCGACGTTTCCTTCTTCCGCTTTAGATTTTTCGATTAAATCTTGTGCAAATTCAATGACTTTTGCTTTTGCTTCTTCATCGTTTGGAATAGCTTTTGCCAATACCATAATCATGTTATCACCCAAATTACAATTTTATTTAATCTATAATTAAATAGATATTATTGTATTTAATTCACTATATAATTAAATGTATCCTATTCAAATCAGTTTAAACCCAGCTCCCATCATCCTTGCAATACACTACAAAATGTTGATATTGGCAACATTTAAATACGTAACACATTAATATTTATATTTAAAGGAGATAGTATTATGACTTACAAATCAAAATTCGGTTTCGGATGCATGAGGCTTCCGCTAACTGATGCAAATGACCCGACATCAATTGACCAGGACCTATTTAATGAAATGGTTGACATTTACATGGAAAAAGGATTCAACTATTTTGACACTTCCTACGCCTACCACAACGGCACCAGTGAAACTGCAATCAGAAAGGCAGTTGTTGAGAGATATCCGCGCGAATCCTTTAAAATCTGTGATAAAATGCCTACATGGGCATTGACCTGCGAAGAGGACAACGACAAATTCGTAAAAGAAATGCTTGAAAGGCTGGGAATAGATTACTTTGACGTTTTTTTCATCCATAACATTAACGGCCCATGGTTTAAAAATGCAGTGAACGCAAATACCTTCGAATATGTTAAAAAGATGAAAGAGGACGGGATTGCAAAAGAGATTGGTTTCAGCTTTCATGACAAGGCAGATTTACTTGAAAAGGTTCTTGATGAGTACGGAGACCTCTTTGACATCGTCCAGCTTGAACTCAACTACCTCGACTGGGAAGATCCATCCATTGAAGCCCACAAATGCTATGATCTATGCGCTAAACATGGCCTTGACGTCTATGTAATGGAACCACTGAAAGGGGGAGTTATTGTAAACCCTTCAGATGAGATTAAAAATGATTTCAAGCAATTCAATCCGGACAAGTCAATAGCCAGCATGGCCATAAGATTCTGTGCATCACTTGAACACGTGAAAATCGTATTGAGCGGAATGAGCAAAATGGATGACCTTCTCGATAACATTGACACCTATGAAAACTTCGAAATATTGAGCGATGAGGAAAATGAGTTTTTAGAGAAAATGGCTCAAAAGCTTTCCGAAAACCTTGCCGTTCCATGCAGCGAATGCGGATACTGTGTGGATGCATGCCCTGAAATGATTCCAATTCCAGAATACTTCAATCTGTACAATACCAGTAAAAACCAGCCTGAATCAGATATCTACAGATTGTATTACGATAAGCTGGCAGACGAAAAGGTTCCTGCAGACGAATGCACATATTGCGGAACATGTCTTGATTACTGCACCCAAAAAATAGACATTCCGGAAGAACTGGAAAAAGTGTGTGAGCATTTCGAGACCGGCTTTACTCCTTACAGTTAAAAGCCCTATGAAATTCTCATCTTCAATTCCTTAACCATTTCACCATTTTTATTTATTTTTATTGCTTTTCTATAATATTCAATGGCCTTTGGGAAAAATCCTGACTGATAATAAATCAAACCCACCAATGCCAATGCTTCAGAGTTTTTATCATCGAAGTCCAGAAGCTTTTCTAGAATCTCCAAGGAGGTTTCCAAATCTCCCTGCTCATATAAATCATATGCCTCCTCATACAATGCTTCTACATCATCCAATGAACTGAAATCTGAATCTTTTTCATTAGGCCCGTTTGTAAGCAATACTTCAAGCTCGTTTGCCATCTCATTAGACTTATCTATGGCCAAAGCCTTTTTGGCAAACAGCAATGCGATGTCATTCTGGTCCTGATTATATAGTATTTGAGCCATCAATGCCAATGCCCTTACATGTTTTTTATCATTTGCCAGAATATTGTTCAGGATGTCCTTGGATGATGAGTAGTCTCCCTTCTCATATAATTCATAGGCTTCATCGAATTCATCCGCTTCTTCGACAGGAGTTTCAATATCGATTATTTCCTCCTTTTCACCATCGAAATCATTTGAAATTAGTTTAAGCATGTATTCAAGGATATACTTGGTTGCATTCTTATGGAGTGGCTTGTTATCGTTTCCGCATTTAGGGGAGTATATGCATGATGGACAGCCGCTTCTGCACTGGCAGTTGTTCAGAAGGTCAATTGTGGACTTGAGCAATTCGACAAATACGTCAACCGCCTTTTCAGTTATTCCAATTCCACCTTCATAGCCGTCATAGATGAAGATTGTAGCTTCCTGAGTGTCTTCATGATAATTTGTTGAAAGTCCTCCGATATCAAACCTGTCACACATCGTATGGAGCGGGAAAAGTCCAATTAGGGCATGTTCGGCACCGTGAAGGCCTCCTGCAAACACCTCCTCCTCATTAGGAAACATGTCCTCCAATGTATCCATGACCTTTTTTGGAATTGTAAACCATAATCCCTTAGTATTGAATTTCAGTGGAGGCAAATCCAAAGGATATGTTCCGATAGCTTTTGAAAAGTGCATTTTCTTATACTTGAAGTAGTCTTCGCTTACAGTCAGCTCTCCGAAATTAATTGTCAAATCGCCGTATCTTGTCTTTGACAGCTTCTTCTTGATGTTGATTTCAGTCTTGTTCAGGACCATCGTATGATAATCTATTGTCTTTTGTGAAACGTTGACATAGCCTCTCTTGAGATTGACGCTGTTGACCACGTAAGTGTCACCCTTATTGATTAAGATGGCTCCTTCATGAGCTTCCCTATAAACCTGAGACCTTTCCATCGTTTCGAGAAGCCTTCCGTTATTCATCACCTTAAACTCTTCTGATGAAATCTGGTCCAGTGAATGGTCCATGGCAGGATTGTCATCATACGGATACATGAAGTCTCCCCTGTGATTTTCATAGAGGTCCTTTTTTGAAACCAAGCAGTCTACCACATTTTGGGAAATGCCGAAGTATTTTTCTGCTTCTCCACGCTTAAGCGGCAATTCCTTGGCTGCGCAGAGCAAATGGGCTTCCTGCAAAATAGGGTTTGTCAAGTCGATGATTGCGTTTTCATGGGGCTTGTCAAAGAAAAATTTAGGGTTGTTCATGAAATATTGGTCCAGCTGATTTTCAAACGCTATCAAAATGGCCAAGGACTTCTGGTTGCTTCTGCCCGCTCTTCCTGCCTGCTGCCATGTGGAAATCATGGTTCCCGGATAGCCTGAGATGATTACGGCATCAAGCGAACCGATGTTTATTCCAAGCTCCAGTGCGTTTGTACAGGTAACGCCCAAATATTTTCCATTCTTTAAGCCTTCTTCGATTTCACGCCTTTCCTGAGGCCTATACCCTGCCCTGTATGCTGCAATCCTATGGGCCAGCTTTCCCTTGACCTGTGTCATGTCCTTTTTAGCCCACATCGCAATCAGTTCGGTAGTCTTTCTGGAAACCGTAAAGCACAATGTCTGGATATTCTTCAGCATCATATACATGAAAATGTTTTCAGTTGCCATGTGCACGGAAGGGGCGTTTTGAGAATAGGCCTTGTTTCGAAGATGATTTTTGAAGGGATTGTACAGGATAAAGTCCTTTTCGCCGCTTGGCGAGGTATCGTCATCTATCAAAACAAAATCCTCTCCGGTCAATCTATTGGCAAGCTCCAGGGGATTTGCCAGCGTCGCTGATGAGAGGATGAACTGGGGATATGATCCGTAAAAATTGGCGATTCTCTTCAGTCTCTTTATAAGAAATGCGACGTTCGAACCGAATACGCCCTTGTAGTAATGTGATTCGTCGATTACGATATACCTCAGATTCTTATAAAACCTTGTCCATTGATGGTGCCATGACAAAATCAGATGCAGCTGGTAGGGATTTGTCAAGACAATTCTGGATTTTTCGCGGATGCCCTTCTTCTCGCCTCGGGGGGTGTCTCCGTCATAGGTTCTTGGATTGACGGTTATTTCAAGCTGCTCCTCAAGATTTTCAAGAACATGCAGCTGATCGTTGGACAATGCCTTTGCCGGATAGATGTAAAGGGCGGTCGCATCCGGATCCTCAATCATTGTCTCTAAAATAGGCAAGTTGAAAGCCAGGGTTTTTCCGGAGGCAGTCGGTGTTGTGATGATTACATTTTCACCATCCTTAATGGCCTCATATGTATCGGCCTGATGCTTATACAACTTTACATCATTGGAATCCAAATAATCAATTAGTCTGTCATTTAAATTGTCAACTTTCTTGAAACTAGCTTCTTTAGCCGGTATTGTTTCGATGTGGGCGATATTTTCCCTAAATCTCACATCATTTTTGAACATATCAATATTGTTGACCTCAGACATAATATCAGCTAAAATTAAAATTAACAATTATATTTTAAGTTTAAATACTATTTAAAGTCTTTGTAAATCTAAAAACAGTAAGTTAGAAACAAAATTGTTCCTAACTTATTTATGCATATCATGAAAGAAGAAATCTTTCACAATCATATTCTAATTTTTGATTATAATAAAGGTATGCTAAACATTAATTGACTAAAAATAATGAATACTTTCCAAATGCTCTCTACATTACTTTATTAATAACCTAATTACATAGATTAAAGCATATTAGATTAAGAGGGAAAAAATGATTTCATATGAAGAATTTGAAGATATTGTAGTGAAAATATTAAACCGAGATATTTCCTCAAATAATGACCAAAGAAGCGCTATACTATCTCCAAGCAACAAGTCCCTTTTCATTGTGGCCGGACCGGGTTCGGGCAAAACAACAGTTATGGTTCTCAAAATATTGAAATACCTGTTTGTCGATGACATCGAACCGAATTCTATACTTGCCACAACATACACCAGAAAAGCAGCAGAAGAGCTTTATTCAAGAGTGCTGGGCTGGGGAGACGAGATTAAAAATCATCTGATTGACACAATTGACGACGACTTCAGCAAGCTGCTTCAAATTGACAGAATTGATTTCAACCAAATTAAAATCGGTACAACAGACAGCATAGCTGAAGAGCTGCTTAGAGACTATAAAAAACCTGGAGAAAACCAAGCCATTGTCATTGAAGAATTTGTTGCGAACTCCGCAATGATAAAGATCATAATACAGGACGAAACATATCTCAATAAGAGACTTGTCGAATATCTTAAAGAGCTTACAGGACTTGAAAAACTCAACGAACCATCAAAAATCAGCGAAATACTACTTAAGATAAAAAACAGGATATATCACGACCAAGTCGACTTTGAGGAGTTATACCGAGATGCCGAACCGGAAAGCGGAGAGCAGATTGCACTCGATTGCATCAGAAAATATGAGGAAGTCCTTTCAAACAGAAATACCATTGACTTTGCCATGCTTGAAGCGCAGTTTCTAAACAAATTGAAGAACAAAGATCTGAAATCATTTTTGGACGACATAAAGATTGTTCTGATTGACGAATATCAGGACACAAATCTGCTTCAGGAGGACATCTACTTTACAATAGCACAGTCTGCACTGAAAAATGACGGGAGCATCACTGTTGTGGGGGATGACGACCAGTCCCTCTACCGATTCAGGGGAGCTACTGTGGACCTCTTCACAAATTACCCTAAGCGTGTTAAAGAGCGTCTGGACATTGATGTTGAAGAGATAAACTTAAGAACCAACTACCGTTCAACTGAAAATATTATCGAGCATTGCAACCAATTTGCGGAGTTGGACAGGGAATACCAGAATGCCCGGGTGGAAAACAAGCCTAAAATCATTGCGCCTGATTTTGAAAAAGATAAAATGCCCGTTTTGGGACTCTTTAGAAATAACCCTGAAATGCTTGCTAAAGACCTGTCCATACTGATAAACAAACTTGTAAACAAAGGCGAATGTGAATTGAAGGTCCTGCAAGTTTTGAATGAAGATTATTACAAAAAGGTTAACGGCAAGGTGGATATCGCCAAATTGCAGCAGATCAAAGAGGAAAACCTGAAAGCGGGAAAAGAAATGGATAAGATAAGCCTTAAATTAGATAGTGATTACGGCTCCGCTTCAGATATTGCCATCCTCTCATATTCACCTAAGGAACGTCAACGGGGAAACCGTTCATTCCTATATTTCCTAAGAAAACAGCTCAAAAGGTACAAGCAGCCGATTGAAATGTTCAATCCAAGGGGAATTGAACTGCAGGACATCGAAATCGTTGAAATCTTTTGCGGTCTGGTACTTGAATGCATTGACCCCGAAGGCACTGTACAAAAGCTGGACAAGACAATTCCAAAGCTGGCGATACATAAGATGAACCAATGGAGAGTCAAGGCCAGGGAATACATAAAGCTGAATCCGGAACCGCATGAGCCGATTTCACTATCCCAATTTGTCACATCCTGGCAACTTAGAAAACCAAGGGGATACGATGAATGGCCGAAGTCTGCAAGCCTGATGGAGCTTGCATATAAGATAACTACATGGATAGAGGAACTGCAGGATGATGTTGAAGGAATCGTATATCTTGAAGCGATTACAAAATCCATCACTCAAACCGGATTTTTCAATGAGTACCATTCAAATATATCATTTATAAGCCCTACTCATGAAAGGGACTCCATCCTTGAAGCGATATGGAATATTTTCGTACCGATATCCACCGGAGGAGTTAAAATTGACGAATCCCTTCTTGAGACATTGCCGGACAATAGGGTAAACGTCTTGTCCATACACCAGTCCAAAGGATTGGAATTCCCGTTGGTCATTGTTGATGTAGGCTCCAAATTCAAAAACAATGATGTGAGAACTCAGCATCTAAGGTTCCCTAAATCACTGAAGGACAAGGTAACCATCGAGGACACGATAAGAAAGCACAGCACACTCGGCCAAAGTGAAAGAAGTGAAAAGGACAGATTATTTGATGACTTAACAAGACTCTATTTTGTTGCATTTTCAAGAGCCGAAAGCGTTTTGCTTCTAGTTGGTCTCAATTCAGCTATTGAAGGCTACCCTAGAAAGAACGACCACTTTTACATACCTAATGTTGCTCTTGGATGGAGCAGGGATGAGGAGTATGTTGGATTCAAGGAGATATATCTAATTTAGGAAGCGATACTATGAAATTACCGTCAAGATCAAAATCATATATAATTCCGGAATACAGCTTAACCGGAGATTTGCTATCATTCTTAACATGCAATCTGCAGTACAGATACCAAAACAAAGGTACCCTTCCGCCTTCAAAGCCTGTGCAAAGATGGTTTGGTGAATTCATTCATGGAGTGCTGGAAGAGGCTTTCATCCAATGGAAAAATGAGCAGACAGAATTTCCATGGGATTGGAAACAGGACATCAGGCCTATTGAAGATAGGATTGATTTGAGATTGCAGGTCAGAGGGCTTTATCCTCACGATGAGGACCTGTTCTTTAGCATCCTGAACCAACCGGACAGCGACATGACAATCGACGATTTGAATGAGCATGACCACAAGAAGCTGGCCAGCGCAAGAGCTGAAAAGGCAATAAACATATGGGGAAAGTATCTATTCCCATTGATAGATTCATCTGAAATGCTGATTAAGGGAATTCGTGAAATGCCCAATTACAAAGAAAACATAAGCAGATCCAATTATTATGGAATCAATGGTGTTGTGGATGTCTTAACTTCCATGAAAATAAATAAAACATTAGAACAAAGCAATCTGGACAATTATGATAATAAGATTATCGAATTTCTCAAAAAGGACCCTGACTTTCAAAGGACAATCAGCCAATATGATGAAGGGGAAGATTATGAAATCATAATTGACTATAAGGGAATGAAAAGGCCTCCTTATATAATGACTGATGAAAAGTCAGAGGACAAATGGGAAAATCACAAACAGCAGATATTGACATATTCCTGGCTCAGATCAAAGCAAGAAGATTCAAAGCCTATTGTTGCAGGAATAATTTTTTATCTAAATGAGCTTGTCCCATCAAAAGAGGACCTTGTCCTGATTAAGGATGAATTGAATAATGATTTAACCGATGTCGGGCAAAGCTATGGAAATGATGTTGACCTAATCAACGGATGGGAGGAAGAGGATAAGGCTCCCGACTTGAGTGATGACTTCAAGATTGCAAGGTCAATCAGAATAATCAATGTCGATGAAACCGAACAGGAACATGCGCTTAAAAAATTTGATAGGGTAGTTGCCAATATTGAAAATTCATTAATCAAGGAAATGAAGGGATGCAAAATTCAGGACGCATGGAAAGCGGATTCAGATGAAAGAACCTGCAGTGCATGTGATTTCAGAACATTCTGTAAAAATAACAGTGTTAATGCAAAAGACTTTAAAATTCCTTAAACAATATAGTAATAGGCGATTGTATGACTAATTTAGAAACAAACAAAAAATACTGCGAAGTAATTGAAAGTAAAATCAAACTCGATGCAAAGCCTGTAGCAATGAAATTAATCAAAACCGAAGATGATTTGCCTGAAGGTTATGAATTAATTGATGAAAAAATCAGACATTGCGAAATGGTCAGAAAAGCATCATTGGGAAACAAGTTTTACTCTACAATTGAAGAACAAATGTGCTTAGGAGGAGCAGGCGCTATTGGACTTAGAGACATGCCTGAAAAGCTGGCTAATGGTGAAAAATACTTTTCACTAGGCAGATTCCAAGATTTAGAAACCGCTAAAAATTTAACAGCAAAACTATCAATAGTTAAAGACATTCACTGGGGAATGGTTTACGCTCCTTTGGATGAAGCTGACTTTGAAGCGGACGTTATACAAATCATAACCGAACCCGTCGGTGGAATGAAACTTGCTCAAAGTATCGTTTATAAAACCGGCGAAAAGATTGCTCCATCCTTTGCTGGAATACAATCATTATGTGGAGATGCCTTTGCTAACCCTTACCTCTCAGAAGGAGTTAACTTCACTTTAGGTTGTGACGGTTCCAGAAAAGCGGCTGACATCAAAGACAATGAAATGACTGTCGGAATTAGCAAAGCTAAAATTGAAGAAGTTATTTCAGGCTTAGAATCAATCTAAAAGAGCCAAATAATCATCGTAATGATTGATATTTAATAATTCTTTTTTATTTTTTTCTTTTATTCCATAAAAAGTGTAACCGTCAGCAAAAATCTTTCTCAATATCGGATTTAAATTATCGTTCTCATTTTCCAGATAGCCCATCAGATTTTCACGAGGCGCTACAAAAGGCATTCCCAAACCTTCAGCGGTATCAAGCAAACCTGTTTTTCTTCTTCTTAAAATTGAAATTGTTCTATATGGATCATCTGAACTCTGACTTACATCAATCATTTTATTGAATGTTTCGGTTGACACAGTTGGCTGGTCCGCAGTTATGCACAATGCAAAATCAGAACTGATATTTGAAAGACCATTGTAAAGTGATACTGATAAACCTACATCAACAGGATCATTAATAATGAATTTGACTGAACCTTTGTAATTATCAAAAATAGCTTCTTTTATTTCACTAGCATAGTGACCAAGTACCACAATGCATTCATCTATATTTGCGGATAATGCATTATCAATAGTTGTCTCTATAACTGTCTTTTCCCCAAACGGCAGAATTAGCTTATTTTTTAATTCGATATTTCGAGAAAGTTGATCCCTTCTCATTCTGGAATTCTTTCCGGCAGCAGTTATAACGGTTGAAATTGACATAAAAAAAGTAAAAAAAGAGATATATTCACTCATTGGGGAATATATCTTACAACTTGACCATAAACACCCATTCCAGTACCTTCACCTTCGGTCCACATTTTAATCATGACCGGATAATCGTGGTTATTGGTTACTGTAATATCACGAGCTGGGTTGAAACCGAACAATACTGCATTTTCATCCCAGGTCATACCAGTAGGCAAATCAAATCCTTCTGCAGTAACAGCAGCTCTTAATGCTCTTGCAGATGGACATACACCATGTGCAGCACTTCCACCCGGAGCGGAAGCATCAGTAGCAGATTCGAAGTAAACATAATCTTTACCGCTTGAAGTTGAATTAGGAGGTATGACAGTACCGTTCCATGCTTCAACAAATTGTCTAGCGTTTACTTCCCTAATTGAATCACCATATTCTGGGTGTGAACCTAGTGATGTTCCATAAACTTCACCAGCTTGTTCAGAATAATTACCTGAGTATAATAATATTGGAGAACCAGTCGGATACTCTGCTGCATAATCCACTACATCCTGACCAAATATCACAGGCACATCGGATGAACTAATATTATTCCTTCCATCAGAAAAGCCAACCATTCCTTTTTCCAATGTGAATATTGATCCTTCAGATGCATCATAATTGTACCAACTGACAATTGTGTCATTATTATAATATTCATTACTAAATTCCAAGTTCTTAATATCATCAACCGGAACAGATTTGATAACTGTACCGTTTTCTACAACATCAACACCATTTGCTGTTTTAACTAACCATTTATATGGAGCACTATATCCCCATACGTAATTATCTGGTGATTTTACAGCTAGTTTATCCCCCTCAAAAGTCAAAAATCCAGGTCCTTCCACATCAACCACATTACCATAGGAATCTATACCTTCACTGGATACAGTTGAAAAATCAAATGGAACGATTCCTGTCGACAATGACTTTAGGATGCCCTGAATGTCAAGAGCTAAAATTTGATGGGTTAAAAAACCTGCATTTGATAACAATGGAAGTTCAATCTGACTTCTTTGTCCCAAAATAGACTGATTTTCAAACATTGACTGGCCTATAGGAAGGTTATAATCCTCTGTTACGGATTGAGCAGTGTAAGGAGTACTATTAACAGCATTGAACACCATGAATAATGCTGATAAAACAATTAATGCAACAAAAATTGTAATAGATATCTTTCTCCAACTACGACTCATTTAATACACCTAATATATTATACATATATAATGTATAACAAAGTAATATAAAAAGATTGTTATAAATTCTCAGAAATCAACTTAATTCTTTCTTGAATATTTATAATAACATCTTGACCGTTACCACCAATCAGTATCGCATCTTCATGAGAATATTCAGCGACCAATTCAATAATCTCATCAAGGGTATTTACTGTGATGATATTTCCCATATAACCTAATGCATTAAGCCTATATATTGCAATATCCAATGTATCGTCCAAACCAGGGAAAAGGACAATGACTTCAGGATTATATTTCACGGCAACATCCAAAATATCTAAGCGGTGCACTTCATTATGTCGGGGTGTTCCTATAAATAATGCATAAAAGTCTCTTTCAGACAAAATAGATGCCAAGGCATCTGAATTATCTGTTTTTCCAACATAAACTAAAACATCATTGATCTTATAAACATCCAAACGTCCTTCAACGGCATTAAAATCTGCGAGTGTTGATTTTATAACGTCCTTAGGCACCTTAAGCTCCCTTGAAATTGCAGTTGCAAGCCCTGCATTGAGAAGATTGAATTTGCCAAAGAGCTTCAGTTCATCCTGATATTCGAAATAATGAATTGTCTGAGATGCAGCCTCCTTGAAGTTAGCATTAAAATCCTGATTATATGCTGTAAAAATTGTCTTGTCTTTGAAAAACCTGACCAGTGAATCCTTGTAATTTGCAATGGTTTTGTGAACATCCATATGGTCATTGCCTATGTTTGTAAGCCCAATCATGTCAAAATCAAAACAGTAGCGGCAAAAGTCAAGAGTCATGTCACATACTTCTACAAGCAAAATGTCATATTCCTCATCATTAGATTCAAGGATTAGGTCATAATAACCTGAAAAACCTCCTCCGCCATTTCCGCCGACTAAAACTTTTTTGCCGGCATTTTCCAGGATTTCTTTTAACATGTGAACTGTTGTGGTTTTTCCATTGGTTCCGGTTATTCCGATTGTGAAAATATCCTTATGCTTAGTTACAACATCACTTAATAATTCGCCGTCTTCCAATAATCTTGTTGCAAATGCTCCCCCATACATGCTGGGACTAATAGCTATTGCATCACACTGTTCAATTGCATAGGGATTTGTAAAACCTAAATCAACTGTTATATCTTCTCCAACAATTGAGATGGTCTGCTTTTCATCAATCATATTCATTGATAACAACGGTAAATCTAAACCTTCCAAATCAACATTAATATTCAAATCAGTTGCATAAACTTCCCATCCATGCTCCAATAGGGAATTTACAGCTTTTTTTCCTTCTACACCCAATCCTATTACTGCAGCTTTCATATAAAATAATTCCTTAAAATAATCTTTATATTAAAGTTACTTCTTTAAAATTTATAAACATTTTGTAAAACAAATTATTTTATACTATAATAGTAAAAATAAAAGCAAGGTGAGAAAATGTTCGAAGATGAAAGAAACGACAAAATCTACAATCTAATAATCACCAACGGCATTGATCAAAACAATGAATACGGGCAATTTACCGAAAAATTATATTCAAAAGTTGATTTTTTATGGAAAGAATCCATATCAGGTTCATATTCGACAGCAGGTGAAGAATTTTATCAGAAAATAGACGGAATCATATTGTTAGCCGGACTTTATAATGACAATAAGGAACTGTTTGAAGATTTATTGTCTGCCAGTGACAAATACGATATTCCTCTTATTCTAGTTAGGCCTTTGGGACTTGAGGAAGTTCCCGAAAAATTAGAGGAAAAGGCAGCAACCATCGTAGGATGGAATGCAAACTGCATCATTGATTCAATTAAAGATGCAAATGAAATCATGTAAAAAAAAATAAGAAAAGATAATAATGTAACTTTACATTATTACTTTTGAAATTCCATTTTCTTTTTCTATTTTAATTAAATTATTCGCAGCATTTTCAAGTTGCGGCTCATGAGTTACAATAATCATTTGAGGCAACAAAGACATTTCTTTTAATAAATTGATTAATTCATGTTTTCTGGAATTATCCAAATGTATTGTAGGCTCATCTAATAATATAGTATCCAATTCGCCTTTTGCCATTGCTTGAGTAATACCAAGTCTTAAGGCTAATGCAATTGCTATCTTTTCACCGCCACTGACCATGCTCATTGATGACTCTCCTTCAGGACCATAAACTGTGACGTCATAATCCTCATCAAGAGTCAAATCGGAATAGTCAAAGTTGAATTCAGAGAAGAATTCCTTGGTGTACTTTTGGATTAAAGGCCTTGAAATATTCCTTAAATCTTTTTGAATACCATTTTTACTGAATAAACTTCTGATATGATTTAACAGATTAAGGTAATCTGAAACATCATCATATTCCTGCTGGAATCTATTAGCAGTGTTGATCTTATCGCTTAAATCTTTAACTTGAGCAATAACTTCACGTGCCCTACCCTTGATTTCATGCAATTCCGTATTAAATGTATTGAATCTTCTTTCATAGAGTTCAGACCGATAAATGATATATTCATATTTCTCTTTATCATATACTGATACGCTAATCTTATTTTTAGTAATGTCAATCTGATTAATGGACATGCCAATTTCTTCCTTGACAGTATCTAATCTAGTTAAGAAAGAAGGTTTACTTTGAACAAATCCTTTAAGTTGATTATATTCTTCATTTTTCTTTTTCAAATCTTCAATACGATTCTTAAGTTCTTCAGTACTTATATCACTGCTTAAATGAGGGTCCTGTTCAATTGCAAGCTTGATGTTTTTAACATGAACATCGATCTCATTATTAATATGATTTAATTTGTTTTGAGTTTCGGATTCACTGCCTAAAACTTCCAAAGCACCATTTGCCTGAACATATAAATCATAATCCTCCTGATAGGATGCACGGTCATTCTTTTTATTTGCAATGACTAAAATCAGTTCACCCAATTTATTGCTGATAAACTCTTTAGATTCAAGACCTTGGTCTAGCTTTCTCAGTTTTACCAATTGATTCTGCAAGTGATTGAACTTGTGCTTATATTCAATGATGTTCTTTGATAACTCAAGAAGTTTGTCATGTTTATCTTCAAGGTTTTCTTTGTTTTCAGACAATGAGGAAACCTTCTCTTCATATTCGGAAATCAGTTCAGTGTTCTTATTTATTTCATCAGTATATTGCCTAATCAATTCGCTTTTCTTATTTTCATCAATATCTGATTGGCAAACAGGACACCTATTGTCTGCATCATATAGGTCTTCAAGAGGTTTCTCGTTGGATTTGATATTTTGCTTGAATACAACAATGTCTTCATTTTTGGCAATTATATCATCACCTAACTCTTTAATGTTTGTAGAAACTTCATCCAATAAGTCATTTGTAGCATTTTCAATATGGTTAATGTCATCAGTTTCTGCTAAAACATCCTGATTTAAACCATAGTCGACCAATTTCCTTTTGGCATTTGAAAAGAACTTTTCAATTTCATTCCTTTCGGTTTCAATGTCTCTTAGAAGTTCCTTCTTATCATTTTCAAGTTTGGCCATGCCAGCTAACTCTTTTTCAAAGCTGACCTTTTGGGCATCCAACTTGTTAATCTCATCATCGGAATTCAGGAATTTATTATATCCTTCCCTTTTATCTTCAATAATCTGTTTTTGATTGGAAATGGAATCGAGTTTCTCATTGATTTCATGTTCCTGCTTTTTTAAATTTTGAATGGAATCCACTGATTTTTCAAAATCCAGATATACATCCAATTTAGAAACATATTTCTCCAATCTGCTAATTTGCTCTTCAGCTTCCCTGATTTTATCGAGATTTTCCTGAATTACTTTCTTTTCATCTTCAAGTCTGGATAAATTCTTTTCTTCAGTTTCTAAATTATTTACCTGATTGTCATAGATTTCCTTTTCTCTTTCCATGTTTCTTTTATTTTCAGAAATCTCATTGCGCAACCCGTTTACATCCTCAATTTGTTCTTCAAGTTCATGTCCTCTTTGTTTTAATGAATCCAATTCATCCCTTTTCAAATTGAGATCTTCAACAAGCTTATCTGAATTATACAATTTACCCTTAAGTTCTGAAAGCTGATTCTCATAATCATTGATTAACGGCAAAAGGTTTTTCCAGGACTTTTCTAACGAATCAATTCCCAATAATTTTCCAATCAATTGTTTTTTCTCGGAAGGAGCTTTATCAACTAATTCTGCTATTTCACCTTGCCTTATGTAAATTGCATTTAAGAATAAATCAGAATCAATGTCCAGAATCTGACGGATTTCATTGGAAACTTCCTTATCGCCTGTGCATATATGAACATAATTGCCGTCAGCGGATGTTTTCTTAAATATTGATGATTTTAGATTGGATTTCTTCTCACGTACAATTTTATATTGTCTTCCATTGGACATGAATTCCAATTCAACAGACATGGATTGTGCATTGTTTCTAACCAAATCATCTATTTTTTTACCTGTGTGTTGTTTGAATAAAGCAAAGCTAATGGCTTCCAATATGGATGATTTTCCAGCACCGTTTTCACCCACAATAACACTAATTCCTTTATCAAATTTAATATTAGTGTTTTCATGAGATTTGAAATTTTTTAATTTTAATTTAGTGAAAATCATTTTAAAACCCCATCTAATGTTTCTTGAACCTCTTCTAATTCTTCTTGAGGTGCTTTTTCGTATTTTTTACTTTTGTCATAAAATTCACTGAAAAATTGTTCAACCAAATCTCTTGATTCATCAATTTTATCCTTTGACAGGAAATCATATAAGTCCAAACCGAATTGGTTTAGCTCATCGCAACCATAATGTTTCAGCTGTTCTGTGATGAGCTCTTCAGGACCAATTGTTGCGTCATTTTCAATATCGGGGCCAATAGGTTCATCGGCCATATTGAATTTTGGCCTAATCATCAATGCGAACTCGCTGAGTTCCTCATTAATCATTTCATAAACCATTCCTGTATCTGATTCAACATTATTAATCTGTAAATTCAATATAGGTTTTTTATCAAAGTTTTGAATGAGTTCCTTAATGCCTGCAATTCCACTTTCAAGACTATCATACTCAAGAGACCTGCTGATGAATTCACGTGAAGCATCGATTTTAACCCTTTTGGTATGTATTTTCTGACCGCTGAAGTCTACAAGAACAAATCCTTTGCCGTTTTCATTATAATCCTTGACTTCATTGGTTTTCCATATTTCAGTAGAACCTGGATAAACTAGTCTTCCCCTTCCAAAGCTGTCATTTACATAATTATGTATGTGGCCCATAGCATAATAATCAAAATTGTCTGGAATTTCACCAATTTCCAACTCATAATTATGGCCGAAATATTTGTCAATGCCTTGGTGTAACACCAGAATTGATTTTTCATAATCAGCTGCCTTTTTAGACAGATCTGCTAATTTGGATTTTAAAACTTTCACTTGTGATGATGGATAATAAGGTAATCCCGCAATGAAAATGTCTCCGTGAGTGTAATTTGTGTTGATTGGGCTGATTACCTTTAGACCTAATCTTTTAAATATCACTTGCGGAGGTATTGCTCCCTTACGCATTACCATATCATGGTTTCCTGCTATTGCATACATAGGAATTCCTGCACCTTTTAGCTTAAGCAATCCTTTCTGGAAAACCAAAAGTGCATTTGGAGATGGCCTTGCGGTTTCAAATAGATCTCCACTATGTATTACAAAATCTACTTTTTCCTCAATTATTCTATCTATAACCTTCTCAAATACTTCATAAAAGTCTTTTTCACGTTCAACTAAACCAAATTGACGATAACCTAAATGAGTATCTGCTAAATGTGCAAATTTCATTATATTACCTTTTTTATTTTTTTGTATATAACCAATTTAAACACTATGTAAAGTATTTAATTGTGTAATAATATATTCCACTGTATATTTAAGGGTTTTCCCAGAGAGCATTTGAAAAGTAATCAATATTGCTTTTGAGAAATTTAAAATAAGTAAAAAAAGATGGGATTAATAATCATATCCCATATCCATTGTTTCTTGTTCTTGTCGTGCAATCTCTTCGGCTTCTTTTTCTTTGATGTTTTTGAAAAATGAAACTATGTCCATGTCATCACCATGGCGACGACCTTTGAACTCATCGATTTTGACTAAAGTAGGCACTTTGCTCATCAGACCCAATACAATAGCTTCACCAACGTTTAAAGAAGGTAATTGATTGACTAAATCCTGTGATAGGCTTTCACTTGCTGATTGAACATGCCTTTGGTCTTCAGGTTCTACAAGCCTCAAAATAATCATATTGTTCATTTGAGACAATGCATCATGGTCGACGGTTTTTGGAGATTGACTGACTAGACATAATCCCAAACCGAATTTACGTCCTTCACGTGCAACCCTTTGAATCCATCGTTTTGAATCGGAATCACGCTTTTTAGGGGCAAGAATATGTGCCTCTTCAAGAATGAAAAATACGGAATTCTTCATCAAATCCTCTTTATTTCCAGTATGCGCCGCATCTTTTGACCTTTGAAGTGAATTTCGCAGAATATGGCTTACAAGCACACTGGCGACATATTCATCAACCTGACTTAAATCCAATACATTGACCTTGCCTGACTCGATAGTGGAAATAATGTTTGGAGCATTTTGATAGAATAGCTTGGAATATTTGAGCTTGGCATCATTGATCTTGTTCATCACGTCAACTATGGTCTTGTCAATTTTGCTTTCCTCATCATCTATGCCTGATTTTGAGTGGAGATAATTATACATCAAATCTAAAAAATCAATTGTTTCTTCGGTTCCTTTGCTTAATTGTTCATTGGCATGATTGAAAGCTTCGCGAAAGTGTCTTTCCTGAATGACCGCATTACTTGGAATGTTCATTAATTTCTTGATTTCATAAAATTCCATGTATTTAGGATTTATTTTTGGTTTGATGACGTTTACATCACCATTAGGAAATTCCGCACCTACATATTCACCATGCATATCAAACACGAAAATAGGAATGCTGTATCCTAAAAGCTGGTCTATTAAAACTGAAACTGTGTTTGATTTACCGGCACCTGTCATAGCCAAAATAGCCAAATGCCTTGATAAGATTGGATTTGCTTCAACATTTACTTCTACATCGCTTTGATTGACCAATGTGCCTAATTTCACTGGGTTTTTAACATCAAAAATTTCCTTTAAAATTTCGCCATCGGCAAGTCTAATCTCGGTACCTGGAAGAACAGGAGTCCTAGGCAGCTTCAAATTGTCATTGACATCTCCAAGAATCTTCACTTTTCCCCTGATGTAATTGTCTTCAACGCCAATGCTGGAAATTTTCTGAATAGCTTTAAAGTCATTGATATCTACATTTAAAGCATCATTTCCACGAATTAGATTTTCAATCATTCCCAGTACCTTTTTTCCATCATATTCCATTGTTACATATTCTCCGACTTTTGGCATTTTATCGGAAATGAATGTGACTTCTGTAAGTGAAGTTTCTCCAACACAAATTCCAACTACCATGACATCACTTCCCTATTGGTTGTTTCATAAATTTTTGCTATCTTCAATAATTCTTTAATATTCCTGTCTGTAATTACAACGTCATTATGCGCCTTATTAAGCAAATAAGGATAACCCTGAACTGAGAGCACATTAATCTTTTCAATTATGCGAAATACATCTTCTTTAGAAGCCTTATATGGCAATTCCACTTTCAGTACATTTTTATTGTCCTGTAAACGCACATAAAAAACTGTGAATGTCAACTCCTTAAAAAAGTCATTGTAAAATGGAAAAGCCGCTTTGCTGAAGACTTTCCTATACTTGATTATGGACATTCCCTGTTTTTTGGTAAACTTATCCAGAAATGCAATGTCCGGAATGTTCCAATGAAACAGTTCATTATCCGATGAGGTTTTCGAAATTGAAATTATCTTTTTCCTGTAATTAAGGATTTCCCTTAACAATATTATCTTTTCTATTGACGCCAGCTGAAGGTTGAATTCCTCCATCTTATTGAAATCATCGCTTTTGGGCAGCTCCATCAGTTTCAGCGAATCTCTGATTTCGGGAAATACCAATCCGAATTTCCTTAAATTCAATCTTCTTTCAAATTCATTCAAAAGGGCATCATCCAGATTATCCCTAAGTTTAGGAGGTAGGCTTGCTCCTCTCGGATATGCATTTTGCAAGTCCCCTAATATGGATCCGTCAAACATATAATAGTCTACATTATATTCTTTCAGAGCCCTTAAAGCGCATTTCAATTCATATATTGCCATGTAATTACCCAAAAGTTCATCCAAAAAAGAAACATTGGGTATATCGAAAATATCTGAATCGTCTATCTTTTTTATTTCACCGTCGTAAATTATGGATTCCGCACCTACGGCACAGAAATTGCTTGTTAAAAACTTCTTTTTATTGAAGCTTCCATCTCCCGCCGCAATAGTAAAATCATCATTACTTTCATCAATAAATCTATTAAACCAGTTATATTCTAGTTGAGATTCAACATCGGTATCTGAATCAATATCATGGAAGAATCCTCTTTTAGCGATGGCTTTTTCATATAACGAATTTAACATAATATCACTGTTTAATAATTATGTTAATTAATAATAAAAAAAAGAATGGTGAGAGCAGTTGAAAACTACTCCATTGAAGCCTTCATTATGGCTCCGGTCAATTCTTGAATTTTAGCTTTTACGTCATCAACCTCTTCTACAACAGTACCGGTTACAATTATGTCCCCACCAGCTTTTGCCGCCATATAAGCTGCCTTGCCGTCACGAATTCCTCCGCCAACAACAAGAATGTTTTTAGGAGCGGCCTTTTTGGAGTAGGCAATCATTTCTACTGGAATTGGCTCTTGTGCACCGGAACCCGCTTCAAGATAGAAGAACTTGATTCCGAACAATTCAGCTGACATCGCATAAACTGCAGGTATTTTAGGTTTGTTTCTAGGCACCAGATTGGCATCTCCAACCCAACCGACTGTTCCTCCTGGAGAAACAACCATATAATGCATGGATAATATTTCCATTCCAGATGCCTTTACTGCAGGTGCAGCCAATGCCTGAGCTCCGTTGATCCAGTAAGGATTTCTTGAGTTTACATAGCTCATGTAAAAGATTGCATCAGCGTACTCACTTACACAACTTGTATTTCCAGGGAAAATGATAATTGGAACTGCAATGTTTTCGGACAATATTTTGCAGGTGTTGTCCACTTCATCGCCGTTTACGGTTGATCCGCCAATCATAATTCCATCAGTTCCGCCTTCAATAGCTTGTGTAGCAATCTCCAAAGCTTCCTCAGGTGTTTGTTCATCAGGATCGATTAAAGTAAAATGTATTTTTCTAGTCTTCAAAATGTCTCTAATATAATTTTCAACGTCTTTCATAAGAATACCTAAAATAAGATATATAAAAGATAATATATTAAATTAATTGTTTTAAAATTAAAATTAGTAAAAAGTAATATAAAAAAATAAATAAAAAAAGTTAAGAGAATAGGTCTATCCTCTTGGTTCTTTAGCTTTAAATCTTAAGCCTTTGTAACCACATTTTCTGCAGGTAGTTGCACCAGCAGGGTTACGAGCGTTACATTTTAAGCAGATTTTTACATTGAACATTCTGTTTTCTGCTTCTTCGAATCTTGCCATTAATAACTCCTCCTATAATCATGAAAATTAATAATAATAAAATGTTATGCTATACATAACTATTAATTAATTATTTTAACTTAATAGTATTTAAAGGTTTAGTAAAATGGCCCAAATTAATGGATATCCAATCTTTTTTTAAATAATAAAAATTAATCATCATTATCAGTAATTCCCTTTTCAGCAAGGAAATCATTCTGTATTTCGACAACTTCCGCACTGGTGTCGGCTTCACTATAGGCCTCAAGCAATTCATGATTTAATTCAAGGAATGTGTGGCCCCATTTAAAGCCGTTCATGAGATCACGGGCCTCTTCTTTAAATCTGGTGATGTACAGTGTAGCTGCTACTGCCTCAACAGTAGACAAAATGCATGCCTTTCCATAGTTTACGGGATTTGTTGCAATCAGGAAAGGAAGGGATCTGTGATATTTGGATAGGGAAAAGAATTTTTTGGATTTGGACACTTCATTCCATGAACAGTCCAAACCTACAATCCCTCTCCTACGCACATATCTATAGTCTTCATATGATACAGCCTTTTCAGCATATGGATTAAGGACAATTGCACCTCCGGGAATCTTATTTAAATCATAGACCAATCTGCATTTGCCTAATTTTTCCATTTTAATGGAAGTGCATTTTTTTCTGTCGCATTCATCTGCATGAAAAACTGTAATCTTCATTTATTGAGCTCCTTCCAATGCAGAGGTATTTCCTGCTTTAATCTGTTGGATTAAATCCATTTGTTCGGCGAATTGATCTTCAGTTAGGCCGAATTCCTCATTGATTTTTGGAACATTCTTGCTTTCCTTCAAGGTAATGCTTTCAAGCAGCGGCTGTGCAAAATCTTTGTATGCTTGGCCGAATTCGTTTCCGGTTGAATTGACTTTTGATTTACTATCAATAATCATGTAAATCAAATATCCCTGCTTTTTGCCTTGGGATTGACAGATAATGATGTTCATTGTATTGTTATCCTTTGCGGAAGAGTCATTGCCCGGAATAGCTTCGGTGAAATAGATGTTCCAGTCATTGCCGTTGAATGACCTTTCTTCAGGATTGGTAACGCCTTGAACTGAATATATGTCCATTAAAGCAGTCGAATTGTCGACAGTCGAAATGTTATAAGTTATTTTATGCTTCTTATCCACATAAGAGTGCATGAATTTTTGCTTTCCATCTTTAAGAGTCACATTTCCAACAAAAGCACCATCCATGAATTCTGTTTCGAATGGTGTTGTTGCAGTTTCTTTGGTTCCATTAAACATGCCAGAAACAAATATGGCACCCACTATTGCAATAATGGCTACAACTGCAACCAGTATCATAATTATATTTTTATTGTCCATTAAGAAAACTCCTTAATTTTGAATTAATATAATATAAGTAAAAAGTCTTTAATATAAGTTTAGTTAGATATTTAATTATTAAAAAGTTTAAATAAGGTCAATCTATGAATAAAAAAATACAATATCAGATATTGCTTGCTGTTCTAATAGTAATTGTATTATTTAATTCAGCTATTATCCTTAGTTCCATAATGGATACTCCGGATAATATCTACAATGTTACAACTGTTGGAAAGAATGCAAATGGTACTGTCTATAAAATTGAAGCCGGAAACATGTCTTCAAATGAAACAGTAGGACTTATTTTGGGAGTCCATCCAAGAGAACATGAAATTCACGAAGCAGTGAACAGAACAATATATAATATCACATGTGAAAACGGAACACATAACCTTACAAAGAAATATGCAATATATTATATCCAAACAAAAGACAATCTGACTTCACGTGAAGATACAAGGCCTGCCGGTGAGGAGCTGGCCAACAAATATGTAGTTCCGAATATCGCCAAGGACAATCCTTTCATTGTTGTTGACGTTCACGAAATAAATCCTGATTATGAATATTCAAATTTCATATTTACCTTATCGAATAAAAGCGATAAAGTCGATTCATACCTTTCAAAGTTGTGCAGTGATGTAAATCTTGTCGACTTTGAGTTTAATGAAGGAACCAGCCCTGAAAAGGTTACAAAACCGATAGCTAAAAAAGGGATCAATACGTTTCTTGTGGAAACTTCAATAACCAATTCATTAATGCAAAAGCAGAAAACCGCTGACAATTTAATTAAATGTTTAGATAGTTTAGAGGCATAAGTGATTAAAATGGAAAAAGTTCGTGGAATATTGATTGGGAGAATGCAGCCTGTCCATAATGGACATATGCAGGTTATAGATAAAATCTTGGATGAAGTTGATGAAATCATAATTGGTATAGGTAGTGCTCAGTTAAGTCACGAGCTGAAAGACCCTTTTACTGCCGGAGAGCGTGTTATGATGATTAGCCAATCCCTGGCCGAAAGAGGCGTCGACCCGTCAAGATACTACATCATACCAATGCAGGACATTAACTTCAATGCAATTTGGGTTTCACATGTCAAAATGCTGACACCTCCATTTTCAATTGTTTATTCTGGAAATCCCCTGGTAAAGCAATTGTTTTCAGAGGAAGGTTTTGAAGTGAATCAGCCACCCCTTTATGACAGATTGCACCTATCAGGAACAGAAGTTAGACGCAGGATGCTTGAAAATCTTAATTGGGAAGAACTAGTTCCAAAGGCGACTGCCGAACTCATCAATGAAATCAACGGCGTTGAAAGATTGAAAAATTTATCCAATAAGGAAGTCAGTGAATTATAACAATAGTTATTAATATGAAAATATAATATTTATTTGGAGATGAAAGAATGATTGTAAAAGTCATTGAAGCAAAAGAAGATAAAATTACAATAGCAGATTTAATAGAAGATTTGAAAAAGAGTACAAAAATTGATTATTCAGGAGCAATTTTCACTTTTGAAGGAATAGTGCGCGGAAAAGAAGAAAATATGAATTTGGAAAAGTTAATATTAACCACTCCTGATAAAGAAAAAACCAAAAGCGAAATTGAAAAGATCGTTGAAAACGCAAAAATAAAATATAACGTTCATGAAATATCCGTCGTACATTATATAGGCGAATTTTACACAGGAGACATGCTGTTTCTGGTTGCAGTTTTAGGAGCTCACAGGGGAGAAACCCTTGACGCGCTAAAAGAAGTAATTGAAACCGTTAAATACGACGTTGAATTTAAAAAAGAAGAAATTTCTAAAGAAGGAACAAAAACCATTCTTGCTGGAGGATAAATCTTGATAACCTTCATGTTTATTTTAAGGTTAATATTGCTGTTTTTAATAATATATGCAATAATCAAAAACCTAAAGACCTTATTAAAAGCAGGGATTGTTATATTTATAATTTTAATATTGTTAGGATTGATGGGATATTAATCCCAAAAACATCCCTAAACTTATTTTCCGATAATTACTTCAGTAGATTTGATGATTGCAGTAACATCGTCACCTTCAGCTAAACCTAATTTTTCAGCAGACTCTTTAGTGATTACCGCAGTGATAACGTTAGGTTCACTTACTTCAATTTTAATGTTTGCCATTACAGCACCAAGATCAACACTAGTAATTTTACCTTTTAATTGATTTCTTCCACTAAGTTGCATCCTTTCACCTCATTTATTTTCCGATAATTACTTCAGTAGATTTGATAATTGCGGTTACATCATCGCCTTCAGCTAAACCTAATTTTTCAGCAGACTCTTTAGTGATTACTGCAGTGATAACGTTAGGTTCACTTACTTCAATTTTAATGTTTGCCATTACAGCACCGAGATCTACACCAGTTACTTTACCTTTTAATTGATTTCTTGCACTAAGTTGCATTTTATTTCACATCCTATCAAATTATATTTATTTTCCAATGATTACTTCAGTAGATTTGATAATAGCTGTAACATCGTCACCTTCAGCTAAACCTAATTTTTCAGCAGACTCTTTGGTAATTACTGCAGTGATTGTATTAGGTTCAGATACTTCGATTTTAATGTTTGCCATTACAGCGCCTTTGTCCACGCCGGTTATTTTACCTTTTAATTGATTTCTTGCACTAAGTTTCATAATTTCACATCATTTTATTTTGATAATAATAAGTTATATCGAATTGTATATAAATGTTTCGTTTTTAAGGAAATAAAGAATTTTTAAATCGATTACCGAATTTACTTCATATCGTAAATAAGTTACATAATTTTCAATACAAATATTAATAAAAAAATATTTAAAACTTAAATAAAAGATAAAAAATTGTTAAATATTAATATTAAAAATTTATAATAATATTTATAATAATACAATGCATATTACTTTGTTTTATCAGAATATATCGAAATTCATAGATTAAATAATTAATATAACTATAGTTACTATCCAAATTAAGAAAAAAAAGAAAAATTATATTAAAAAACAAAACGAAAAATAGTAATATGAATATCGAATTGGAATCTATCGGCACAATACATACAGAATTTACAGAAATTGAAGGTATGCCAATACAGCCAACCGGAGCAAAAGGAATAAAAGGAACACTAGAAATCAAGGATAAATATGTTGACGGTCTTAAAGACCTTGACGGATTTTCACACATTCATTTAATTTATTTACTTCACAAAGTAGAGGGATATATGCTGGAGGTCAAACCGTTTATGGACAATGATACCCATGGAGTATTTGCAACAAGATCACCAAAAAGGCCAAACCGCATTGGAATGAGCGTGGTTAAGGTGGACAAAGTTGAAGGAAACACTGTCCATGTTGAAAATGTAGATATTCTAGACGGAACACCTCTCCTGGACATCAAGCCCTATGTTCCGCAATTGTATGAGGATACAATTGATGAATTAAAAATAGGCTGGTTTGAAACCAAACACCAGAAAGCCAAATCACAAAAGTCAGATGACAGATTCAAATAATCTTCATCACTATTTTTTAAAAAAAAGAAATTTAAAGCTATAATTTGTTTATATGTTACATTATAATATACTTTTGACCTCACGTTATAAACATATGAACATAATCATACAAATAATTGTCTATAAATTATGTTTAGAGAGAGCATTTGAAAAGTAATATTTTCCTTTAAAAAAAAATAAACCAGGAACATTAAAAAAAAATAATGTTCCTGGCAACAAACCAAATCGTTTACTCAATAGATCCAAAAGTTATTACAAAAACTGAGAGTCTAAAAAATTTTTAATAAAACCGAGGTGTATATTTCATAAAATAATTTTTTTTACATCTAATCTTCACATTCGCTGTTACTACTTAGATAGACTTTTGAATCTACATCATCGTAAAAAAAAAAATAATATTTATGTTTTCCCATCATCACTGACGGCCCAACTAGGATTTATATTTGTGATTTCAACAACTTTTGCACAGATAACACTGCCAATCGGTTTGCCTTTTGCAGCTGCGGAAGCATCAATATTAATCCATTTGCCATTAATTTTTATACGGCACCATACATGACCGTAGTTTTTACCATCATTGCATCGGACCAAACCTCTGACTATCTGGACATCATAGTCGAGTTCCTTTAATGCTGCTCTTTCAACTTGATTCAAATCTGTGCAATTGCCTTTTCTTCTTGCGATTGTTTGAGCTTGAGTTTGCAAATCATCATAATAAAAATCATAAGTAAAGATTTTGGCAATTGCTTTATACACATCGTTATAAGTGTTGATGCTCATTTTTGCAAGTTTCATTAATTGTTTACATACTTTCCCACCTTTTGTAGTATACTTGGATGGGGAACTAGATTTGAAAACACTACTGTCAAACTTGCAAGTATTAGGTAAACGATGATTTTCCCCATAAAATTTAATGATCTTTGCGAAACAATAAACACAAAGATTTATGTTAATTTTCTTATTCTGATACTTATCATAATTAGGCAACCTTTTGTTTGGTGAAACGAAGTTATTTACATCACTTGCTATATCTTGATATTCTTTTCTTGTTAACACTTTATTGATAACATCACCTGTTGGGTTTGGTGCGTCTTTATAATGCAGTTGTGCAATTTCCTTTCCAGGATTCATAACAGTTTTTGTAAATAAATAACTGTACTCCGCTTTACTTATTGTAGACATTTTAGCCGGTAACTCATGATGTTTTTCAACATAAGATTTAACCAATACTGCAAGTTCATAAATTGCTTTAAATTTCATTAAAATTCCTCCTCATTTGGATTTTCAACTATACACTTAGCTTTCACTAAGTAACAACATCTTTCCAGGTCACCGTCACAATTATATCTGTAACAGCAACCTTGACATTCTAATTTACACATTTTTAAACACATCTAATATTTTCTGTTAATATCGGGTAATGAAGGGTATTGGGTTATTGTTGCACTACCAACTTTCCCGTAACCTGTTTGATAATGGCCATAAGGTGACTTCTTGCAGACATCCACCCATTTTCCATTTATCTTTGCGAAAACATGACTTGTTTTCTTCTTTTTCTTCTTAGATTTTGTTTTCTTCTTTGATTTAGTTACTTTGCTAGTACGAACATAATAGACACCCATTCCAGAAGATTGTATTCCTACAGCATCACACATTTGAAGTAGCAAATCAGTTTTACAAGCATCATTACCTTTTTTACGGGCCAATGTTTTGCTTGGGGATTGGTAAAAACCTTCACGGTCTTCGGTTTTAATATTTTTACTGATCCAGTTTGCTAATTCTTTGACTGCACTTACACCTGTTCTACTTCCAACAAGGTTTTTAGCACGGGATTTAACTTTGTTGCTAACTTTACCTGTTTGAGACACTGGGAATGTGTTTCTAGAGATAACTTGTCCGTTATTTTTACCATTGTCTTTTTTACTCACAATTTTTTTAACTGTACCAAATTTAAGAGTTCCTTTCTTAAGTTTACTGCAATTACTTTTACTGGATTTTTTAGTTGCTCTTTTGACAGTTAATTTTTTATTTCCACCATTTCCAAGTACATCGTAAGTTGCACCGCATTTCTTACAGATTATTCTACCCGTTTTAGCTCCGGATAATGTTAATTTTAGTGCTTTGAAATATCCAGTATCTCTTTTTTTAACCCATTCAAAGCCCCAATAAAGTTTTTCAGAATTGCAGTGAGGACATTTTCTTTCAAAAATAGTTTCAAGGAAACCTTTACCATATTTCCTTTTATCCGCTGCTCTTACCGCTTTTCCGATTGCAATTATCAGATTATCTTTAGATTCTTGATCTTTCAATCCTACATCAGAACGAGTAACATATTTTCCTTTTGGGCTAACGCCATATTTGCTCCATTTCAGATTTTCTGTTTTGATTTTCTGATTGGTTGTTTTATAATAAACTCCTGTGATTGTGAGTTTTGCTGTGGTTGTTGATGATTCGTATTCTGTGTCTCCACCGAAATTAGCTTCTAATTCATACTCTCCAGGTTTGTAACCTATGCTAAGACTAATTTTACCATCATCACCAGTTTTACGATTATATGTAGTTCCGGTATATGATTTTTGACCGTTTTCAACTTTCAATGCAGTAACACTCACATATTTATTAGGTATTGCATTGTCTTCCTCATCTTTTAAAGTTACTGTAAAATTTACTTTATTAGGATACTCAGTTTCAACATTCTCGGCAAGTAAATGAGTTTCTTTTTGAATATTTTTTGTATTAACACTGTAATTAGTTAATTCAATTTTAGTAGCTGTTATATCATGTGCTTTTTTCACTGTTTTACTTACACTTGCAACAATCAACTCTTCAAAACCAGGAATCTTCACAGACACTTTATCATACGGATTATAATCATTATACACTCCATCATGGAAGTTTGCAACATCAACTTCAATATTTACAGTAGGATTTCTTTTTTCTTTTAATTTCATACAAACATCATTAAAAATCGCATAAGGATCTGTGTCAGATGTTTCTACGGTGCCTATTTTCACATGATGATCATCATCTTTTTCTAACTCAAGGTCAGGCCTCATATATATTGTATCATATTCAGTTCCAGTATCCGTATCATCTGCAACAAAAATCTCCCCTGAAACTTTACTGAATGGAGCATTCCAATAAGCAGTTGCCTTATCATATTCCTTGTTTCCATCATTATTAGTTGTTTTCACAGGTTTATGCCAGTAATTATTTGGGACATTCTGTGCATTAGAAGGATAATTCGCTGAATTAATCCTTTGCACAATCATAGGAACTAACGTATCTTTTGTAACTTCAAGCTCAATCCAATCCTTAATAACTCTGTTTAATTGATTATGAGTTAACTCATCAACACCTGTGAGGATTGGTGCAATACCTTTATAGGTGTCAGTTTCATCAGTTTCAAATTTAATATTCTCTGTGTTATATGATAACTGGAGAATATCCTCATGAACTACACCAATTCTTGTGTTTATCATATACTTGAAGACTATTCTTTCATTAGCTGTATCATATAATTGTAATTCTACTTGTTGTGGAAAATCAATTACAACTGTGGGATCCTGTAATGTTGAATAAACTATCTTTTCAGAAGTTAAAACATTATTATTTTCAACTTCTCTTCTAACAGAAATCGCAAGATTTGGTTTTTGATATTGTAAAGTAATTTCAAAATCCGTAAAACTACTATTAAACCCAAGATTATCCGCTGTTTCTTCAAAAAGAATATCTTCCTTATCACATAATCTTAAAACTAAATCTTCAGCAGGAACACGATAAACATCTTCTTCAATAGAGTAATCATAATCAATAACCACATCCCAGGATTTATCAAAATCGTCAGGATTTAAAAAATCAAGGTAACGATGAATAATATTTTCATTCACATCTTTTTCATATCTTGTAATGAAAACATTACCCGTTTCATCTTCAATAAACCTTAATAAATCAATTAAGGTCATTGTTCCTTTTGGATTAATCTTCAAGCGATTAGAATCTAAACAGTCTTGGATTACTCCAATATTATAATAATCTCCAAACCAGTATCCGAGGGCATTTCTATCTAATGTTACTACACCATCACTTGTAACAGTAAAACCATTGTCCACCGTATTGCCGGTGCCATCTGTTACGTCTGTCTGACTGAAAGGAGGAGCATAATTTAATTCCACCAATACTTCTTCAGGTTCAAAAGTAATATTATTCTCTTTGAAATAATCCTCCTCTATATTAGTATTTATAACATACAAACAAGGTGTTGAGTTTGGTATCCCACTGATGTAGAGTTTATTGCCATTTTTGAAGTTTTTTTTCGCAGATTCAAAATCAGTGACAAGATATTCAACATTAACACTACGAATTTTCTTTTGTTCATTAGTCTCTTCTACACTAATTAACTCAGGATTTAAGAAACTGATAAAATCTTCTTTATCATCTAATAAAATAACAGTTAAAACCATATTTTATCACCCTCTTTCTCTGAATCTTACTGTTTGAATAAGACCGTTTTCACATTCAAAATTATAATTTCCACTAAGACTAAACCAATCAGCATGCCAATCTACAGCATCAGTAATATCTGTTGTGTCATAATCTTCCTGACCTGCTTTTTCCAAGTAAAGTTTCTGATTTTTACAATCAACGGTTATCACATCACCTGATTCAAAATCAGTATGATTAATAATCATTACCTGGTTAGATTTGACTTCACGAATTACAATCTGTGCTCCTTGTGGAATCAACATTATTGTTGGATTGATTTTTGTAATGCTATTGCAATTTCCACTGTTGCTGGTTACTGTTTCTTCTGTACTCCAACTAGTGCCATCAGGACACACTAATTTTAAAGTAGATTCATAATCCACACTATCCGTATTAGAATCAATTGGATCAGTCATAAGAACTCTCCAATACTCACCAGGATAATTTGTAAATTCAATGTTATTTAGAATAGGTCTGTTTAATTCATCTCTTTTATTTACAAATAATTTTCCTAATAAACGAAGATAACTTGTTGTTTCTTCAATTGTACAGCCATGAATAGCAAATTTAATGGTAATTTCTTTTTTAGTTATATTCTGCCTACAGGCATCATTTGTATCAGTACCCTCATTTTCAAGGTATTTAACATCAGTTTTCAAACCTTGAGGGACATCCACATCTAAAAGAAACATACCATAATGACTAGTGTCTTTACCATTCACGAAACATTTCTCCGCTGCTGCTTGGAGTTCATTAACATACCATAATAATTCAATATTTTCAATAGTTACAGATGCTTCTTTATTCCAAACATTTGAAACAACAAGTTCAACTTGCCAATCTTCTAAATCAACCCAATCTTCAAAATCAAATCCCCATGAATCAAAAGTACCGCCAATACTAACAATACGATTATCCGCAGTATTTTCTACTAATATGCTTCTTTCGCCACTAACATCATTTTGATTTTTCAATTTTACAATTAAGAAAACATTATCATTAGTATCAAGGGTAACATTCACCTGAAAACCTAGTATACTAACATTACTATTTGTTTCAATGTCAGTTTCTTCAAAATCAAATAATTCAATACCATTACTAGATTCAAAAGGTTGTAAACTTAGTTCTGATAAAGAACCATCACCAGCTATAATTTTTTTGAATGGAACTGGGAAAATACATTGGTTATCTTCACTTTCACTACTTTTAATGGTAGGTGTAGTGAACTTTAAATCCTCACCAAAATTTGGATAATCACCAGTGAATACTATATATACAGGATAGTCATCATCATAAGTAAACTCACAACTAACCAAAGCAAAAGTATTTGGCTCTTTAAGTGGATCACTCCAAGCAGTGATATTATTGAAATCTTGAGTAGGTAAATAATTAGTATTCAATGATGGTAATTCTCCATTTAAAACTCCCATACGGAAGTTTTTACCCCAATCCCGAACATAATAATCACTTGTAACTTCTTTCAAGTATGAGGAAACAATATAATTATACCCATCACTTAACCTGTCTGTTTCTTCACTAGTTAATTTCAAAACAGTTAAACTAACTTTATCACCTATATCTTCAGGTTTTGGTTTTATTTCAATACTGAAATGTCCTTCATACTCCTCTTCTCCAGTATACCAATCACTAATATAGACAGTTAATTCAGTTTTTTCATAATCAGGATATCCTACAAAAAGGTACAATTTCCCATCATTAGTAACATAAAACCAGGTATCAGTGATTTCCTGTTCAAGAATGCCCCCTTGTAAATAAAGTGTCTCATCAGAATATTCACCATCCTCATCTGTCCAATCTATGTATTCTGACCTGCCTCTTATTAACTCCAAATCTTTACTACTTTTGACATAAATAACTTGAGAATTATAATTATCTTCAAAATCTATACAAATAGGAATAGGGTAACCTACATATCCCGTTACTGGAATAGCCGTGCCTTGAGTATTTGAATTATGAATACTGCCTTCACCACCATGAGTTGGCGTACCTTCTCCAGTTTCATCATCAGTATCGGGTGGGGCTTGTGTTGTTTTTATTTTTAGGGTATTTGTATGGCTTGTTGCGGTTTCACTTAAACTAATAGTATGATCTCCATCAGTAGTGATTTTCAATATAATATTTACACTTGCGCTTAATTTCGAACCAATTCCAGTATTCCAAACTAAACTACTACTATTAGATATACTACCATCACCACTGCTTTTACGAACAAAATAAACCCCCCTTGGAAGTGTTATTTTCACGTTCGTACCACCGCTTGTTTTACCTTTATTATTACAAGTTAATTTCACTTCAAATTCATCATCAGTATATTCACCGCTTATTTTTGAACTAGAAATTGTGAAATTTGGAGTAGAATAAGTAACAATAATTCGGACGTATTTTACTTTTACTTTTCCAACATCAGCTTTAGTATTAGCAGGATAATTAATTTTAACACCGAAAGCACTACTATTCACTGAGGCAACACTAAAACTACCTGTCCATGACAGACTTGTTTTAGTAACTGTTTTAGTTAATGCTTTACCTTTTTTGGCCTTTGCACTAACATTTAACAAGTCTACTGATGGTCCTGCAATACTAATATTTCCAGTGTAAGCATTTGCATATTCAACTGTTATCTTTGTAATTTTTGAACCATTTGGAATATTAAATTTGAAATTTTTAGCAGTTATTGTAGCAGGTCTTTTTTTTGTTCCTGTGCTTGATGCAACATTACCATTTGAAACTGCATAGGAAGTTGCATTTTTCACATTCGCAAGACTACTAAACTCACGGATATTAGTTCCACTACTCTGGCTTACTGTTGTTGGATATTTAGTTAAACTTGACATTATAATACAACCTCTTATAATTGGTAAATCATGAAATTTCGGTATTCAACAAAAGAATTAGGTCTTGCAAGGAATCCGAGACTAATCAATGAATTGAAAGTACATGGAATTGAAGTTTTTTCTTCACCATCCACGAATATTCTGAATAGTGATCCATAAAAAGCAATTTTCACATGACTTTCTTCTGTGACATCAATATTATGGAAATAAATGTCTTGTCTGGTGCTACCATCATAGAAAACAAAACCATCATTATTCGCACCATAACCTAATATATCACATTCAATGATAAAATCAGTATAAGCATATCTTGCAGAAGCATCAGTTACACCATTTTTCAGTGCATAATAATATGATTGTTGGACAGTTTCACCAGTAATCCTCGTACATTCATTAGTTACATTAATACTCGCACGATTACTATAATTGTACCATGATTCGTTTTTATTTTTCAAAGTACCTTCATCATACATGAAAACATCATAAACGTCACATTCTGAAGTTATATTATTCACTTTTGCAGAATACTCCGTAAATCCATTCTGATTTGCTTCCACAGTTGCAATTGCTTTTCCATGACTAGTTTTAACAGTTGATACAATTTCATCATGTGAAACACGAAGATTCCTAAAGTAAAACGTTGGGTTTTGAGTTTTTCCACTATAAAACATCAAACGATAACCTGCATCATCAGTATTAGATAATGACCTTTGAACTAGAGTGTCACTACCATCAGCATACACATATAATGTATTTCCCTTAGGTACAAGTTTAATATGCACCCATTCATCCGTCTCTTTACCCATATCACTTAATGAAAAATTACCAAAACTTGATGAACTAGTATGATCCCTAATATAAATACACCCGTACGTTTTCGAACCATTGCTTAGTTTAAAGTCAAATTCAACAATATCTCCATCTGAAAAGAGATAATCCTGTGAAAATACAATTGATTTTGCTAAAGAATCATTAATAGCCGTTACAACAGAATATCCATTTTCACGAGATAAAGTCGTATTACTTAATTCCCAAATATTCGTATTATCTGCATTAGTACCATTATCCCCATACCGGAATTTCTGTTTTTCTATGAAATCAACATTTAAACCGTTAACATCACTGATTCCATCAAGTTCAACATCTGCAATTAAATCAATCACATCCCCGATTTGCATAATCTCTTTATCACTATCCAAATCAAAATTAGTAATATCTCCACAGTTTACATGAATATAACTTGCACAACCTGCAACACTACTAGTACCCGCATAAGCTACTTCAATGAAATAACTAACAACACCAACTTCTACTGGAATAGAAAAAGTAACATTACCGCTACTATTTGTATTTCCTGTTAAAACATTAGTATCATTTACAATACAAGTTACTGATGCAGAACCAATAGCAGTAGAACCTTTTTTCAATTTACAACTCACATTAAAACTACTTGCACTACTAAAAAAGTTACCACTATTAATCTCCAAAATCGCACCATTCAATGCAGATAATGAGAAAACAGTCATACTTTCACCATTTACAGTATCAGTGCTTGAACTCACTTTACATTGATAATTCCTAAAATCAGAAGAGGATTTGCTAGGGAGGATATTCCCTAAACCTCTTATTCCTTCTGGATTTAAAATTAACTTATCCAAATTTAGACACCTCCTGCACGGATATTTTTAGCTTCCAACCGGCCTTTTTCCCTTAAATCCCAGTTTTGGAAGTCTTTATTTTTCACTAATAATTTTATCAATTTGATTAACCAATTATCATCTTCAGGAGCATCATTGATTAATCTTGCAACTTCCTCAGCAGAAACAGAATCCGGCAAATCAATGAACTTATGAATATGCTCAACAGTAACTTTACCGTTAACCTCATGTTCATTACTGCCTTCATTCAATACTAAAGGAGCAGTTTCATTATTGGAGTTAATTGCATCGATAAACTCGCCAAATGTTAATCCTCTTGGAGCAGGACCCGCATGACTAGCAGATGGTGTCCAATTCCTTTGATTCATCCAACCAGTAGTGTCCATCTTATGACCAGCAACATTAGCCCAGAAATGACCTACACTTCCCCAATGACCATGAACTTTACTTGCAGGTAAGCCCATACTATGAGCCATCGCAATAATTGCATCTGAGGAATCACTACAGTTCATATCTCCATGCTGGAAAGCATTCATCCAACTACCCCATTTGTTACTGTCAAAGTAGAAAGCATAATGGCATTGGCTGAACACATCTTCAGCAATCTGTTTAAAGGTAGCAAAATCAATATTAGGAGTTCCGTTTTCAAAATCACCAACTTTAAACCCAATGCTTGTAGCGTATTTGCCAATGATTTTAGGGCCTTTCATTCTCCATTTGTCGGATGTGGATTTGATTTTATTGATGTGTTTACCAACACCATCCAACCAACCTGCACCGCTCTTTTTATTGAATGGATCTTCAAGGCCAATAGGTATTTTGAAGTTACCTGCTCTGACAAGATCCGCTACACTGAATCTATTATTATTGCCAGTGACATATGATCCAACATTATCCATTGATATGAAAGGATTGGTACGTATTTCACTTAAGGTCATTGTTTGTGGCATTTGATATTTTCTGAGAGCATTTGTAATAGCTCTAAAACCGTTTGTTCCACTGCGTTTAGCAGTTGAAACTCGGCCACTTGGACTTGAAGGACCAGCACCAAAACCACCAGGATTTTGAAGTTTACGATAAAAACTTCCAATCTTACTACCTAGTTGATCAAAGTGTTGGCTGGATTGGGTTTTGATTTTACCTGCAAAACTAATAACATCATTAGTCATTCCTTTCCAGGAACTAATCATTTTGCTGTTAGCAGTTTTGGTTTTGTTAACCATGTTGTTTAATTGAATATTAGTATTGTTTTTAGCGGAAACAAAACCTTGTTTGTTTTTATTAACAATACTATCCATGTTAGTTTTAACGTTATTGGTCATTTGTTGCATTTTAGTTCCAACAGTAGCAGCAATATTGCTCATTTGTGTAGTGTCATTTGCTTTAATACTGTCAAATGCAATTTTATCCTGTGAAACCATACTTTGAAGACTGTTTCCAGTAAGATTAGCAAGATTACCGTATTGATTAATAACATCCTGATTTGCAGAACTTAAGTCTGTAGTGTCCATACCAACATTCATGTTCATACTTGGAGCGTCCAAATCCTGAACCAGACTAGTGTTAGCTTCCAGTGATGGATTTCCAAATTCATCAACTAATGTTTCACCAAATTCTTTAGCAATTTCACCAGCAGGTTTCATCTGGTCAGCTATTCCACCAACCATATCCTTAAATTCATCAACAACTTTAGTCTGAATAATACCTGGTGAATGAATACCCATAGCACCTAATAATCCATCAACAATATTTTTACCAATATTCTTGGCTTTGTTGATAAGGTCACTACCGGCACTCATTATCCTTGATCCAATATTCATGAATTCCTGACCAACTTTACCAGGTAACTGGCTAACATGATTGATTACGCCAGACACCATTCTTGATGCAGAACTTGCAGCATTACTCGCCCAACTTGCACCAGCACTCACAATCCTACTAACAACAGTTAAAAGTAAAGAGTAGACTCTACCTGGAAGACTTGTTATCCTATTAATAATTGCATTAACAAATCCTCTAGCAGCATTAATTGCATGAGTAACAAGTTGAGTTGCAAAGGTAGATGCCCTACTAATAATCAAACCTAATACTGAAAAGAACAAAGATTTAATAACTACCCATATTTGACCAAGCATTGCCTGTAAAGTAATTTGACCACTTAAGAACTGGCTAAAGATTAATATAATCACTTGTAAATGATTCCACACAGTAGTGAATACCATAATCATTGTTTGCCATGCAAACTGGAATGTAGTTATTAAGAAAGTACCAATTAAAGTTAACAAATCCAATACTGGTTGAATAGCACTAAGTACAGTAGGAATGATTCCACTTAACAAGGATACAATAGCATTCCAAACAGTCATGAAAACTTCTTGAACTGTTTGTAAAGCCGGAACAATACCGGGACTACAACCGAGAAGAATACATACAATAGGTTTTAACGCTTCATAAATACCTTGACCTATAGGTAAACAGAAATTATACAAAGCAGACAATACTGTGATTACAGATCTAACTGGAGCGGACAATATTTGAAATGCTAACCCTAAAGCATCAATAATAGCACGTGTTCCATCAACTTTATCTTTAGCTGAAGCAGGGAACATTTCATCCCAAATTCCATGTAACCAATCAACAACTGGCTTAGTGACTTCAACTAACCATTGCCAAACAGCACCAATAGTTTTAATAGTATTCTCAACATCTGGATGATGAATAAAAGCACTCCATAAACGCATTACACCGGCTTGAATGGCTTCTAACATACTGCTTACATCACTCCACCAACCGAACGCTTTGCCTAATTCATATACTGCTGCTATTACCAATCCTATTGCTGCAACAATAGCCACTAACGGCCAACTAAACGCAGCTACAAATGCTCCAATAGATAATATTACTGGTGCAAATATTGCAGTTAATCCTCCCATTGCAGCAACAATACTTCCAATTGCTAATGCAACTGCTGTAATGCCTATTGCATATTTAGCCCAATCAGGTAAACCATTCCAAGCATCTTGAATTCCTTTGATAAATGCTTTTGCTTTTGTAACTGCATAATAAAAACCATTTGAAATTTCAACAAGGTAAGGAGTTAAAGGTACTAATATTGCAGATAATAATTGTCCCCCACTAACAGTAAGGGCTGCATAAGCATCGTCTAAAGTTTTAACTTGTTTTGCAGTTTCTTCAAAACCCATAGTGCCTAATGTCTGATTCAATGCTTGCAAAAGATTATCTTTATCTTCATAGTTTCCCTTAAAGCCGTTATCTATTAATCTTTGTTCATCAATACCTAGCTCAAGTAATCTTTTTAATTGACCATCCATTGCATCAGATACTGCAAGAATAGCGTCTTCCTGGGTACGGCCTTCTTTAACGAAAGCAGAGGACATAATAGCTGTAGTTCGGGATAAATCAACCATCTTGTCTTTACTTATTCCAAGTTTTACTCCCATCTCTAGTGCTGAAGCACCAACAGCATCCATATCTACTTTTCTGAACTCACTTTGTAAATCGCCCATACTATTTTTGAAGCTTTCAACTTCAGACTTGGACATACCAATTCTTTTACCAAAAGCATCGATGTTTGCTTGAGCATTTATGTTTGCTCTTGCTGCTTCTGCAAAACCATTAACAAGATCATATCCTATCATTCCCGCAGTCATTGATGCTGCACTACCTAGAAAACCCAACCCTTTTCCGGCTCCAGCAGAACTTGATTTAAGTTGTGCAAGTTTAGCTTTTATTTTATCTACTGAACCACCAAGACTAGTGAGTTTTGCTTTTGCATTTGTTATTGATCCTGTGAATGCTGAAGTAATACTAGACTTTGCAGCACTACCCAAACCAATTAATTTAGATTTAACATTTCCAATTGTTGAACTTATTGATGATAAACTTGAATTTGAAGATGTAGCACTAGTTGTAAGTGAAGTTCCCATTTTTGAACTTTCTGAACCAACTGAGGATATAGAATTTTTAATTGTATCAAATTTTTCTTTAATCGAATCTGAAACACCTTTGATTCTTTCCATTGCTTGAGAAGCAGATTGTGAAACATTTGTTATCTTACCAATGCTATTGACTGCATTTCCTACTTTTTGTTTGATTTTGTCAAATGCATTGGATCCACTTTTTCGCAGACTGTCAAATTTTGTTTGTGCAGATTTTACCACTTTTTCCATCTTGGACATGGTTTGATGTAGTAATTTGGATGCTTGATTTATTCCATTCATCCCTTGTTTTCCCTTTACTCCCATGTCTTTTACGGCTTTTTCTGCTTGTTTTGCAACTTTACTTACTGTTTCTTCTGCTTCTATTATCACACGGATTACTTGTTTTGACACCATCACTTTCACCTCCCATACTAATTTTTTGAATAAAAAAAAAGGAGATGAATAAAAAAGAATAATATGATGTTTTATTCTACTTTATTCATCTCCTTAAATAATTTTATTCTACCTTTATCAATGAAAATTGCTTGAACTGGAGTTAAATCATTTTGTTTATCACATAAAGGATAACCACAGTAATCAAGCCATACAATCCTTCGACCTTCACTCGTTTTCAAGAAAGTCTTCAATTTCATCCTCTAAATCTTCATCGTTAGCACCGGAGATTTCTTCAATTATTTCATAAATTTCAAGAACCTCATTTTTATGCAACCTTTTGATTTGATCAAGACTCCATTTTTCAGGATTACCCTCATTAGCCGTACTTAATCTGATTGCTTCATACATTGCCTTTTTAGTGGCTTTAGATGATGCATTGATATTAAATTTAGCACGTGATTCCATTTCACCTTTAACTCTTCTTTTCTTTTTAGTGAATGTTTTTTCATTGATTGTGTAATCACCTAAGTCTTTTTGTTTGATTTCATCAATCCTATCCCATTCACCACTAGTTAAAGGTCTTAAGCAAATTTCACCACCTAATGATTTAACATGATACTCTTGAAAATCATCTCTCCCATTAAGTATTTCAGATATTGATAATACCATAAATTTACACCTCAGTTAATGTTATTTCAAATTCTGTTTTTTCAAGTGTTACTTCAATTGTTTCGGTGTAATCTTCAAATCCTTCAGCGGTAACAGTTATTGTTTGACTACCAATAGGTACATTTTGAAGAGTACATCCTCCTGCTGATCCTGTTGTTGATGTGATTTCATCAATGCTTACATTAGCACGTGCTACGGAATCATCATTTTCATCAGTTACACATACTCTGATATTGACGGTTTCAGGGTTTACCTGCCTAGTGGGAGAGTCATCATCTTCCTCTTCAAGGTCTAATTCTTCATTTTCTTCAAAAGGATTGTTTAAAGAAATGTTCCTATTGAGGTTTAAATTCATTGTTTCACCAGGAACAGAACGGTTACCTGCATCCTCATCTTGATAAATTACGAATTGTCTGTAAGTGAAACTTCCTTCAGGGTACATGTGGAAACGAATTTCAACAGGTTCAGAGAAAGTTTTTTCAACAGAATATACTGGTTCAATACTATTATTAACATAATAATTTACAGTAGTACCATCATAGGTAATTTTAAAGGTCCCGCCATTTGCGATTCCTAATTGTTCCAAACTACGTGAAACATAACTTTCACTAGATTCAAATAATTGTAAACGAACATTATTCGTACTACCAACAATATCCCCTTCGATTGTAAATGGAGCTTCCCAGTCATGGACATTACTTCCAGTACCTGGTTTATTTGCACTGTAAACTTTTCCAGTGACCTCTTCAGAAATATTGGTGACAAGAATACCATCACTAGTAGAAGTTACTGTTACTCCCTCTTCATTGTATTGGAATGAAGATCCATCAAATATTACATCAGATTTTGTAAGTGATCTTTGATTATTTTTTAATAAGACATACATGTCAGTTTGAACTTTTGTAATTCCATCATTTAATGTAACTTCATTTGAACCTAATGTTTCCATGCTGATAGTTGCATCAATAGCGTCTGCACCGGACATGTCATATTCAACAGCCAATGTACACATTGGGAATAATATTTTCATTTCTAAATCTGGATATTCGCACAGGCGGACATTTATACCGAATGGAATTTCAAGAATTGTACATTTTGCAGGTTCATAAGCTCCGCTGTCGCCTACTTCAAATGAACCTACTTTACCATACTCGGCTTTTAATATAGATTCAATAGTTTCTTCAGTTAAAGTAATAGTTACACTTGGAGTGTTTTCTCTTTTTTGTGCTAATGCAGATGCTTGCGGTGCTCTTGAACCGAAACCAATAGTATTGTCCACAGCTAGATTGTTTTTACCTTCAAAAGTTAAGTTGGTTCCGATACCGGTCATTGGTTGGTTGTTTAGTTCTAAACCGATATCATAGAACATTAAGAATAAATCATTTTCTAATGGGGCTGGTTTAGTGAATGTTTCACCGTTTCTACCGATAATTCCAGAATGTTCTGTTTTATAAACCCAGTTTGCTTCTACGCTCATGGATTCATCTGATACTTCAAATTTTAAGCTGTCACATAATAATCCGAAGACATATTTTTTCAATTGATCCACTACAGATACTGCTCTGAATGATTGGAGTTTTTTATTTTCCCCGCCCCAGAATTCGTGAATATGAACATCCTGAGAGTTAATAGTATATTTGTAATGGTCTAAGTATGCGCGCCAATACCATGCAAATCTTTGTAAATCTGCATCTGCTTTGGTATTTCCAGTTGGTTTAATGACTCCCGCACGTGATACTTTGTTCATTCTAGATGAACCTGATTTAGTGACTGGTTTATCATTTAATTTGAAGTTAGCTGAATCTGCTTCACTCCACCAGTCAAGATTATGTTCATTAAATTCAGTTATTGGCTCAACAACACCGTAGTGAGCAGAATCTTCTAATTGTAATCCAAATCCTCTATCTACCATTTAATCACCATTAATATTATTATTTTGATTTTGAAATCTGCAACATATTTTCCAATCTACATAATAAGTGAAATTAATTCTTAGCTTTGTAATAGGTACTTTTTCCCCCAAGTCCTCATCTTCTATGAAACCCACAGGAGATAATGATTCAAATACTGGTTTTAAACCTTGAATCATCGTATCTTCTTTTAGCACTCTATTATGATTTTTAGCAATGCATGCTGCTATTCTTGCTGCTAAATTTTTCCCTTTTATTTCAGATTGTTCTATGTCATCCTCATCATAAACTATACAATAAAAATCGAAAGGAGTTTGTAATTCTAATTTGTCTGAAAGTGTTCCTTTTCCACTTGCACTTGTTGTTTCCTGTTCGAATAACCAGATACATGGTTCTTCTATTTCATCATCGGAACGATAACTCGGAACGAAAGTTTCAACATCAGATAATAGGCCTTCTGGAGTTAACTCTTTAGTGATGCATTGTTTCACCATTCTTGTTACTGCTTCAGGCCCTTCAATAATATTCAACATAGCTCTTCACACCATCTTTTATTCTAATGTTCCTTTCTTAGCAATTACAACAGCACTTTCAACAGATTGTATGATTTCTGGAATACTCCTTTCAACGAATTTTTGAGGTTTTTGACCTTTAACATATTTAAGAAACCATTCACGGCCTTTCCAAGTGAAGTGCAATACTTTTGCTCTTTTAGGTCTTATTACTGCATGTCTAACACCATAAATACCAGTACCGTCATTAGGGAATACTAAATATGAAGCATCATTAGTTACTTCATGCTTGTCTTCAGATTTATTAATCCTGTAATTATTCGCCCCACGACCTGATTGTTTTGGAGTATTTTTTTCAAGAATAGTTTTAGCATTTTTACTTAGCTGGTTTAAAAGTGCTTTTTTAAATTCTGCAGCATTATCAGAAAGATGAATGTTTGATTCAAGTCTGATGTGTATTGTAACCATCATGAACCAACTCTTATATTCTGAATACTTTTACTCGTGATGATTTCTTAAAAGGTTTGAGATCTTGTTTGAGGTCTGATGTGAAAACTTCACTTGAATAAATTTTAGTAGTGTAATCATTGACTTTTTTGATTGGTTTTTCACCACGTGAAATGTGAAATGCAATCATATTGGAGACTAATCTAATGCATACATTTTTCACAGCTAAAGGCACATCAGATTCCCATTTTCTGTTGCAATAGGAGTTGATTAATCCTTCAGATTGTTCTATCCAATCCTCGATTAACTCTTCAAAATCCTTCTCGTTATCTTTGAATCCTAAGCTTTTTGCTTTGATTCCGGATAAGTTTTTCACATCATCAACTGTGCAATACAAGACCTACACCCCAGTAATCTTATTGTGTAGTTAAAGTGATGCTAAGTGTAGTGTTATTTTCACTTACTTCAAATGTTCCAGTGTAATCAGTGTATCCTGTTGCGGAAGCTGCAACACTGTAGGTTCCTTCTGGAACATTACTTATTGTACAACCACCTGCTGAACCTGTTTTACCAGTGTATTGGTGTTCTTCAGCATCTTCCAATACCACATCTACATTTTCAACTGGGTCGGTTCCATCGGTTACGGATACTGAGATGTTACGGGTTACTGGTTCTGGGTCATCTGCTCCTGGAGTAACTTCAGGTGTGGATGCGGATCCTTCAATTAACCATGCTAAAGCAGAACCATCTTCTTGAGCAAAGTTAATATCATTATACATTGTAGAAGCAATATCCCACACGTTAGCTCTGAGGTTGAATGCAGATTGAACGAGAATGTCATCTGGGTCTGCTAACCATTGGATGTTTTCTTTATGAGTTAAGATAATCGGTTTTCTGGTGAAACCGTTAACTGGATTTGAAGCAGTTGGAAGACTAAATTGTGGAACAGCGATTAATGGAACATCTTCAACAACAGGAATTCCATCTTGATTAATGGAAGCATCAATGTTGAATTTGTAATGGTTGCCTACGATGAATCTTCTTACGCTTCTTACAAATTTGGATGGAGCGAAACAAGCCATGCCTCCATCAACTTTGTAAACATCTGGGAACATGTCTAAGAATCTGTAGAATTCAGTTAATGGATCTGAATCTTGAGCAGTTAAATCAATAGTTTCATTATTAATATCTGCGTCATCACCCATTTTTTTACAGATACCGTCGATTACTTTATATGCGGTGGATGGTGGATTGTTAGATGATTTATCTCCGAAAATTAACACTCTTTCTGCTGCAAGTCCGTTTGCAACTGCGAATCTTGAAGTTAAGGTGTTCATGAATCCTTGACCTTCAATACTGTCTTTCATTACAGTTGTATGAAGACCTGTTAATGCACGGAGTTCTTCAGCATCGAAATTCCTGCTTGAGAAGTTAGGGTCTTGAGAATCAGATAATACTTGAGGCACACCATTTAATCTGCCTGCTTCTAATTCTACTCTTAATTCCATTTTATCTAATTGCCTTTTATGGTTAGTAGATAAAATTCTTTTAGTCCTGTTAAGGAATACTGCTTCTTCATCTAATTTTTGAAGGTAAGTAGGAGCTTTTTCTGCTTGAAGAATACCATCATTAAGTTTTCCTTCACCTTCGCCGATGTCTACAAATTTAATTACAAATTTTTTACCGAGCTTTACGGCATTTTTAATTTCGTTTTCAACAATATTTATTGACATGATTTAATCACTTAAAAATAAGACTTTAAATATGATGTTTACCAATTCATACCATTTTCATTTCTACCAGTACGTTCATTCAATGATTTACCGGATGAATTTCCACGTTGAAGATCCACATCTAATGCTTGTGAAATACTTGTGCCTCTTGGAAGGTATTTTGCTACAACACCATCATCAAGGTTGAGTGTTCCATCTTCATTTAATGGTAATTCAACAGTTTGTGGTGCCGGATTATCATCATTGTTTGGTTCTGGGTTATTAGCGTCATCACCTTCAGGATCATCATCATTGTTTGGTTCTGGGTCTGGTTCACTAGGTTCCACATTATTTTCTATAGCGGTTACCCTAGCATCGATTTTATCTAATTTTTCTAAAATTTGAGCGTTAGTAACTTCATCATCCCCAGTTTGTTTTTGTGGGGTTTGGGTTGGTTCTGGAGCTCTTTTAGCTACAAGAGTATTTAACAGTCTTTCAAAGAAACCTTCACTCATAGTTACGTTAGTTTCACTATCTGGATTATTAGCCATTATATCCCTCTTCGATTCACTAAATTTTTTAACGAATTCCTCATCATTCTCATACACTTCAAAATATGCTAAAGGATGGTATGGAACATCAACAATGCTTATTGTAGAAGGAGTCCAATCACCAATATCTTTAAATTCAAGAGCCATAGTTTATTTTATCCCCCTATTCATTTCTTCCATTGTGCGTGTTGGAGCTGCAAGAATGCTGAAACCGTTTAGTTTACCTTCACGGATGCCTTGTTGTATATCATCATCGATTACATCAATACTCCCCATGACGGTGCCTTTAGGTAGCATGTCTCCTCTCCAATCCATTGGTGTGTCAAGAACATATAATCCAAGTATTTTGCCCACATTTCGTAGGGTATGTTGAACATCAGTTAGAACACCATTTCGAGCGATTATTAAAGCTGCTCTTCGAACAGTTTCCTCGTCAAGTATATCCCCTGACATATCTGGAATACCTGGTATGAGAATTGGTCCTTTAACAATCATCTTTTTATTGCCTCCAATAGTCATTTGAGGTCTATTATATTTTTTTTAAAAGATAGAAATTGAGAAGAAGATAATTAAATTTTTTTCAAAAATATTTTTTTTATGTAATAAAATGTTTAATCAAAAAATTAAAATAGAGTCAAAAAATTGGTTTTTTCGGGTTACTAAAAATTCGTACAAAACATAAACAGATTACAAGTGTAAATATAATTGAAAAAAATTTTACCTCCTCTTCAATATACACTGTAACGAATTAGAAAAAAACAATAAAAATTAGACATTAGAAAATAATTTCTCATTGATAATTGGATCATCACCATACAACATTGCTTGTTTAATATTGACAATTTCAGATTCCAAACTCTTTTTTAGATTTAATATTTCAATATATCTCTCTAAATTTTCTTCCTTTAATTTTCGTTGAAAATTAAGTAATTCTTTTGGATTGTCCTCTAAAGAGTACATAGTTTTAATACATTTAAAATAATATGCTTCCAAACCAATATTATTCATTTTCATCGGAATCTCCTTTGTATATTAATATATGTAATTTCTACATCATAAACTTTTAGTCTAGAATTAAATTCATTCACATATTTATTAATATTCTTTGAAACGAATTGATTAAATAATATAGTATACTCATCGGAATTTTTATCCATACCTTTAATTTTTTTACTTTCAACTTTTTCAAAATCATCGAAAATCTTGAATACAAATGTGGAATGTACGGCTAAAATTAACTCTTTTTGGTTTAACGATAAGTTTGTCTTGTATTTTATTACTCCAAATCTAGTTTCAGCAGTGATAACTCCATATTTAGCATCATGTTTTAAATTATTAACCATATCCCCACGTGAAGGTATTACTGCCCCATGAGTATGATTATGAATAGTCATATGAAGTTTTTTATTTTTAAATTTTTCAGGGATTTTAACATGCCCATTAATTCCTTTAATAAATCTTTTTAAAATTTTATGTGATTTATCAACAATTGTTAAATATTCAATCAAGTTTCCTTTTGTTTTATTATTGTGGTATAATATTTCATCAATGAATTTTGTGAAAGACTTATCATTTAAGATATCTTTTCTAATTTGTTCTATTGTTCGAGGTGAGGAATTATCAACTTTAGAAATCTTTTTGTTAAATTTTTTTGGAATATTGTTAGGATTTAAATTAGTGAAACCTAAATTTGATTTTTGAGTTTTCTTTTTTGGATCATGTTTTGTGGATTGTACTTTTGGTGTTTTGATTTTTGATGTGAGTTTCTTACCAATACCTTTAATCTTGGAAGTTACTTTTTTTCGGGTTTGTGATATACGTGTCTTAATGGTTTCTACTGATATTGTTTTTGCACCAGTAGTATTTCCATTATTGCCGGGTTTATTTGATGGATGTAGGTATGAAGTGGTTGGAATATTGAAGACGTTTTGTGTTTTGCCCAATCCTTCAGGTCTGCGATTGGTATATCTTAACCAACATCTGCAATTAGCCACGTTTTCTGCTCCACTATATAAGTCTCCAGGATACATTGATTCTTTGTGACCATATGGTCCGTAGATATCAAAGTAATCCTCAATTGGTACAGGTGCAATAATTTTTGCTCTGTGCCATCTCCTTACTCTTCCTTTACCTGCACCATTCATCCAAACCTTAAAAGAGTAACCTTCATTTAAGGCATTGATGAAACTGATGTTGGATTCGTTTGTGTGTACGCTGTCTCTTATGATGTTTCTGATTCTTGCTTTTGCAGTGTTGCCGTATTTTTCTTTGAGAATTCTTTTTGTTTGAGCTTCACTTAAACCATTATGGATGCCACTGCGGAGTTCAGATTCTATTTTCTGCTCTAATTTAATTGCCTCGGTGTTGATACGATTAGTTAATATTTCACTATATCTTCCAGCATTAGCTTCGACAGCATGATCAACCCATCTATCCGGTTCATGATGTATACGTTTTCTTTCATTTTCTAAAGTAGTAGTCATTAACTCTTCAATAATAGAATCAATATTTCGGATACTGGAAGCATTTCCATAAACAGCATCATCTATGATTGCATTGATAATTTTATCTTGCAAGGATTGTGCTTTGTTTATTGCTTTGTTTTGATTCTTATATTTGTAAGTTAGATGAATATTACTCTTTATCACATATAATTCATGCAATCTCTTTAATTGTTTTGCATAAATTAATTGTTGTTGTCTTGTATACATCATATGCTCCAATTTAGGTTTTATTCTTCTAAATCATCATCCTCTTCAAATTGAGAAGGATTAAGATTATTCATATCCTCTTCCATGTCATCAATCATCTTATTTAATTTACCTTCAGCATCCATTGGATCATTACCATACAACACAGTATCTAATGATTGATTATTCATATATCGAGTATCATAATACTCATTATTCTCATCCATACTTAAACCAAAAGGTTCACCAAACCTGTTAACAAATTCACCTAAAGTCATAGCACCATTCTGTAAGAGTTTAATGCCTCTTTCAAGAATGTTTTCTTCCTCTTCAAAATTAACAGGTAAATATTCAATTAAAATATCATTAGTTTCAAATTCATGTTTGATAATGGTTTTATTGATGAAGTTTGCGATTCTTTTTTGTAATGTTCCAACAGTGGATTTACTGTAATTTTTAAGTAGCATTTCAGTACGATTGGAACCTACTCCTGAACCTTCACTGTCACCGAGTCTCTCACGAGGTACACGGTGAACACGACGTATACGATCACCAATACTTTCAGCTAATTCAAGAAAACTACCTTCTTTTTTCTCCTCACCAATTTTATGAACAGAAACCGTAAGGTTGTTATCTTCACTAGGTAAGAAAATGCACATTGCAGTTCCTGGTTCATTAGTCACATCTTTAAATTCTCTTTCCAAGTCTCTTTCAAAATCATCAGCAGAATAATCTTCTTTTTCCTCAACATTACCGCTGATTGTGATAACATAGTTAGGAACTCCTTTTGCCCTGAAATGTGAATGTTGATATTCAACAATTGCATTGTCTGTTATGATTGCTGGTAATTCTGATAAGTATTTAGGTTTTCCATAGACTTTGGAATCTGAAGAATGAGTGTTAAACCATAATATTTCATTTGCAATATTTTCACTAGTTATGCCTTCATTAAATCTTCCAGTATTTTTGTTTAAGACATCGTTATTGTTAGGGTCATATACTTTAAAATAAGTGGTTTTAGTTCCGACTTTGTTAACAACTCTTTTCTTATCTTTACACATTCTCAGATACAAACTGCTGATATGATTAATGCTTTTGAACTGATTACCTTCTCTTAAGATTTCAAGGCCAGCATAACCAAATGTGTCCAGGTCTTCAGTGAACTTTTCGGTTTCCTCATCAAAATTAAAATCATTTAAAATTTCATCCAATTCAGGAGGTATGTCTTTACCGTTTTTACTAATTAGTTTCTTACCATTGAAGATAGCATCTTCACATTTTGTAGTGATGCAAATATCATGTAACCCTGAAACTTCTCTTAATTTATTAAGTTTAAACGGGTCATATGGAGGTTGGATTACTTCATCCCCATATTGTAAGTCATCTTTACTTAATTCTTGTGATTTTATATCGTATTCATTAAGTACACTTTTGATTACGGCTTGTCTTAAAAATTGGTTAGTAACAACTTTCATGATTCTTTTTAACTCCTTTTTTTACGTTTTCTTAATGATGTTCCTTTGTTTTTACGTGGGCCTAGTATGCCTCCACGCCACATGTCTGGACAGTGATCATCAATTTTCAATGGTTTGTCCTCACCACGTTGTTGGGCTCTGGTGTCCCAACAGTAAGATTGAGCTTGAGTAATGCTATGTTTGCATTTTGAGTTTATGAAAAATCGATTATTAGCAAATAAATTTTGAATGGTGGTAATGTCCTCATAAGTGTCTGGAGTATAGGTTCTTACCTTCATTCGTATTCTTTTATCTTTTTTACATGCTGCTTTTAGTGAAGCTGCATCATGCGGGAGAAAAATAGTATTGTATTTTGTAAGGTGGTATTTATCTTGAAGTTTTACGATCGTGTCTACTCTATCACTATCTGATTGTGTTACTCCTTTTACTTCAGCATCATAATATGTTTCATCTGCCAGATAGTATGTGTTCCCATCGACCAGGTCTTTTTTAATGCCTATTACTCCGAATGTTGTTACAGTTGAAACACCATAGTCACAGGTGATGTTCATATCATCGACTTTACATGATCCATTGTAAACATGAACATCCTCATCGAACATGTCATAAATAGCACCTTCAGCAATAACCCATTGACCGAGAATGTTTCTTTTGTAGAACAATGGATTTTTCTTATTTACTCGGATTAATTCTTCAACATATTGTTTTGGAAGGTTAGGATTGTCTTCTAATAAAAAATGCCATCTTTTAACTGTACCTGCTTTTAACAGGTCTTTATTATTGATGTAGTCTTTATATAAAAAATGATATGGACTTGCTGGGTTCATGTTCAGGAACATTTTTGCTCCAGGTAAACTGCAACGGGATATGGCCATTTCAATTGTTGATTTTGGGTTACGTGTAACCTCATCACCATACCATCCTCCAACAGTCATTCCTGCAACAACATCTGTGGCTCCCTCATCATTAAAACCCATGAGGTAAATAGTTTTGTCATCAACATATAGGATATTTTCGTAGCGGTCATGATGATACCAGATGTCTTCAGTGTTTAACATTTTAAAGAAATTATTTAAAACATTCCTTTTTAGTGTACTGATAGTTTTACCGCTCATGAGAAATTCATCATGAGGGCTTTCACTTAAAAATTTTAACCATCTTGCACTGCACGTTATAGTTTTTGAAGATCTAACAGCACCATCTATAATGTTAATCCAAGCATCACTATTATGGAAAAAATCTTTACTTTTGGGACTAGTTTCTCCCCAATTCCAATATTGTTTACTACTTGAAAGCATCTGCTAACCTTTTCAAACCGTTATGTTCAACTACAGATTTATTATTATCAGTAGACATGCCCATGATTAAACGTAATTCTTTCATGAGAATTGCTTTATTCTCACTATTACGTCTCAAAGATAAAACCTTCTTATCCTTATTAAGAGTGGATTTTTTTATAGATTTTCTTTCATCATCAAGATCATCAATTTGTTCCAGGAGAGTTCGGACCTGGTTGCCAAAAGCATCATCAACAAGAACTTTATTATCTTTTCTTAATTTTTCGATATGCTGTAAATCAAATGAATCACACCTATCTTTCCAATGCCATCTTTTAGACCAATATTCGATATTAGATTTAGTTGCAGGTTTTATGGCAGTGTCCGGCAGTTCCTGGTAGCGTTCAATCAACCATTTTTCAAATTTGGGGTAAGATAGTCTAGGTTTTTCTAGATATAAATATTGGGTGAATACTTCAAATGCTCTGGCTGTTTCTGTGCCTTTTTCATCTGTTTGTCTTTCTTCCCAGATTTCCCCCAATGAAACCACCTTTTATTCTTTTATGTTGTTCATTGCTTCGAGTATTTTTTCTTCTGCGATTTCGATTGCTCTTTCATCAATGTGTTTGTTGATTATGTCGAGTTCTTCTTTTTTCTTTTTGTCTTTCCATTGATCTATCAGCACGACAACTATTATTGCGAGTAGAATCATTATTGCTCCTACTATTATTGCTATTTCGTTCCATTCGTTGAATAATGGATGTTCGGTTATGCCGTTGAATAGTAGGACTACTCCTGTTGATATTAATGATGTTGAGATTGTTGTTTTTAGGAATCCTGTCACCCAAACTGTCCTCCGGTAGGGTATTTTTTCTTTTAGTGGTTTAGAGCTCATCTTCCTCAGCTTCATTTTCGGGTTGGTTGTTTATTGTGATGTTTGCATCTTTACTGAGGTATCCTACGAGTCCTGCTACTATTGCTAGTGCTATTTGTTCATAGTTGTTTAGCATTGCAATGATTGCCCCTATTATTAATCCAGTTATGAGTATTGTTTTGTTGTCGAATTCCATTTTTACATTCACCTATCTATTTTTTTTTAAAAGAAGATTTTTTTGTAGGTATTTGTGGGGGTTATTTACATTCCCCCTTATTTTTTTAATTAGGAGTGATAAATTTTTTTACCTACATTGTAAAGAGGGATAAATTTTTTAACGTATTAATTCTTGTGAGAGATTTAAATGTTCCCTTTATTTTTAACTAAAATTTTAATTAATGATTTCACGGAAAAAAATATGGCAGTGGCCCTTTTTTTAACCATTGGCTGATAAAATCGTTTTTTTTGTTTTTAAACAACACCGAAGTAATTATATTTTCCTAAATTATGTACCAGAATTTCTTTTACAAACATTTGTATCATGGAGTATTAATCCGCATTTTGTGCAGTAGATTATTCCATGATGTTCATCATAGAGTATTTCTTTTGTTTCACCACATTCATAGCATCGCCAATGAACGTGTTTGTAGTTATACTCTTGATTAATCATTTAAATCTCTACTTATGAAGAAATGTGTTAAAAAAAATATCCTCTTCAATATACTCTGTAACGAATTTAAAAAAAAAGTGGGGATATCGAAGAAGAGTTTTAATTTGGAGAGTATTTTCAGTTTTAATCTTCTTCAATTTATGAGGGAGGGAGTTGATCTTTTTTAATTTTCAAACCTAAAACACCCATCAAAGGAAATCTAAATTCATTTCTATTTCTTTTTATTACTACAGTTACATGTGCTTTTTTAGCTGCAGGACTACCCGGTCTTGCGTCTGCTAAATAATAATGTTCAAAATCCAATTTATCTGATTTAAATAGTGGTATTGGATAAATGTCTCGATAATCTGTACATAGAATTAATAGGTATTCATCATCTTTTAAGTTATCAAAATGGTTTTTGATATCATCTTCTGTAAAATTTCCTAGTAGTTCATCGCTTGCTCTCATTTTTATCCTCCTTGTTGTTTTATTTTGCAGGTATTTTTAGCCTTCGGTATTCAGATTGTATTGCTGCATGTTCATCTTCAAAATCATTTTTTGGTGTTCCATGTAAGTAACCCGTACCCAAACCCCAATAATTGTCTGTTTTACTGTGGTTTTTGCGGTGTTTTCTTACTCTTTCTTCTGTGTGTTCTAAATCTGAATAGTATCTGCAAGTATCGCTACAGAATTTTGTTGCGTTTTGGAATTTAATATATGGTTTTCCACAATATTTGCATTTGCTAGTGTAGAATCTTGCTTGTGGATCTCCAGGTATTTTTTTATATAGCATTTATCACTCCCATATTATTAGGTGATGTTCAACTTTTATATTTTTCTAGTAGGAAGTCATCTATATGTTCTAATAGATATTCTATTGCTACGCTTTTAAATACTTTTAAATTGATTTTGACCTTTGTATCCTCATCGTAAAAATAATGTCTGTTAGGATTATAAGGTGTTTCTTCAATTAAAAGGTTGAGGTAGTCATCAACCCTGAAAGTGTTGAACCTATCAAACATAGGAATACTTTCCCTGCAAGCAATTAAAATTTTTTTACGAACATTTTCCCGCATCTCACTTTTATTGTTAAAAGTACAATCCTTAAACTTCACCTTCTCACATCCTCCTTGAAAACTGGACAACTGGTCAAACCACCAGAACTGTTAACCTCACTACGCTTATGCTTACATGCAATTTCCCAACTCCTAAACTTAGGATCCGTTGGAACATATATCCTGTATTCACAGTCATTGCATAAATGATATTCTTCAATCATACACTATTCACCTTTTCCTTAAATTCCATCCATTGTTCTTTGTTGAAGCAGTAATCAATACATGGTGTTCTCAACATTACCCTAGAAGGTATCCTTTTATGTTTGTTTTCATGGATCACTACTACTTCAAAACTGTCAATCCATTTACCATCATAATTTGTCATAATCTATTCCTAAATTAGCTGCTAGATTCTTCAATACACTTTGACCCATCTCGGTTTTTTCATGCTTGATAGCTTCTTTTACAGTATCTTCAAAGTGTTTTATTCTATCAAGATAGGTTTCGTTGATTTGAACTTCTTTTAAAATTAGTTCATTCCTAACTTGTATGCTCCAGCGTAATTGTAAGTTTTCTTCGTGGAAATAATTCAAACGCTCTACCACTTCATCTTCATATCCAATAGGTTTGCCGGCATAATCTTCATCAAGAAACTTATCGTTTTCAACATCATAAATTTGACCCACAATATTCCGAATAAAACGTTTTTCAGTCATCACATCATCATCAAAAACTCTATTCCGCCTAGCCATCCCATCACCAATTATCCGTTGAAGTCATAGCTCCCATTTTCCATTCTTCACGTTTAACAAACCTGTAAAGTATGTTGCATCTTAAAATGTTGTCTAATTTGCAAGGATACTTTTTGTTTTCCATGTCTAACATTTCGCAATTTTTACATTCTTCACTGATCATATTAACTCCCCATTTTCAAATCGTTCCTGTAATTCCGTATCATGAATGAAATCCTCACATGAATTTATTCGTATATCCACATATTTTCCCCATCTGCTGCACCATTGTTGATTTGATGGTGGAACAATACTTATACGTAAATATTTGCAATGTTTACAGTTCCTCATTTTTTCATCTCATATCTTGCATTATTCACAGCATCATTAAGACTTTTTACAAATCCACATCTGCCAAACCACCCTAATTTACGGGCAGATTTCAACAATTCTTTATCTGCTAATGGATTATCTGCTCTTGTAACATTGAATGGTAGATTGTATTTATGTAGAGTATTAAATCGTTTTTTAGTCATTCTATCACCATTCATACATACTTTTTTGCAAAACAATACATTCAACAACTTTACCCTCATCTTTAATAATTAAAACTGGTATGCCATTTATTTTATTCGCAGACACTTGAAAATTAAGTAAATGGTCTTTATATTGTTCTCTTAGTTTTTTTAGTCTTGAATATAAATGAAATATTCTAAAATCATCATCAGTCATTCAAAATCACCATATCCTCTTTAACTTCAAAACTCCTAAAACCCATAGATTTTATTTGTTTCTTCATATAATCACTTAACACAAAATCATCACAAATACTATGTGGATTTCTACTACTATATAATTGGCAAATCCATATTTGTTCATATCCTATCTTCGGACATCGTTTATCATTATTATAATGTCCTATTATTTTTTCAATAGTTTCTCGTTGCCAATGTTGGCAGTTTAAACACTTCTTCCGTAAATAATATTGTTTTTCAGTCATTCAAAATATCCTCCAATGTAATTCTTAACTGCCTATCATTATCTAAATGGTCTTTTAAATTAAAAATGATAGTTCTTTCAGTTTCAATACATAATTTGTCCTCACATAACATTTTAGCAAAGTCCACACCATATTCAACAAATATCTCGCCCAAATACTCTATAAAACTTACACCATTCTGGATTGATTTAATTTCAACATCAGTCATTCAAATCACTCCTTTCAACATCAGTATTTTCACCTGCTGCATCAAATGCTTTTAATTTGTTTAATGTTACTAATTCATGCCTGAGGTCCTCAAGTAAACCTTCTGATATAGGTATCATTTTATCTGGAACAACAGGTACTTTCTGTCCGTTTAGATCTTTAATTTTTTGACCTGCAAGTTTTTCATATTTTTCTTTTAATGCATGGTATTCGATTAACAATCCGTTTAATAATCCGCATAGTTGTTTGGCTTGATAATCCATGTCCCTAAAACAGAACTGGTACTCACCATCCTCGTTTGAGTCTACACTATTACAAAACCAGTAGTCTGTGTAAGGGTTTTGATGAATTGCAAATCCTTTTTCTAATGCGTTCCAATCAGGTTTGGGAGTATAATCTTCAATAGTCATTCTCTTTGCCTCCACATCCAGCAATAACCTAAAATCAAATCATCAAGCAATGTGCAGATTTCTTTATTGTAGCAATGCATACAATTTAAACAAGATTTAGCCATTATTACACTCCGTTCATTAACATTATCTCAGAATATGGTTTTGTGAAAATGCACACCATATCGTCTTCCTGGACAAAAATGGGATTGCCGTTCTCATCCCATTCATCATCATGATACACTGGGTAAGCTATCTCATCAATATCTTCAGTGTCATAACTATCCACACCTGCAGCCAATATTTTAACTGGCTTGTCTTTCGGAAATTTACTTAACAATTCTATTGCTTCTCCACAATTCATTCATATCATCTTCCTATACTTTTCTTGGCGTTCTTCAAATTCATCCAACGCTTTAAAATCTTCTCTGAAAAGAAGATAAAAAACGATTAAACCGGCCACAAGGCCGGTGATTAATCCAATTATAAAAACTAATTCTAAAATCATTTTAATGGCACTCCTAAATCTAAAGTTGCTTCCCTGTTCTTAATTTTCAACAATTGTTTTTCCAGGTAGTTTGCATAATCGAAAAGTTTACGATTTTTTAGTGACTCTGCTTTGATGATCATAACATCAAATATGAGGAAATCAATGTCAATCTCTTCAATTGTTTCAGGTTTAGAATTTATTGTTAAATTATTCATTTTTGTCATTCATGACACTCTCCTTGAATTTTTCTTCTGCTTGTTGGCAGCTTTCTACGG